>CANKTH010000148.1 GCA_947486185.1 Deltaproteobacteria bacterium
GGCCAACGCAGATGGAACAGGTACTCGGCGCAAGCCCCATCCTCCGGGAACATGCGGTTGAAATCCTTCATGGTTTCGGGAGCAGGCAGCGCCACAGGCATTCGCTACCCTACCCGTTGCCATTCCGTGAGGCAACCGGATACCCATATCGGATGTACAGGCTGGGTCGTGAAAATATTTGGGGTGGGCTCTCTGCCCGGCCAGCCGCGTTTGCCCCTGTCGCGTAGCGCGGGTCGTGAGTTCTACACGGGCGCGAGGGTTGGTCCCACTCGGGGAGCGGTGGGCCTCCGACGCGATCGCCATGGGGGGCCCCACGGGTGGCGGGGGTTCGGCAGATCGGAGTAGGCTGCTCTACCGCCCAGAGGTCCCGTGTTTTTGTGGCTCATCGCGTGTATCGTCCCCACGAGCGGTAACTACGTCTTCGAGGTGGCCTCGGAGACCACGGATTGCCCCCCATCTTTTGGGCATGGCGGCGAGCCGGTGGGGACGTGGACCGTGACGGTCACCGAGACCGAGGTGGTCATGGCGCTCGACCCCGACGAACACTGTAAGCGTGACGACGTGCGCTTCACCTGCAACTTTGCGTCGCTGGATGGGGTCACCGACTACGCGGACCGAGACCTGGACGCGGCGATCACGCTCGATGTGGGGATGACCGGGGAGTGGCGCGGCAGCAACGCGATCGAGGGGGATCGTTTCGCCCAGAGCGTATGTGATGGCGCGGATTGCGAGGCCCTCGCGGCGGCGGGCATCCCCGCATGCCTCACCACCTGGCACTACTACGCCGAGCTTCAGGAGTAAGCGCGTTCGGCACGGGGGGGTGGGCGTAGGGTTCGGCGGTGGCGCTGCGGGCGGCAAAGCCCAAGTGTCGACGTCTCGGGTCTTTGCGCCCGGTGGGTGCCGCTCCGTGAGTCTGAGTGCCGTGTCCGCGCGACGTCGCGGAGGCGTTATTGTTTTGAGCTATCGTTTGCTTGTGTTACTCATGGTGTCGAGCACGCCAGCTCCTCGAGCTGTCACGGCGAAGCTGCCGTCCCGCGGGCGCGTGGACGACGGGTTCCGCTCGGTGCGGGCGTGACGGGGGGGGATCTGGGCGGGCCCCGCGGTCGGGCCGCGGGTCGGTGCCTCGGCGTGACTGCGGCCGCTCAGTCGAGCTCAGCCACCAGCGCCGCGATGTCGGACCGGAGCGCGCTCAACCTTCGACGCAGCTCAAGGAGCAGCTCGGGGTCCGTGCCGGTCGAGGTGGGCTCCTCGGGGAGCGGGTCGTTCAGCGCCTTCCGCGCGCCGGCGACCGTGTACCCTTCATCGTGAAGCAGGCGTTTGACATGAAAGAGCTTGGCGACGTCCTGTTTGCGGTAGAGCCGTTGCCCGCTCTGTGAGCGGTGGGGGCGGAGGCGAAACTCGTTCTCCCAGTAGCGGAGCACGTGCGGCTCAACCCCGACGAGCTCGGCGACCTCGCCGATTCGGAAGTAGAGCTTGTCGGGGAGCTCGGGCTCGTTCACCGCAGCGCCGCGTTCAGGAGGTGTCGCAGTACCAGCGAGGGTTTGTAGGTCACCACCCGACGGCGCGAGATCGTCATCGGAATGGCGGTGGCCGGATTCCGGCCCTGGCGCTCGGCCTTGACCCGGGTACTGAAGGTGCCGATGCCGCTGAGTTTCACGCTCTCGCCGCGGATCAGCGCCTGCGTGATGACGTCGAGCAGGTCCTCTACCAGCGCCGTGCACTCGCTTCGGGCGAGCCCTGTCGCCGCGTGGACGGACTCAGTGAGGTCTGCGCGGGTGAGGGTGTGGCTCACTCGACTACCTCGCCCTCGGTCCAAACGCGGAACCTGAGGGTGTCGGTGCGGATCTCGCCTTCCTCGCCGACGCTGACGACCTCCACCAGCCAGATGCCCTTTCCGGTGGAGTCGGGCGTGAGCTCGTACTCGTCTTCGCCTCGGTCGCCGGACGTGGTGCGTACGGTGACCCGGCCGATGTCCTGGTCGTAGTCGTCGAACAGCTCGACGACGACTCGATGTTCCGTACCGATCGGCCCGCCGCCGGGATCCACCGTTCCGGACCCGATCTCGACCTCACCCGTGCTGCTGTGGAGCGGCGCCGAGACGGGATCCAGCACATCGGACGCACCCACCTCGACCTCAACCAGGTCGTCGGCCGCGTTGTACTGCACCCAGTTGATCTCTTCGTCGTCGCCGCAGGCCAGCAGCAGGAACAGCATCAGGCCTTCAGCGCCTCAGCCGCCTGCGCGACGACCGCGGCGAACGCCGCCGGCTCGTGCAACGCGAGATCCGCGAGCATCTTCCGGTCCAGGCCGATGTTGGCGAGGATGACGCCGTGGATGAAGCGGCTGTAGGAGAGGCCCGTCGGCGCCAGCGCGGCGTTGATACGGACGATCCACAGGCCACGGAAGTGGCGCTTCTTCTCTTTACGACCGCGGAACGCGAAACGGCGCGCCCGATCCAGGTGCTCCATCGCCTGACGAAGGCGCTTACGCCCGAGGAAGAAGCCGCTGGTGCGCTTGTAGAGCCGATTCTTGCGAACCCGTGATAGGGCTGCGCGTTTGACACGTGCCATGATGATCTCCGACTTTAGAGGCCGCTTCCCTGCATATGCGGTGGCGGCGCGGTGGACCCGGACCCGAGATGGGGCGGGTTACTTGTAGGGAATGAGCGCCTTGGTGTTCGCGGCGTCGGCGCCCGTCAGGTAGCCCGTCTGGCGGAGCTTCCGCTTCGCGGACTTGGAGCGACACTCAAGGTTGTGCCGCATTCCCTTCTTCTTGTGCTGAACCTTGCCCGTCGCGGTGACGTTGAAACGTTTGGCGGTGGCGCGGTTGGTCTTGAGCTTGAGCTTGGCCATAAGATCCTCAGTTCTTCTTTTTCGGGGCCAGCATCATCACGAGCTGGCGCCCATCCATACGGGGGGCGTGCTCCACCACGGCGAGCTCGCCGAGGAGGGTGGCGAGCCGCTTGCACTGGTCCTCGCCGATGTCCTTGTGGGCGATCTCACGACCGCGAAAACGAACCGTCACCTTGACCTTGTCGCCATCCTCAAGGAAGCCGCGCACCGCGCGTACCTTGACGTCCATGTCGTGGTCATCGGTTTTGGGGCGGAGTTTGATCTCCTTGACCTCGACCGTCGCCTGGTTCTTCCGGGCCTGAGCCTCTCGCTTCTTCTTGTCGTACTTCATCCGGCCGAAGTCGGTGAGCTTACACACCGGAGGCCGCGCCATCGGCGCCACCTCGACAAGATCCATGCCCCGCTCACGCGCTAGCGCGAGCGCCTCGTCCGTGCCCATTTCGCCAAGCTTCTCGCCGCTCTCTTCGTCGACGACGAAGACCCGAGGCACACGAATACGCTCGTTGACCCGAGGTTCATTACGTTCGGGGGGGAGCTGGGAGTTATCACGACGGGGTGGAGGCATCAGGCTCCTAATGCGGGGAGGTGGAGTTCAGGGGGCGCCCGAGGCGCACCCCAACGGGCCACGAATGCGCCAAACGCGCACTTGCGGCCGGGAACCCAACATCGGCGGCCCGCGACGCGGGCCCTCTCCCGCACCGGAGACCTTTCGATCCGGGTGGGGCCCCGATGCCGGGTGGCCAGGATCACCAGCGTGAACGCTGGTGATCCAGGTGGTAGGCACGGGCGGGCTTGAACCGCCGACCCCCGCCGTGTCAGAGCGGTGCTCTGCCGCTGAGCTACGTGCCTGCGACGCCGGCGGTATTATTCGTGGGTACGGACCCTGTCAAGGACGTTGAGCGTCGCGAGGCGGGAATGTTCGCTCTCGACTTCAAACGGGCGACCCAGGGCCTGGGCCACCGCGGCACCCACCGGCACGGCGGCCTCCGCGGGTGTAGGCGCCGCGTTCAGCTCCGCGAGGAGGCTGGTCACGCCCCCTTCGTGAACGCCGCAGGGGGTGATCAAGCCGAAGCCACGCAGGTCGTTCCGCAGGTTCAGCGCGAAGCCGTGCAGCGTGAACCCGGCCCGGAAATGCAGCCCAACGGCGGCGATCTTGGACACCCGGCCGCCAGTGGCCGGGAGCCATACACCGGGAAGGCCCGGTCGGCGATCGGCCGCCAGGCCATAGCTGGCCAACCACCCGATCAGCGCGGCCTCGACGGCGTGGACCACCCGCTCGGGACCGAGCGGCCCCGCGTCCATGAGCAAGTATCCGACGAGCTGACCGGGCTCGTGGGCGGTCGCCAGCCCGCCGCGTTCGGTGTGGACGAGCGAAAAACCCGAGCCCTGGAGTTGGGTCTCGTCGGGCAGGTCGGGGACCGGACGTCGCCCCGTGGTGATCACCGCGTCGTGTTCGAGCAGCCAGAGCTCGTCGCGCTCCTCACCGCGCTGCCGGCGCTCTCGGAACTGGCGCTGGGCGGCGAGCGCCTCCTGGTAGGGCCAGCGCCCGCGCCATCGGCCGATCAGCGGCGCGGGGGAGGGGTCAGCCACGGAAGAAGGCGCTGCCCCGATAGCGCTTCACGAGCTCATCTCCGAGTACGGCGAGCACCGCCGTGAGCGGGATCGCGAGCACGAGGCCCCAGATACCCAGCAGGTTGCCGCCTACGATGAGCGCGACGATGACCACCATCGGGTGGAGGCCCACCCGGTCGCCGACGAGCAGCGGGGTCAGGAGGAGCCCCTCGACGCCCTGCCCGACGACAAAGGTGGCAACGCATGCCAGGACATGCCAATCGACGCCGAACTTGAGGAGCGCGAGCGTACCCGAGAGCACCACGCCCACCACCCCACCGAGGTAGGGCACGAGGAACAACACGCCCGAAAGGAGGCCCACGGGGATCGCCAGGTCGATCCCCGCGATCAGGAGCCCGATGCTGTAGAGGATCCCCAGCGCCGTGGCGACTGACAGTTGCCCCTTCACAAACGCGAAGATTCGCTCGTCGATCCGACGGGCGATCACGGTTGCGGGGTCGCGCAGCCGCGGCGGGACGAGACCCTCGATACCCTTCATCAGCTCCGGCCAGTCGCGCGCGAGGAAGAACACGAAGGGCGGGAGGAGCGTGAGCTGGAACAGTGTCGCCACGGCGCCGATTCCGCCGGTGGACACGAGGTTGACCAAACGCGACGCCAGCCCGGTGACCGTAGCGCGCGTCTCCGGTGAGATCTGCTGGATCAAGGCGGGAGCCACGGTAGCGAGCTCGTCGAGATCCACGGGGATGTGGGTGCCGAGCCGCTCCTCCACCATCGAACGGACGGGGCCGATCTGCGCCGCGAGGTTGGTGATGTAGGGCTGGAGGTTGGCCGCGAGATGGCTGATCTGCGTGAAAAATGTGGGTATGACCACGAGTATCGCGAGTAGGGCCAGCAGGGTGCCGATGACCGCGACCGCCACCACGCCGCTCGGTCTCGTGATCCCGCGCCGCTCGAGCCGACTGAGCACCGGATCAAGCAGATACGCGAGCACCGCGGACGCAAAGAGCATGGAAAAGAGTGACCATGTGAGCCAGAGCAGCAGCCCCGATACCGCGAGGATCGCCGCGCCCCACCGGAGCCGCCCAGCCCAGTCGAGCGCCGGCTCCGGGGGCGCCACCGGCGGCGGGGAGGGGAGGGGCTCCGGCGGTGGCGGCGGGGCGGGGGGGGGCGGGGGCATCACCCGCGGGCGCAGGCGGTTGGCGGTGAGGCTGGTGGGGCTAGTCATCGGCTCACCACGACAACGACCTTACCCTGCAGCAGGAAAGGCGAGGCCGAGGCCTCTTGCAGCACCCGGCCCACATCGGCCGCAGAGAGGGTGAGATCCACGCCATTCTGCACCGATTGGGCACGTACAAAGATGGGATCCAGGCCGGCGCGCGCGACTCCGAGCGGGTCTGCGGCGTCCGAGACGTAGATCACGGGACCCGTGGCGGACGCTGCCCCCTGGGTCAGAGTCGCTACGCTGTAGAGTGTGGCGCCGTCGGGGCCACGGAGCTCGGGGGCGATCGCAAATCCAACGTCGAGCCCCCGCGCATCGACCACCAGACCAGAGACCGAGGAGGACGGAGGGCTCTCCCGTTCCCGGCCCCGCGCCATGTCGACGAGGGCGGGCCGCAGCCAGCGCTGGAGAGATAGTGCGGCTTCCAGCTCCACTTGCCCTGATGTGAAGTAGCGCGCCTCCTGCACCTCCCACAAGGAGAGGTTGGAGCCGAGCCGGTCCGCCACGGCGTTCCCGGCGTCCATCAGCTCCCCGGCGCGTAGGGTCGAGGTCACGGGCACCTCCCGCGCCATCGCCACAAAAGCGGGTCCCAACGAGCGTCGGGCCGCGGCTTCCATCGCCTCGGGCGAGTTGAGGGAGCCACCGGGCGCCGAGCCGGTCGCCGTCGCCACGAGCTGAAGGCGGGTCCAGTCGATCTCTCCCCGAGACGCCTCCTCGGTGACCGGGGGGAGCGCGAACGCCAGCACCGCCCACATCCAGAACGTGATCATCGGAACCTCACCTCAATGTCGGAGCCCAGTTTTTCGCGTAGGTCGTGAAGCAACCGCGAGTTCGCCGCGAGCCGTAGAGGGCGCGAGAGGCCAGCGAGGCGCGTCCAGAACATGCCTGGCTCCTCCACGAAGATCCGGCCTTCGCAGCGCCCGGGGTGCGCCTCCAAGACCTGGGACAGCACCCGGGCCTTCTCGTCGTCAAACAGGGGGGCGGACACGGTCAGCTCGACCCGCACGCTGCTTCGTTCCCGCACGCTGTCCATCAGCTCGGCGCTCTCAGCCAGGATCTTCACGCCGTCTTCCTTCTTTTCCAGTTTACCCCTAACAAAAACCGGAGACTCCTGCTCCAGTACTGCCGCCGAAACGCGGTACGCCTCGGGGAAGAACACACATTCGACCGCGCCCCCGGTGTCCTCGATGGTGGCAAAGGCCATCTTATCCCCTTTCTTGCTGCGGATCACCCGGTGGTTGGCGACGATGCCGCACACGTTGACGTCGCGGTCCGCCTCGCGTCTGCCCAGGTCGAGCACCTGCGTCACGCCACATCGCTCCAGGTCGTCCTTGAATTCCTCGACCGGGTGGCTGGTCAGGAACATTCCCAGGACGTCCTTCTCGTAGCGACGCGAGTCCGCCATCTGCCACTCGGGGAGGTTTGGAAGCCGAAACTGAGGTTTGGCGACCGCGCCGCCAAAGAGGCTCACCTGTCCCGAGGCGCGTTGCGCCTGCTCGGACTGGCCCGCGCCCATCGCGTCCTCCATGCCCTCGAACAGCCGGCGCCGCGGAAAGCCGAAGGAGTCGAAGGCCCCTGCCTTGATGAGGACCTCGAACACCTTTCGGTTCATCCTTCGATAGTCGACACGGGAGTACAGGTCCATGAGGTCTGCGAATCGGCCGCCTGCTTCGGCCCGCGCCTCGAGCAGCGCCCGGATCGCGTTGCTCCCGATCCCCTTGATGGCGCACATGCCGTAGTGGATCGCGCGGCGATCTTCGGCGGGCACCTCGAAGGTCTCGCCGCTGGTCTGTACGTCAGGGTTGAGGATCTTGATGCCCGCGCGCCGGCAATCACCGATATATACGAGGATTTTGTCCGTGTCCCCCGATTCGAGGGTCATCAGCGATGCCATGTGCTCGGCGCGGTGTCGAGCCTTCAGCCACGCCGTCTGGTAGGCGATGTAGCCATACGCTGCCGAATGGCTCTTGTTGAAGCCGTACTCGGCAAACTTCGCCAACAAATCGAAGAGCTCGCCCACCTTTTGTTCGTTGTGCCCGTTCTGGATCGCGCCGGTCACGAAGCGCGTGCGCTGTTTCCCCATCTCGGCGGCGTCTTTCTTGCCCATCGCGCGTCGCAGCAGGTCCGCCTCGCCGAGGGAGTACCCGGCCAGGGTCTGGGCGCACTGCATGACCTGTTCCTGGTAGACGATGGTGCCATAGGTGTTCCCGAGGATGGTCCGGAGCTCAGGAAAGGCATATTCTACAGGTTTACGGCCGTGCTTTCGGTCAATGAAGTCGTCCACCATGCCCGACGACAGGGGCCCCGGGCGGTAGAGGGCCACCAGGGCCACCAGGTCATCCAGGTTTGACGGCCTCAATCGGGTGAGGAGCTCCCTCATGCCCGATGACTCGACCTGGAACACGCCGAGCGCATCGCCGCGTTGAAGCAACGCAAAAGCCGCCGGATCGTCAACCGGGATGGCGCCGATGTCGATCTGGGTGCCGGTGTTCTTCTCCACCTGCGCGACCGCGTCGCGGATCTGATCCAGTGTTTTCAGGCCGAGGAAGTCGAACTTGATCAGCCCGACGCTCTCGGCTGACTTCATGTCGTACTGCACCACCGGCCCCCCCTCGGGCCCATCCCGGTAGAGGGGAGCGAGCTCGACGAGCGGCCGATCTGCGACCACGACGCCCGCTGCGTGTACGCCTGTCTGCCGCGTGATGCCCTCGATGAGCCTCGCGACCTGTACGACCCGACCCACCCGCGGATCGGTGCGCGCCAGCTCAGCGAGCCGCGGCTCGGCCTTGAGGGCGTCGTCGAGCGTGATGTTGAGCGTGGTCGGGATCAGCTTGGCGATACGATCCGCTTCGGTGAACGTGAGGTCGAGGGTGCGGGCGACGTCACGAATCGCGGCTTTCGCCTGGAGCTTGCCGTAGGTGATGATCTGCGAGACGAGCCGTGGCCCGTACTTGTCACGTACATGCGCGATCACCTCCTCCCGGCGATCCTGGGCGAAGTCGACGTCGATGTCGGGCATCGACACGCGCTCGGGGTTGAGGAAACGTTCGAACAGGAGCGAGAACCGGACCGGATCGATGTCGGTGATCCGCATCGCGTACGTCGCGAGCGAGCCGGCCGCGGAACCGCGGCCCGGGCCTACGGGAATACCCCGGTCCTTCGCCCAGTTGATGAACTCTGCGACGATCATCAGGTAGGCCGGAAAGCCCATCTTGACGATCATCGTCACCTCGCTGTTGAGTCGCTCCCAATAGCGCGGGTGAAGTTGCTCTTCGACGGCGCGGAGCCGGAGCCGCAGCCCCTCCTGTGCGTACCAACCGAAGTAGCCGTTGAGGTTTCCCGCACCGTCCGGGCGGCCGTCGGGTACCGGGAAATCCCGGGGCGGGGGGAACGCGTCGCGGAAGAAGGCCCAGTTGGCGTCGGTGTCGGCGTCGGGCGCGGGATCGGGTGGGGTAGACGCCGGGAAGTAGTAGGTGCCGGTCTTGAATTTGAAGTGGGTCCGGTGGGCGAGCTCTCCCGCGCGGTCGATCGCGGCGCCATCGTCGGGGAAGATGACCCGGAGCTCCGCTTCCGACTTGAGGTATTGCTGATCGGTGATCTGCCGGGTCCGCCGCGGATCATCCTGGGATGAAGCCGTAGCGATACAGTTGAGGGTGTCCAGGGTCACGGCGTCGCGCGCGTCGACGTAGCGCACCTCGTTGGTGACCACGGTCGGCAGGCTGAACGCCGTGCTCAGGCGCCGCACGAGCTCGTTCCGCTCGGTCTGGCCTTCTACCCCATGATCCTGGAGCTCCAGAAAGAGGCGGTCCGGGCCAAAGATATCTCCCAGGAGCCCTACGCGGGCCCGCGCGAGCTCCTCCGCGGCCGGATCGTCGGCCCGCCGACCCTCGCCCAGCCGGATCGGGCCCAGCTCACCCGCGCTCAAGCACAAGAGGCCGTCGCGGCGCGCCCGTAGAAGCGTGGGGTCGATACGCGGCCGGTAGTAGAGACCCTCGTAGATCGCCTCGGTGATCAGCGCGGCGAGGTTCCGATACCCTGTTTCATCCTCGATGAGGAGCACGACCTGCCAGGCCTCCTGGTGGAGGGGCCCCTCCCGGTGGGCGATTCCGCGAGGATCGACCCACATCGTGGCGCCGAGCGTAAAATGGAGGCCGTACTCCTTACACGCCTTGAAGTGCTCTACGGCGCCGTAGAGGTTGTTGACGTCGGTGAGCGCCAGGGCGTCCATCCCGCGGTCCTTACACGCCTTCGCCAGCTCCTTGGGCGTATTGACGCCGTTGAGCAGCGTGAACTGCGACTGGACGTGGAGGTGGGCGAAGGACATCCGGCGCTCAGGAGGCGGCTTGTCTAACCTGCATCCGCGCCGCGCCGCGTAGGAGGCCGGACAGAAACTGTCCGCGACCGCCCCTTCCTTCGGACAGGAACTGTCCGCGGGGGACGCTCCTCTCAGCTCCGGCGCGCCGCCCAGGCCTGATCGGCCGCCTCGAGCACCTCGAGGTGCTCGGCCAGCTCGGCGGCAAGCGGCGCCTCGAAGCTCACGCCGCCGGGCAGGTCGAGCCGGGCCGCGTGGAGCCACAACCGGCCGGGATAGCCGGGTACCGTGATGCGCGGACCACGATCGTAGCGAAGATCTCCGATCACGGGATGACCAATCTCTGCAAGGTGCCGCCGCACCTGATGTTTCCGACCGGTCTCGGGACGTACCCTCAGGAGGGTGAACGCCGTGAACCGTCGGATCGACCGATAACGTGTGACGGCGGCCTGGGGCGGACCGGGATGGTCGGTCGAGAGCGCGACGCGGATCACGCCCTTCTCGTGGGCGCGGCCGCGAACCAGAGCAACATAGGATTTTTGTACCTCGCCCGCGGCAAACAGCTTGGACAGTCGGGCCCGGGTCTCCGCGTCGGCGCCCAGGAGCACGACTCCAGAGGTGTCCCGGTCCAACCGGTGCACCGCCTCCCAGCCGGCGCCGAGCGTCGGGTGGACCCAGGTACGGAGATCGGCAGGTTCTTCATGGCGGGTCGCGTGAACGACCCACCCGGCGGGCTTGAGCACCGCGGCGACGCGGCCGTCTCGGCGGAGCAGCTGTGGCGAATCCATGGTGCTGGCTACCGCGGCGACGGGCCGCGGTCGCCCCCGCTGTCGGGGCTCGTCATACCGATTTGAACCACCTCCGCGTCGATCCCGAGCCCCTCGAGCGCGGTCACGCCGGCGTCTGCCCGATCGGAGGGCATCCACGCCACGACCGAGCCGTCACCCCCGGCACCGGAGAACTTCGCACCGTACGCACCTGCGTCGCGGAGCCGCCGGACCGCTCGGACCAGACCCGGCGCCGCGAGCTCCGGCAGAGTCAGCAGGTGCTCCTCATAAAGCGCCTGACAGCGGTTCATTTCAGCGCCGATCCGCATGTGGTCACCCGCGGGCAGCGCTTTAGCGACGGCCTCCGCGGCGTCGCCAAAGCCCTCCAGGGCCGTGCGCACCGGCGCGGTGGTCCGGGCGGCTCCGAGCGCGGCGAGGATCGCCCGGGTGTCTCGCGGCCGGGAAAAGCTGCCTACAATCAGGGTGGCGCGCGCCGGGTGGAGGGGGAACACCCGCGTGCCTTGCGGACCGAACCGGAGGTGGAGCGGCCGCGCATAGGCACAGGCGAGTGGGTCGAGTAGTCCGCAATTGACACCGAGGATCTCGTGCTCGGCGCGCCATGCCAGCTCGGCGACGCGGTCCGGATCGCCCACATCTGCGCCCACCCTCGGCCCGAGGACACGAACGAGGCCGACCGCGACCGCGGCGGACGACGAAAACCCTCGTCCGGGAGGAAGATCCCCGTAGATGCGGACGCGGAGCGCGGGTGGCGCGGCCCCGAGCGCCGTGAGCACGGAAGGTACGAGCCCGAGCAAGCCGGGGTCCTGTCCGGGGGACCAGGAATAGGGTGTGCCCTCCAGGATCGTGTGCACGACGAAGCTCTCATAGGCTTCCACCTCGATCGTGAGCCCTCGGTGGTGTGGCACCACCACGGCCTGGCCGCCGGCCCAGTCGTTGTGCTCTCCAACCAGGCAGATCCGCCCGGGCGTCCAGACCATCGCGCCTCCGCGGCCCCCTTATCGCAGTAGCCTCGAGGCCGAAGCGAGGTCGGAGGCCCCGTCCGCGCAGCCTGCCCGCGACACGCTCGACACGCCCGGGTGCCGGGCTAAGGGCCGGCGATGTACCGAGCACGACCCGCAGGCCCTGGCGTCTCGCGGACCTTCCGAATCGCCGCCCGCCTCTCGGCCGTCTGCGCCCTGGCGTTCGCCAACCTGGGTTGCCTCGGGTTCATGATGCAGAGCCTGGTGGAGCCTCTCGTCACCTGCGGCGAGGGCACCGAGGCGCCTATGCGGCTACAGGCGGCGCCTGACGCCGAAGGTCGGGTCCAGATGTACATCCAGGCCTGGGCCGGCGTTAGGCTCGAGGCGGTGGATGTGACGGGGGGAACGGTCGCCTCGGGCCCGCTGCCCGCTTCGAGCGTGCAGTTGACGCTCTCGCCCGCCGAAGGCACCCCGAGCGTCCTGCTCCACGTTCAGGCGACGTGCAGCGACGGCAGCGTCGATCAACGATGGTTCCAGGTGGAGAAGAGCGCCGACGGTCGCGTCAGCATCGAGCCGGTCCCCGTGACGAGCGGGTGAGCCTCCGTCGATTCAAAAGCAGCCGTTGTCATCGCAGATGAAGCTCGCGGCGAGCCCGAAGCTGTAGCTCTCGTTCGCGTCGTCGTTGAACGCCGGGTCGGGTGTGTTGGCGTCGAAGTCGGTCGTCACCACCTCGACACGATCCACGGCGTTCAGGTTGCCGACCAGGAGCCCCCCGCCATCATTGACGGCGGTGTTCCCGCTGATCGTGCAGCGCTGAACGCTGCCCGCGCCGAGGATCGCCAAGCCGCCCGCCTTGTCCGCGGCGTCGTTGTCCGATACGGCACTGTCGAGAATCTCGAACAAA
>CANKTH010000149.1 GCA_947486185.1 Deltaproteobacteria bacterium
CGCCGCCTGATCCTCCACCGGCCGCCGCCCGTTGTCGGCGGGCCTCGACCGAGCAGCCCACCCTACCCGCCCGGTCCCATGCCGCGGGCCGTGTCAGCCAACGTGCAACGGCCTACCGTCCGGTGTGCCAACGGGCGTGCAACTCAACAGCAGGACGGCCGCCGGCCGCCAGAGGCGGACGGGGCGCCCAACAGAACGGAGCGCGCCGCTACGTTTAAAACATCGACCAGAGGTACTGGTTGGTGACCTCGTGGTGGAACTGAACCTCGGAGACCTTGACCAGATTCCCCAGGGCGCGCGGACATCTTTCGGCCTGGAGGGTCTTGAGATCGGCCATACGCTCGGCCGAGAAGCTGCCGAGCAGCTCGTTGGTGTATCGGCTCGACTTGAAGGCGCGCAGCGCGTCGTAGATATTGCCCGGAAGGAGGCGGGTTCGGGAGCGGCGCTCGTCGTCGGCGCGCTCGGGCAGGGGCCCTTCGAGTCCGGTGCGGAACAGGCTGTAGATGACCATGTACGGGTTGGCGTCGGGCGCCACCGAGCGCACTTCGACACGTTTGGATCTGGCGTTCCCGAGCGGGATTCGCACCATCGCGCCTCGATTGATCGCGGACGCCTTGATCTGGTTGGGGGCCTCGAAGTGGGGGTCGAGCCGGCGGTAGGAGTTGACGCTCGGGTTGAGGATCAGACAGAGGTCAGTGGCGTTGGCGAGGATGCGGTCGATGAAGTCCCACCCCAGGGCCGAAAGATCGTCTTCCCCCTTGGGGTCCCAGAAGAGGTTGGCGCCGTCCCGCGCGAGGGAGAGGTTGGTGTGCATGCCGTTGCCGTTGATGCCGGCGACAGGCTTGGGTAGGAAGCTCGCCGTCATGTCCATCGACTGAGCTACCTGCCGGCAGATGAGCTTGTAGAGTTGGATCTGGTCAGCGGCGATGACGGACTCGGTGTAGCTATAGTTCATCTCGAACTGGGAGGGCGCCACCTCGGGATGGTCCTTCTCGTTGGCGAAACCGAGGGCACGCTGCGCCTCGGCGGCGCGATCGATGAAGTTCCGAAGCCGATCTCCCGGCAGGGAGTGGTAGTAGCCCCCCGTGGAGATGAACTCGAACTTGCCGGTCTCGTGGAAGCGGCGCTCGGCGTCCCGCCCTTCGAACAAGAAGCCTTCAACCTCATTGGCGGCGTAACAGATGGTGCCGTCTGCCTCGAAGCGGCGGTTGGCGTACTCCTGAAGCCGCGACCGCATGTCGGCGGCATAGGGCGTGCCGTCGCGATCACAGATGTTGCCGAAGACAAGCACCTTGCCGGGGCCAAAGATATCGGAAGGAAGCCAGTAAAACGCCGCCCAATCGAGAACCAGGCGGAGATCCGACTCGGACTGCTGCGAGAAACCGCGGATGGACGAACCGTCAAAGGTG
The DNA here is from genome assembly GCA_947486185.1 of Deltaproteobacteria bacterium. GTDB lineage: Bacteria > Myxococcota_A > UBA796 > UBA796 > SXON01 > CANKTH01. The sequence goes on from CANKTH010000149.1 coordinate 1,410, forward strand.
AGGTTGTCGTAGGACTTCAGCAGGAACTTCTTGTCGTAGTCCAGCATGTGGAAACGACCTTCGAGGTCGGTGAAACAGACGGTTACCGCCTTGATTCGCTTCTCGTCGTTGAGGTAGCGAATCCGCTCCTCGCGGGCGTCTTTTCGATCAAGCCGGAGCTGTTTGCTCTCGAGGTTCTTCTCCTCCAGCTCGTCGTAGGGGATCTCGAGGAAGTCACGAAGGGGGGGATTGTTCATGGGTCTCCAGGGGGGCCGGGCACGTGCCCAACGCGGCGCCTGTATGCCACAGCTTGTCCTTGTTGTCCACCCGTGGATGGCAACCATGAAGCTTTTTAGGCTTGATGGAGTGGCTTGACGGCCTAATCCGTGACTCAGGTCGGGAAGTGCCGCTCATGATGATCCCGGCGCCGTCGCGCGGCGGGCGCTGACCGGGGCAGGGCGACGGCATCCGCCAGCCCCTCGCCCCGCTGCCGGGCGCGCCGCCTCCGAGCAGATGCGGACCGCGTGAACTTCGGTTACAACGTCCTATGATCCTCCTTCTCCTCTACGCCTGCTCGGGGGAAAAAGTCCCGGCGCCCGCCGTTCCGGGCATCGAGCTCGGGGAGGTGGTGGTCTGCGCGGACCCCGGCGCACGTGCCGGCTCGCCGTTCGAGGTGGTTGAGCTCCCGGACCAGATCGTCGCCGCGGAGCCCAGCGACGCGGGGCAGTACGATGGGGCGGGGGTCTCGGTAGAGGACTATGACGGGGACGGTCGCCTCGACCTGTTCTTGCCCAACACTGGCCTGGATCAGCTCTATCTCGGGAGCGCGGATGGCCTGGTCAACGCGGACGACCACCTGCCGGAGCGGGCGTTGGAGGCGGATCGGTCCACGGGCACCGCGACTGCCGATGTGGATGGGGACGGCCAGCCCGACCTCTTGATCGCCGATCAGGGCGGCGCTCCGCAGATCTGGCTCAATCAAGGGGGCGTCTTCGAAGAGTCCGACGCGGGCCTCGGCGATGAGGGATTACACGGGGCCGGCGGGGCCTTTGACGATTTTGACGGCGATGGGGACCTCGACCTCTTCCTGATCAACCACTACGAAGGCGGAGAGCTGGCCGATGGAATGCTCACCGGGAACATGCCGCCCGGACACCCCGATCGGCTGTTCGTCAATGAGGGGAACGGCCACTTTGCCGACGAGTCGAGCCGGTTGCCGGCGGAGCTCCTGGGCGAGTCGTTCACCCTGGCGGGGGGCTGGTACGATGTAGACGGGGACGGAGCCCGCGAGCTCTATGTCGTCAACGATTTTGGTAGTCTTGCGGCGCCGAATCGTATGCTCAAGTACGATGGGGAGCGCTTCGTCGTCATGGATGCTTCGTTGGGCCTCGACGTGCGGGTGTACGGCATGGGGCTCGGGGTAGGGGACCTCAATGGTGACACTGTTCCCGATTTTGCGGTGACGAGCTGGGATCAGTTGGTGTTGCTGCTGAGCGGAGGGGGTGCGTGGTACGAGAGCAGCCTGGCTTTAGGCTTTGTACCCGAGGGGGACGATCGTCACGTCGCCTGGGGGGTCGTGTTCGCTGACCTGGACAACGATGGCGACCTCGACGCCCCGGTGAACTTCGGTCAGCTTCAGATGCCCGAGGACGTCGCCGAGCAGTTTGAAGCCGAGCTGGCCCTGGGTAATCCCCGCGAACAGCGAGATGCCCTGTACATCCAGGGGGAGGACGGGAGTTTTGTGGAGTCCGCCGAGGCCTGGGGCGTGGCGGACCCGGGGCTCAGCCGCGGCGTACTCGCGGTCGATCTCAATCGTGACGGTTGGTTGGATCTGGTCAAGCGAGACGTTGCCGGTCCGACACTGGTCTATCAGGCGCGGTGTGGATCGGAAGCATGGTTAGAGGTGGATTTTTCCGTGCCGGCTGTAGGGGCACGCGTGGAGGTGAGCCTCGGCGGCAAGAGCTGGACCCGCTGGGTGGTGGCCGGGAGCGAGAGTTTTGCCAGCGGGGGTCCGATGGAGGCCCATTTTGGCCTGGGAAACCTGCCGCCTGACAGTGATCCGCGAGTAGACCTCAGAGTGACCTGGCCCGACGGTACCACGAGCCAATGGGAGGGTATCGGCGTGAACCGGCGGGTGACGGTGGGGGGGTGAAGGGGCGCGCTCCGATTCCTGTTTCGCGAGGGTGTTCGCGTTCGGCGGCCTGATCCGGGCGCTGCACTGCTCGTCCGCTCGGCCGGCTCGCGCTCCCGCGGTGGGCCCCAGGGCGGTTCAGGCGCCCGACAACACCAGGGTGTAGCTCCCGTCCTCCCGCTCCACGAGCTGGTCGGGCACCCGATCCCCGTCGAAGTCCCCTTCGACCCTCACCCGACCCGACACCCCGCTGAGCACCGGAGCCGCTGCTTCAAAAGTGCCGTCCCCGACACTACGAAGCCAGGTGGCCGTAGCACCGTCCACCAGGTCGTCCAGCCCGTCGCGGTCGATGTCCTGGACCGAAACCAGGCTGGCGGGGGCCTCGAGGGTGGCCACCGGCGTCGCGGCGCCAAAGCGCCCGGCGCCAAAGCCAAAGGCGACGAGGACGGTGCCCGACTCATCGCCGGTGGCCAAGTCGAAAATGCCATTTCCGTCGAAATCGCCCATTGCGACGCCCGTCGGGTTGGCCGGGAGCAGCACGGCAGCAGCGAGGACAAATGTACCGTCACCCGCTCCAAGCGCCGGCTCCAACGCCTTGGTGCCCGAGCCCTCAAAACCGCAGGCCTCGACCACGTCCAGGACGCCGTCGCCGTCGAGATCGCCCACTGCCAGCCCGCGCGCGGCGCAGTCGCTGAGCTCGGTCGTGGACGACGAGCCGAGCCCTGAGGTGCCATCCACAAACACAAGCGGGTTGGTGCCGTAGGGGTCGGGGCCGCCGAGCAGATCGACGATGCCGTCACTGTTGTAGTCACCTTCGACGGCGACGCAGACCGCCGAGCTCTCGAGGCGGGCGCCCGGGGCGAGCGCGCCGGCCCCGTCGTTGTGGAGCTCAAGCCAGGCTCCTGTGCCGCCATCGACGTTGAACAATGCGAGCAGATCGATGAGCCCGTCGCGGTCCAGATCATGGCCATGCAGGGTCTCTGGATAATCGGGGTAATCCGCCAGGTCTTCGCTCACGCTCGGCAGGAAGACGCCTCCACCGGCGTACGCGGCGGTGACCAGGGTGGAGGCGGTGCCAGAAGCCGAGGCCCACGCGAGGTCGTCGCGCAGATCCCCGTCCAGGTCCGCGGCCGTCAATGACGCGATCCCGCAGTAGCCGGAGGCCACTCCGCCGAGGTCGAGGCCGCTAACCGCCTGTTCGTAACGGCAGTCTTCGATCGGGGAGCCGACCCCATCGCCGCAGGCGATACACACGCCGTGCTCCGCGTCACAGCCGACTGCGCAGGGCGTGACGAGCTCGGCCCCCGCGCCGTCGCAGGTGATGAGCGAGCTCCCATCGCAGCGCGGGGTGGCGCAGGGGTCGATGGTACCGGTGTCGTCGGTGACGCCGGTGTCGTCGGTGACGCTGGTGTCGTCGAGGATACCCGAGTGATCGGTGGTGCCGCCCGTGCCGCTGTGAGGGCGGCTCTCAGGCGGGCCCTCGGTGGTTGGGGTCGCCTCGGTGTCGTCGGGTTCGGACAGGTCGGTGGCTGAGTCATCCGTGGCCGGTGGCCTCTTTGAAGCGCCGCCATCACATGCGAGGACGAGGAGAGTGAGCAGCATCGTGCACCTGCCGCTTCCGAGCTATCGCTCAAGGGGGCGACGCGCATCTGCGTCTCTGGCCGGTCGCCCCGCGTGATTCTGCGTCCCGTAGCTGCCTCGGGCGCGTTAGCCCGCAACGATGCGCACACTGCCCTTCTACCTTCTCGTCGCTCTGGCCTGCGGCGGCGCCTCCACCACCCCGACCACGCCCGCGCCCGCGCCTGTTCCTGCGGCTGCCGAGCCGGCCCCCGCGCCCGTAGCCCGGGGCCGTCCCAACATCCTGTTCGTGCTGGTGGACGATCTGAACATGAGCGGCTTTGACGAGGCGTCCGGGCTCAAGCCGCTGCTCCAGGACCAGGGCACGACTTTTGACAACGCCTATGTCAGTGTGTCGATCTGTTGTCCCTCGCGCGCGTCGATGTTGCGCGGGCAATACGGGCACAACACCGGCGTGATGCACACGCTGGGGCCCAACGGCGGCTTTCGCGGCTTCAAAAACACCGGCTGCGAGTCCTCCACCGTCGCGACCTGGCTCAACGACCAGGGTTACCAGACTGGCCTCTTTGGCAAGTACTTCAACGGTTACCCCTTCGCGGACGACACCAGCTACGTGCCGCCCGGCTGGGACTATTGGGCGGTGCCTGGTAAGGGGGAGGGCTACAGCTCCTATAACTACAGCCTCAACGTCAACGGCCAGATGGAGGTTCACGGACAAGAGGCGGCCGACCACATCACCGACGTGGTGACCGGACACGCTGAGAGCTTCATTCGTGCCGCATCGGCGGCGGACCAGCCCTTCCTGGCCTGGGTGGCGCATTTTGCGCCTCACGTGCCCGCGACGCCGCCGCCCCGCTACCAGGGCGCGGTCACCGGCAAGGCGCCTCGGTCCACGTCGTTCAATGAGTCCAATCTGGGCGACAAACCTCCGTTCCAGCAGAGTCTCGGTCTTTTGACCCCCGCGTGGGAGGCAGGGATCGACGAGGTATACCGCCACCGGCGCGCGTCGATGCTGGGCGTGGTTGACTCGGTGGATCGGATGATCAAGGTGCTCACCGAGACCGGTGAGTTGGACAACACCTGGATTGTGTTCATGTCAGACAACGGCTACCACATGGGAGAGCACCGTCTACCTTGGGGTAAGAACACGGCCTACGAAGAAGACATCAACGTGCCGCTCGTCGTGCGCGGTCCGGGGGTGCCCAAAGGAGCTCGGGTGAGCTCGATGGTGCTGAACGCCGACATCGCCGTGACGTTTTCTGATATCGCCGGTGTTCAGCCGGCAGATTTTGTGGATGGGCGGTCGTGGAAGTCGCTTGCGTTGGGGCAGACCCCATCGACGTGGCGTGGGGGCGTGTTCCTGGCGCACGAACAGGCGGGGAGCTCGGCGAAAGAGGGCGGAGGAGGAGCCCGTCCGGGTGGCGCGGGCAACGGTCCGCCGGGTGGTCGGGGTGGTCGCGGCGGCGCTGGCGGCGGCGCTGGCGGCGGCGGCGGTGGGGGCGGGCAGGGGGGCGGCGGGAAGCTACAGGCCCAGGGAGGCGGCGAGCAGGCGAGCGGCGGCGACGCGCCGGTGCCCGACCGGTTCGTGATCGGTGAACGTGGGAACAACTTCCCCGCCTATGTCGGCGTGCGCACGACCCGCTACACCTACGTTCGCTACACCGGCGGGCACAAGGAGCTTTACGATAACCAGACCGACCCGGCGCAGATGGAGAACATCGCCGCGACCGCCTCGGCAGCGTTGTTGGCCAGCCTCGACGCCGCGGTCGACAGCCTCAAGGACTGCAAAGGTCCGAGCTGTCGGAGCGCAGAAGACAACATTCCCCGGTAAGCCCCGTGACTTCCGCGCCGGCCGGCCGGCGCTCGGCGTGTAGGTTAGGGCTCGCCGATGTCGCACTCTGCTTGCCCGCTGGACTGTCCTGATCGCTGCAGCTTGGATGTCTCGGTCAATGACGGTCGGGTGAGCCTGCGGGGGAATTCCAAGAACCCGCTTACGGCGGGCTATATCTGCGCCAAAGTCGCTGATTTCCCCGAGCGGGTCCATGGGCCACGTCGGGTGCTCCGCCCGGCCGTCCGGGTAGGACCCAAGGGGGGAGGCGCATGGCGCGAGGTGAGCTGGGACGAGGCCTTGTCCAGGATCACCGAGAAGTTCCAGGCGATCGTTCAACGGCATGGGCCCGAGGCGATCCTCCCCGTCGCCTACCACGGCAGCAACGGCTACCTCAGCGCTGGCGGAATGGACGCCCGCTTCTGGAACCGCCTTGGCGCCAGCCGCCCGCTGGGTACGCTGTGCGCGGCGAACGCGGCCGTCGCGACCAGGACCGTCTATCCCGGCCTTGCCTCCAGCGATGTCTCAGATATAGCGTATTCACGGCTCATTATCGTATGGGGGTGCAACCCCAGCGCTTCCGGTATCCACCTCGTCCCGATCATTCGTAAGGCCCAGCGCGCGGGCGCGCGCCTCGTGGTCATCGATCCGGTGCGTACGCCCCTCGCCGCTGCGGCCGATTTGCACCTGGCGCCGACGCCCGGCCAGGATCTCGCGCTCGCCCTGGGGCTCCACCACCTCGCCCTGCACGGTGGCCTCGCCGACCAGGCCTTCCTCACCACGTACGCAGCCGACGCCGATCGGCTCGCAGAGCAGGTTCAACGCTGGACCCCGGAGCAGGCGGGCGCCGTGGCGGGCGTAGACCCCCAGGGAATACGACAGTTGGCGGACTGGATAGCTACGACCCACCCGACCATGTTCCGCGTAGGTTGGGGCCTGGAGCGCACTCGGAACGGGGTCGACGCGACCCGGGCGGTTGTCGCGTTGCCGGCGGTGTACGGCCGCTTCGGCCGGCGCGGGGGCGGCTACGTGCTCTCGACCTCCGGGGGGTATCGGGGGGATCTCTCGGCGGTTCAGCACGTCGGGCCGACGCCCCCAGCGCGCAGCTACAACCTGAGCCAGCTCGGCCGGGCCTTGGAAGAGCTCCAGGATCCTCCCGCAGAGGCCGCGTTCATCTACAACAACAATCCGGTGGCCACCGTCCCGGATCAGGCCCGTGTCGTGCGGGCGTTGTCGCGCGAGTCGCTGTTTGTGGTGGTGCATGAGCAGGTCTGGACCGACAGCTGTGCCCTGGCGGATATTGTGCTTCCCGCCACCACCTTCCTCGAACACCACGAGCTGACGCGCTCCTACGCCAGCTTCGTGTTTCAGTGGTCAGAGCCGGCGATCCCCCCGGTCGGGGAGTCGTGGAGCAACCACCGTCTCTTTGCCACCCTCGCCCGGTTGATGGGCTTTCAGGAGCCCGAGTTTGACGAGGACGAGGTGACCCTCGGCGCTCGGATCCTGGACGGCTTCCCCGCCGGTCGGGGGGCCTTCGCCGAGCTCTCCCAACACAAGGTCAAGCTGCTGCCCAAGCCTGTGCAGTTTAGCGATGCCTTTCCTTCGGCTCCGGTCCAGCTCGCGACGCCGCCGTACACGCTCCGACCGCCGCCGGCGCAGCCAGAGCTACCGTTGATCCTCATCTCTCCTGCGACCACACGGGCGATCAGCTCGACTGGCTACGAGACGCTCGCGCCGGATGGCGCGCGTTTGTGGCTGCATCCGGACGACGCGACCGCGCGCCACATCCGGGACGGTCAGCGGGTCAAGGTGCAGAATCAGCTCGGGGAGCTGGAGGTCGTCGTCGAGGTGACCGGGGCGATCCGCCCGGGTGTGGTGCTGCTGCCCAAGGGGCTCTGGCGGTCGGCGACCGCCAGTTCTTGGACCAGTAACGTACTCATTCCCGACCACGTCGCCGAGGTGGGGCTGGGCGCCTGCTACAACGACGCGCGGGTGGAGGTCACGGGGGTGTGACACAGGGCTTGCCTGCCGCCCGGGACTTTGGTTAGCGGTCGGCGTCGTTGAGACCTTGATGGACCTCTCCCTTCGTACCCTGAACGCCCTCGATTGGGGCACCCTGCTCGAACGTTTTGTGCTGTGTGCCCGGAGTCCGCGCGGTGCGCGTGCGGTAAGCGAGGCGCCCCTGAGCCAACGGCGGGCGGAGGTGCTCCGGCGCTACCAAGAGGTGGATGAGCTGATTCGACTGGAAGAAGGCGGTGAACATATGCCGTCGGGAGCGGTGACCGACCAGGGTGCGGCGGTGGCCCGGGCGGCGCGCGGGGCGGTCTTGAGCGCCGCCGAGCTGGTCGCAGTAGGCTACGCCCTGCACGCCCTGACAGAGCTCCGCCGCTGGGTCGAGGATCGCAACACACGCCCGGGTCAGGAGGCGGCGCCATCCTACTTATGGCGCCTCGCCGAGGCGATCGACGTCGATCCGGAGCTTCAACAACTGCTCTCCGATAGCTTTGAACGATCCGGAGAGCTCTCGGCGCGGGCCTGGCCGGAGCTGGCGGGTCTCCGGTCCCGGATGAGCGGGCTCCGCGACCAGATCCGTCGCACCCTCGACGAGCTGCTCGCGGACCGCCAATTCGCCGAGATCCTCCAGGATCGGTACGTCACGGAGCGGGACGGGCGCTTCGTGCTGCCGGTCAAGGTGGGCGCGCGCCGCGGTCTGGGGATCGTACATGGAACCTCCGCTTCCGGGGAGACGGCCTTCGTGGAGCCCGCCGCCGTGGTGGAGCTCCACAACGACCTTCGGGAGACCGAAGCCGCGGTGGTGCGCGAAGAGAAGCGTATACTCACCCTGCTCTCCGGCCAGGTGGGGCTACGGGGCCCAAGCTTGGAGTCGAGCTTTGAGTCGGCGGCCGCGCTCGATGTGGTGGCCGCGCGGGTGGGGCTCGGGCGTCTCTGGCGCGGCGTGGTCCCCGAAGTCGGCGATGAAGGGGTGCTTCACCTGGATGCCGCTCGCCATCCGCTCCTGGAGTTGCGTGGCGTCGCGGTGGTGGCCAACGATATCCGCCTCGGTCCCGACCAACCGGGCCTCGTGCTCTCCGGGCCGAACACCGGCGGAAAGACGGTCGCGATGAAGACGGCAGGCCTGCTCGCTCTGCTGGTGCAGGCAGGGGTACCGATCCCGGCCGAGCCTGGCTCGCGCGTCGATCTCTTTGCCCCGGTGGTCGCGGATGTGGGGGACCTTCAGTCTGTTGAAGGGGATCTTTCTACATTTTCGGGCCACATGACCTTCATTCGCGATACGCTCGAGGCGCTGGATGCCGTAGCGACGCGCCCGGTGCCGCGCGGCGAGCGGCGATCCACCCCGTTGGTGCTGTTGGATGAGCTGGCGATGGGCACCGACCCGGCTCAGGGCGCGGCGCTCGCGCGCGCGATCCTCGAGGCGGTCGTGGATCGTGGGGCGCGGGTGGTGGCCACCACCCATTTTGCGGAGCTCAAAGTGCTGCCGTTGGTAGACGGTCGCTTCGCCGGTGCGGCGGTGCTCTACGCCGAAGGGCGTCCCACCTGGCGGCTGGCCTACGGGGTGCCAGGGAGCTCACATGCGCTCTCCACCGCGCGGCGTCTGGGCCTGCCGCTGCCGTTGGTGACGCGGGCCGAGTCCCTGCTCGAGGTGGGCGCGCGCGCCTTGTCCGACGTGATGGAGGAGCTGGAGGCGGAGCGCGCCAGAGTCGCAAAACGTGAGATCGAGCTTCGGAACCTGGTGGTGGACGCGGAGCGGCGTGGGGCTGCGCTCGACGAGCGGCAGCTTCGGCTGGCCGAGAGGGAGCGGGCGTTACGGCAGGAGGTGGTGGGCGCCTGGCGTCAGCGGCTGCGTGAACGGGAGGACGAGGTCAGAGCTTTGGTGGCGGAGCTCCAGGCGGGCCCGGATCTTCGGCGGGCAAACACCACCTTGGAGAGTATTCGGGCGACCCGCCACACTGAGCCCCTCGAGGTCGGAGCGCCGGTGCGCTCGACGGAGGCGGGGCCGGCTCTAGCGCCAAAGCTCGAGGTTGGGGCTCGAGTCCGTGTACGGCACCTGGGCCAGATCGGCAAGGTCGTTGCGGTTCGGACGGCGAGCGGCGGCGAGATCGAGAGAGTCGAGGTGCAGGTAGGCGCGATGCGCCTCTGGGTGGAGGCCCGCTCGCTGGAGGCCGCGGGGCGTGACGACGCTCGTCGCGCCGACCGGGCCAGAGAGCCGGCCGGGCCCGTACACACCCCCACGCCGGTTGCGGTGCGTCTCGAAGGCAACACCTGTGATCTTCGCGGCCAGCGGGTGGAGGATGCGCTCATCGAGGTCGAGCACTTCTTCGACCGGATGAGCCGCTCGGGTGTGCTGGGGGTCTACCTGTTGCACGGCCACGGCACGGGCGCGCTGAAGGGAGCGATCCGGCAGTGGCTGCCGGGGTGCAGGTCAGTCCGACGTTTTCGGCCGGCGTTACCCGACGAGGGCGGCGATGCCTACTCCTACGTGGAGCTGGGCTGAGGCGCCCTGCGCGCCCCGCCGTTGACCACTGCGCCAGAGCGGAGTACCCTCGCTCGCCCAAAGGAGCGGAGTATGCGCGTGGTGGTCCTCTTGCTTGCCCTCGTCGCGGGCGCTGCCGGCTGCGCCACCGACTGCCAAAGCTCGTGTGAGAAGATCTGGGCGGAGACCGGGTGTGGCACGCCCGACCCCACGATCTTTGACGAGGCCAGCCGGGACGCCCGCATCGCGGAGTGCATGCAGCATTGTGAAGGTGCGATGCTTAAGTATGGAGATCCGGGCCCCTACGAGCCGAACATCGCTGTGTCGCAGTCAGCCAGCCCGTGCTTGGAGAACCAGCGACAGGCGGCGATGTGGATGGAGTGTGTGGATCTCGCCGCTTGTGAAACGCTGGAGAAGAACGTGTGTGCCCCGATCTACAACGTGGGCGCGTGCAACTGCGACGGGCAGAAGTGCGATTGATCCTACTCTTTGCCCTGCTCACCGGCTGCACTCCGACGTGCAAACAGGTGTGCGACCACCTGGTCGAGTGCGGAAATTCGGGTATGGAGCTCGTGAACTCTGAGGAGTGCCAGGAGTCCTGTCTTCGGCAGGACGCGCTCTACGAGGGTTGGAACGACGAGTCGCTCCGGGACGGCTTTGACGCCGCGCTGGTATGTATCGATGAGTCGAGCTGCACGGCGCTCGAGCAAGGGTCCTGTTACGACCCGGAGATCTGGCCGTACTGACCGCCCCGGCGGGGGGACGACCCCGCGCTCAGGGCGCGGCGATGTGAACGATGCTGCCGATCGGCTGGGCCGCGAGCCCCTTTGATCGAAGGATCGCGTCGAGCGCTTCGGGCCAAGGCACGTTTTTGAGCCGGACCGTGACCGTTCCGGCCACGGCGTCGTCGATCACAAAGTTGAAACCGCCCTGATCGGCGAGCAGTAGCAGGACGTGGCGGATGTCCATGTCCTGAACGTCGAGGTTGACCAGCACCGTCGAGGAGCTGGCGGCGGCGCTCGCGGATGGGCGAGTTGTGGCTGTGGAGGCGCGGTTTTCGGTGGCCACCGTGCCGTTGGGGGAGATCCAGCGGGTGGTGGGCTCGGTACCGATGCCGGTCTCCGCAGACCAGCCGGGCGCGACG
>CANKTH010000150.1 GCA_947486185.1 Deltaproteobacteria bacterium
GGCCGTTTCGGTCTGGCCGGGCAGCACCGCCGGCTCGGCGTCGTCACAGTCGCCCTCGATTTCGGAGAGGCCGTCGCCGTCGTCGTCGTAGGCTACGGTCTCTTCGTCGACCGCGCCGTCGCAGTCCTGGTCTACACCGTCGGCGACCTCGGTCTGGCCGGGCATCACGCCCGCGTCGTCGTCGTCGCAGTCTTCGAGGTAGAGGCTGGTGCCCGTGGGCTGCACACAGGCCGTCACGGGGAGAGCGCCAACGCCGATTCCGTCGCCGTCGGCGTCGGTGTACCAGGTGCCCGGATCGGCGACGCTCGGGTCCGCGTCGTCGGTGAGGGCGTCGCAGTCGTTGTCGACGCCGTCACACGCCTCTGCGGCAGCTGGGTGGATGGTGGCGTCGGCGTCGTCGCAGTCACCCGCCTCGGCGACCTCACCGTCCCCAGGAGCGCAGGCGGAGCTCCCGGCGGAAGGGTCGCCGTAGCCGTCGAGGTCGGCGTCGAGGTACACCGCGGGCGCGTCGATGGCGTCGCTGTCGATCAGACCGTCGCAATTGTTGTCGACTCCATCGCAGCGCTCCGTGCCCGATGGGGAGATCTCGGCGTCAGTGTCGTCGCAGTCGTCGGAGGGCATGACGTAGCCCGTGGGCTCCGCACACCCGACCGTGCTCACCGAGGCGTCTCCGTGGCCGTCGCCGTCTTCGTCCGCATACAAGGTGGCAGTTTCGAGACCCTCATCTGCGGCGTCATCGCAGTTGTTGTCCAGCCCGTCGCAGGCCTCGAGCGCCGAGGGAGAGATCTGGGGGTCGGCGTCATCACAGTCGTCGCCGTCCAGCACGCCCGACACCGGAGCCGAGCAGCTCTCGGCGCCGCTGGCGGGGTCCCCGTGCCCGTCGCCGTCGGCGTCGAGATACCAGACCAGGCTTTCAACCCCCTCATCGACCGTGTCGTCGCAGTTGTTGTCGATGCCGTCGCACACCTCAGCCGCGGAGGGAGAGGTCTGGACGTCGGTGTCGTCACAGTCGTCGCCGGCCGTGACATAGCCGGAGGGCGCGTCGCATCTCTCGGCGGTGGTCGCCGGGTCTCCGTGTCCGTCGCCGTCGAGATCAGCGTACCACGTGGTGAATTCGACACCCTCGTCCACCGAACCGTCGCAGTTGTTGTCGACCCCGTCGCACCGCTCCAGCGCACCCGGGGTCACTGCCGCGTCGGCGTCGTCGCAGTCTCCCCCGGTCGCCACCCAGCCGGATTCCGCTTCACACGCCTCGTAAGATGTGGCCCCAACGCCGTCACCGTCGAGATCCTCGTAGAAGGTGAGCGACACGCCTTCGTCGGACTCGCCGTCACAGTTGTTGTCGACTCCGTCACACCGCTCTTCCGCCGCCGGCCCAACGTTGGGATCCGCATCGTCGCAGTCCCCGAGCTCCGCCGCGTAGCCCTCCGGCGGCTCGCAATCCTCCACCGGCGAGCCGTCCGCATTCCCGGCGCCATCTCCGTCTTCATCAGGGTAGAAGGTGGACAACACGCCGTTGTCGACCGCGCCGTCGCAGTCGTCGTCAACCCCGTTGCAGACCTCGTCGGTCGCGGAGGCCTCGCAGGTCACGGGCTCCGAGTCGACGCCCGGCGCCGAGTCCTCGCTGGGTGCCGAGTCCTTGGCAGGCTCCTCGGTCCCACAGGCGGAGAGGGCCAGGAGCGCGAGGAACAGGGAGCGGGGCGCGACGCGCATGAACACCTCGTCACCCTACTCTTGCACAGACGCCGACCAAGCGCAAGCTCAACGAACCTTGAAGAAGTTCTCGTCCTCGGGAGCAAACTGCGTCCCTGCCCCGGAGGCCACGGCCACCCGCAACCCGGCTGGTTCGGGGGTCGCCATCGCCGAGGGGTCGGGCAGGTCGGTGCCGATGTCGTCGACGACGACGTCGTCGATCTCTTCCATCGTCGTGCTGACCGCGGTCGCTGCGGCGATCGAGACGCTGGCGCTACCGACCGGCGGCTGCGCGACCAGCGTAGTGGTGCTTAGCTTTGCAACTGCCTTTTTCGGCGCGCTCGCCCTGGAAGCGGCGGCACTGTCGATACCTTGCGAAAGCGCCGGCGTAGGTGCTGCGGGTGCTGCGGGTGCTGCGGGTGCTCCGGGTGCTGGGGTTGGCGTGGCGGCGGTGGCCGCGGGGGCGGTCGGGGCGCCGGCTGCCGTGAGGGAGAACGCACTTTCGAGAACCCGGATCACGGAGAAGGCCCCGGGCAGATCCATAGCTGCTTTGGCGGCCAACAGCCCGGCGGCGTCAAAGCCGACCTCGGTGATCGTCGGATTCCCGCACATCGGGCACATCCGGTTCTGAATCGCAAAAGTGAAGGCGGCGGGGACCCGGTGGCCTTGTAAACAACGATGATCCATGAATTCCTCGGTTCAGGGCAGTGCAGTGATATCGCCGGCGACGGTGACGAACCCGCCGTCGCGCTCGATGGTAGAGATCGTGAAGGGGAAGGCGTCAAGCTCGGGAATCGGCACCGATCCGACACCGCCAAGCAGCGAGGGCAGCACGGCGGGGAGCATCGCGCGCAGCAGCGCCTCGGTGTCCGCGCTTGCCTCGGTGTTGCTCTCCGGCACCGTGACATCAAAGTAGAGCTCCATGTCTCCCAATGTCGGAACCAATAGACCACTGGGATCCACGTCGAGGCTCATCGGTGTGAACGCGGTCACGTAGAGCTGAAGGGTGAGGTTGGAGGGGCTGATCGGGCCGTCGTACATGGAGATTTCCATGTCGCCGATCTGGAGCTCCAACATGTCGGTCCCTGTCCCCGGCACCACGACCGGGGGCAGGAGCGGGTTGACGACGACGTTGAGGTCGGTCCACGGAAAGAAGGTGCTCAGAGACTCAAGATCGAGGCCGAGATCCTCGGCGGTCATCGTCTGATCCAGGGTGCCGCCGCCCCATAAGGCGTAGAAGGTCTGGTTCAGGAAGTCGGCGTTGAGGGACAGCTCCATCCCCGGCGTCGGCGAACCGTAAGGCGGGAGGGGCCAACCGCCCGTCAGCGAGCCCGCGCCCACGCCCGTGTGGAGCCAGCTTTGCACGGTAAAGGTGGTGGACAGGCCAATGTGCATTCCCTCATCGTCGACCGCCGCCGTGCCGGGCACCGCGCCGAGGGTGTAGGCGTTGCCCTCTACGTCGAAGGTGGTGTTGATCGCGAGACTGGACAAGGTCTCTGTCAGGGTCGCCGCGATCTCGTCACGCATCGCGTCTTCGATCGCCGTCTCCATCGAGTCCTGGATCATCGTGGAGAGATCGACCCCGAAGAAGCTCATCACGTCGTAGAGCCAGGAGTCCCAGTCGAATACGAAGTTGGTCGATGTGGCGTCCACCGCGTCGACCGTGAACTGCAGGCCGTCGCTCGTGATCACCGGGGTGAGGTGCATCGTCGCGGTGATGTCGTCCGCGTAGATGGTGCCGTCGGCCGAGTAGCCGACCCCGATCACCGTGCCTTCTGCCTGCCAGTCTATCGAGGGGTTGAGCACCGAAAAGCGGGTATCAAGGTAGCCTGCCGCGTTGGGGTCCAACTCGAGATCGATCCCGGAGAAGTAGGGGTTGGTCACGGTCAGCTCAACCGAGTACCATGTCACGCACACTTCGTCGAAAATGACGTCGATACAGTCTTCTTGTTCGGCGGCATAAGCCGGACTCGGAAGCAGGCCGGTCAGATCGGTGCTGGCGATCGCGTCTTCACCCAGGACCTCCAGGGTGTCGAAGCCCGTAGTGTTGATACGCGCCACGATTCCGTTCAGAAGGGCGGCCCCGTAGGCGAGGAAGTCGCCGGCGAGCACGGTCCGTGTGTCGCTGGTCTGGTTCCCGTCCTCATCGGTGGCGACCGTCGTGACAAGGTTGAGGCCGTACTCCCAACTGACCGTGGCGCTGAAGCTGCCGTCGCTGTAGATCACCGCCGGTACGCCGTTGACGGTGACCTCCACGTCGGTGGACCAATCGTCGCTCACCGTGCCGGTGACGGTGGTGGTGCCGGCGGCGTCGGTGCCGCCCCGATCGGGATTGTGAATCTCGAGCGTCGGCCCAGTAGAATCAATCAGGATGGGCCCGACCAGATCGAGCATGCCGTCCTGCTCGGCGTACACGGTGTACCAGCCTTCGTCGTGGAACGTGATGGCGTCCCCCGTCAGCGTGGTGAGGCCGTCCCCCTCGACCCATACCGTTGCTTCGCCGTCGATCGAATTGCCGTAGACATCCTGCACCGAGACTGTCGCGACCGTCGTCTCGTACCGCTCGAGCTCAACGTCCGAAAGTCGAAGGTCAAGGAGCACCGGCGCCGCCGCCACCACGCGGAAGGCCGCGCCGTCCTCGGTGCCGTCAAGTGTCGCGACTACCTCGTAGATGCCAGCCTCCGTGGCGATCACCTGGGGGGGCACCACAAGGGCGGGCGCCTCGGTGGCGACCAGCGCGGCGCTAGCGTCGACGACGTTGCCAAAACGGTCGTTCGCCGTGACTTGGTAGCGCAGCGGCTCCCCCGCTACGACCTGGGCGCGGTCGAGGGTGAGGAGGAGGCTGTCGGGTTGGTCCGCCACCACCTCCAAGTGAAGCTCTGTCGTCAACTGCGCGTCCAGCCAGGTCGCCGAGGCCGTGAGCACGTGCTCGCCCGCGATCCTGGGCTCGATCACGCCGGTTCCACCATAGTCCGCGACGCTCAGCACGGGCTCGAGCGCGGAAGCCCACCCCACTGCGGCGGGCCGCACGGTGCCGTCGGACCAGCGCAGCTCCGCGATGTAGTCCACCTCGTCGCCCGCATCGCTGACCCGGGACGCGAGGGTGACGTAGAGGAACGGACCGATCAACGGCTCGACTTCAGGCGCCTTCGCAGGCGGGTCGGTGCAGGCGGTCAGCAGAAGCAGGAGGCCGGCGGTCATCGAGCGTACCATGCCTCAGTGTGGCGTCGAAGTAAACCGACCGCGAGGGAACTTTACTTTAGGGGCGTGTTTTCTTCGAGGCCGGTGGGCCCTGCGGGGGCGCTGCTGTGGGCTGTCACCGGTGGCAGCTCTGCGGGGTCCTTGCCGAGCGCCAGGAGCTTCTGGACAAGCCAGCTACGAACCGCCTCGACGTTGATCGGCCCGTCGGACAGCTGCGGCAGCGGGTCGAAAGCAACCGCGACAAAGTCCACTTCGGGGGCGCCCAGCTTCTGGCGGGCGTCCGCGAGGTAACGTTCCTTGTCGCGCGGCCGGAGCACGTCGATCTTGTTGATCACCGCGAGCACCGGCTTTCCTGTAGCCACACAACGCCGGTAGTCCGCCAGCTCGCGGGCCTGGACGCCGCCCTCCGCGTTGACGAGGTAGAGGTAGAGGTCGATGTGGTCGATCACCTGCCGCGCCTCTTCGGTTACGCGCTCCACGACATCGCCCATCCCAGGCGTATTGACCACGTAGAGCGCGGTGGCGCTGGCCAGGCGGGTGATCGCCACCTCCTTTGTGGAGCCCGCGATCGGCGAGACGTTGCCGGTGTCCAGGCCAAAGAGCACCTTTATCGCAGCGTCCTTTCCGGTTGATGGGCTGCCCACCACGCCGATCGTCACCCGGTGAAGCAGGATCTGCCGCAGCCGCGCGATCTCGATCACCGCCTCTTCTACCCGAGGCCAAGGCGGGACCAGCGCCCACCAGATCAAGAAAGGCACGAGCACCGGGCGGAAAAGGCAGCCGACCGGCGTCAGCATCGCGGTGAAGGCCAGCGGCCACCAGAGGCGGTGGCGGAGCTGCTCCATCGAGGTCGAGAGCGCGTAGCGTGCACGTGGGCCCAGGCGAAGCTCCGCGGCAGAGGCTGCTTCTCCACCGATTGCCGGCGCCTCGCCCGACAGGCCCATCCGCGTCCACAAGACGTCACGCGCCGCCGGGGACAAGCCGCCCCAGCTCGTGACGAACCATCGTTTCACGATCGCCTGTTCCGTGTCGGCTATCTCGGCGTCCCCGAGTCCACGGCGACGCGCCAAGGCGGCGACCACCTCTTCGTAGGGGCGCGGCGGATCACGCCAACGGTAGAGCGAACGGGTGCCTCGGCTACCCAGCTCACGGAACGCGACGGCGCAGGCCCGCGCGAGGTCCCCCATTCCGAGATGTGTAGGTACTCCGAGGCGTTCGGCGAGCGGGAGCAGCTCGTCCCGGTGACAGCGGTGGAGGAGCTCTGCGAGGGTGTCCTCGGCGGCGCCCGCGACGAGCTCCGCGCGGGTGGCCGGGACGGGGGGCTGGTTCATCGTGCCGTTTCGCGCCGTGTGCGCCACGCGAACGCGGCAGTATCGAACACAGCCCGGAGCTTGTCACTCTCCAACTTGCCGCCGCTCTGAAACCAACGTACGGAGGCCTGCCCCACGCCGTAGGTGGTGCCCCCCGCGACCATCGCGCCGAGCGCCAGGATAGCCGCTTCGGCGATCTGGGTGCCCGGGATCCAGCCAGCCGCCTTCAAGGCGCCGACTCCCCACCGTACAAAGCCCCGCATGCCGCCGCTGAGCACCTCCGAGAGGATGAACAGCGCCACCTCCCGGTCGACGGGGACCTCGAAGACCTCGGCGACGTCTCGGATCAACTTGACTTGGATGGCGGTCACGACGGCGAGGTCGGCGCCTGGCACCGGCAGGGCGCCGGCGATCGACGCGCGCTGCGCCGCCGCGAGGATCAGTGGCTCGCAGGCCGCGCCCTTGTTCCGGAGCTGTTTGGCAAACAGGAGCTCCTTACCTGACACTTCGAGCTGGGTGGAGAGCCAGGCCACCACCTCGGTGACGCCGATCGGCGCTTCGGCGAGCTGGGGCAAGGGGTCGAAGGCGGTGATCACCGCGTCGGCGGGCCGTACGTCGAGCTGGGCGAGGGTCGCGTCGATGAAGCCCTGACGCTGGTGGGGGCGGATGAGGTCGATCTTGTTCAGGCAGACCAGCACCGGGCGGCCCAGCGCGCGAATCGTCGCGAGATCCCGGCGTTCGTCGATGGTTGCACCGCCTTCGCAATTCACGACGTAGACCACGACGTCGAGCGCGTCGAGCGCGTCGCGCCCCACCCGGTCTACCTCGGCGCGTACGTCGCCGAAGCCGGGCGCGTTGACCAGGAGCACCTGCCCGGCTTTGTCGAGGGGGGCCACCCGCAGGCGGTCGGTGGATCCGGGAATCGGGCTGATCTCGCCGAAGTCGATGCCAAAAAGCGCGCGTATCGCGCTATCTTTTCCGGATGAGGCCGAGCCGAGGAACGCGACAGTGACCTTCTGGGATAGGGCATGCTGAAGCGCAACCCCGGTGGAGGACCACGCACGATCCGCCTCCATCCGGATTTGTTCCGCGTAGTTGACCGGGACGTCTTCGCCGGCTTCGGGGTTGGCCGCGGGAGCGGTGGGCTCGGTCGGCGTGCGGAGGCCGGCGGCGGGCGACGGGGGGGCGGTGGGGGGCCGATCTTCCGGGTTGGACATCGGCCACCCTTAATACGAAGCGCCGCCGTCCGGGGCGGCGGCGTGACGGAGGGGTTAGGCGCGTCGCCCGGAGGCCCCCCTGCTCGACCTCGTCGATGTGTCCCTGGCAATTGGCGGCGACGTGTTGCTCTCGCACGCGAGCTGGACCCTTCATCCCGGGCAGAAATGTGCCCTGATCGGGCGTAACGGCTGCGGAAAGTCCACCTTGCTGCGGCTGTGTGCGGCGCGTGCCGGGCTACCGGGTGGCGACGACAGCACCTTGGACACCGGGCGGGTGGTCATCCGGAGCGACGCCGTAGTGGGCTACCTGCCGCAGCAGGCAGTCTCGGGCTCCACATTGAGCGTTTGGGACGAGGTGAGCCAGGGGCTGGTCTCCCTTGTTCGAGAGCGCGAACGCCTGGTTCAGCTCGAACGCGAGGTTGAGGCTGGGGTGGCCGGGGCGATCGAGGCGCTGGCCACCGCGACCGAGGCGTTCCGCCTGCGCGGCGGCTACGTGATGGATGAGCGGATCGGAGAAGTTCTGCACGGACTGGGATTTTTGCCGTCCGACTGGCACCGGCCCTGCCCCAGCTTCTCGGGCGGCTGGCAGATGCGGATCGCGCTCGCGCGCCTCCTGCTCTCCTCCCCTACCCTGCTGCTGCTCGACGAACCGACCAACCACTTGGACCTGTACTCCCGATCCTGGTTGACGGCGTTCCTCGCCCGGTATCCTCATACCGTCCTCCTGGTGAGCCACGACCGTCATCTGCTGGACACTGCGGTCACGGTCATCGGCGAGCTTCGTAATCGAAAACTACAGGTCTACGCTGGGAATCTCACCGCGTGGCTCACCGAGCGGGCCGCGCGGGAGCTCAGCGCTCAACGTAGCCTCGCCGAGCAGAACGCCGAGATCGGCAAGTTGGAGCGTTTTGTCGAGCGCTTCGGAGCGAAGGCGACCAAGGCCAGCCAGGCACAGTCCAAACAGAAGCGCCTTGACAAGATCGAGAGGATCGAACTGGAGGAGGTGGAGGAAGTGCCGCGTCTGCGGCTACCGGCCCCGGAGGCGGGCACCGAGGAGGTGCTGGTGCTGCACAAGGCCCGGTTCGGCTGGCCCGACAGCGCCGGCGTGGTTGAGCCGTTGTTCACAGAGGTGGATCTGGAGATCCGGCGCGGACAACGCCTCGCGCTCCTCGGTCCCAACGGCTCGGGGAAGAGCACGCTCTTGGGCGCCCTGTCGGGTAGGCTGAAGCTCAGCGCGGGGAGACGTACTGTAGGAAAGGGCGTACGGATCGGCCTGTTCACCCAGGATCTCGCGCAGGATCTGCCCGCGGACACCTCCGCCCTCGACTACGTGCTCTCGATGGCTCCGGCGGTGCTCCCCGCGCGTATCCGCGCCGCGCTCGGCGCCCTCGGGCTCCACGGTGACGACGCGCTCCGGCCGATCAAGAGCCTCTCAGGTGGCGAAAAGGCTTGCGTCGCCCTCGCGGTCTTCGTGGTGCGTCCCCATGAGGTGCTGCTCCTCGACGAGCCCACCAACCACCTCGACGCCGTGACCGTCGACGTGCTCGTTCGTGCGCTGGCCGACTGGCCGGGCGCCCTCGTAGTGGTGAGCCACGACCGTTTCCTCATCGAGTCCCTCGCGAGCCACGTGGGCCTCGTGAGCCATTCACGGCCGGCGACACTGACTGTGGTGGAGGGTGTACAAGCGGACCACTTCTTGCCGGTGGGGCCGGGCCCCCGGGGGGCAACGGCCGGGGGCGATGTCGGGGGCTACCAGGCGCGTAAACAGGACCACAAGGAGCAGCAGCGCCAGAAGCGGAGGGTGGAGGCGCTCACCCGCAAGATCGAGTCCATCGAGACAGAGATCGGGCTGATCGACACCGCGCTGGGCGAGCCGCGCCATCACACCGAGCTCGCGAGCCTGAGTCAGCGCCGGGGTAGGTTGACCGCGGAGATCGACGCGCTCTACGCCGAGTGGAGTGAGCTGGAGGCGTGAGCGCGCATAAGCGACACGGTTACCAGTTCTGACCGAGCGGCCCGCCCATCGCGCCGATGTCGCTCCGGGAGCCGTCGGCGTCGAGGATGCCAGGATCGCCAACGTTGATCAACACTGAACTGGCGCCGGGCGACAGATCCCAGGTCTCGGCGGCGCCGCTGGTGCTGGTGTATCCAGGGTCGGCCGAAGTACAGGCGTCGCAGGTGACATCGGTGGTATCGTCGTTGTCGTAGAGATTGTTGTACCTGAGGTTGGCGGTGGCGCCGGACGTGTACACCACGGGCCCGCTGGCGCTCCTGCTACCCGGGGTGTTGCCGGAGACGTCGCTGTTGGTGAGGTCGAGCGTAGCGCCGGCGCCGAGGTAGAAGACGCCACCCTGGATCGCCGCCCCGCTGACCGCGTCGTAGCCGTTGTTGACGATCGAGGCCTGCGTGACGCTCAGCGTCGCGCCGTCGTCGATGTACACCAGCCCGCCGAGGAAGAGGTACAGGGCCTCGGCCGGCGTGTTGGGGGGCTGCTCACGCTCGATGTCGCTCGCCAGGATTGCGAGATTTTCGAAGCTTGAACCGGTGCTGTACACGGAGAGCACACCGCCTTGGATGATATCGGCGTCCACCACCGTGTCGCTGATCCGGACGTTGAAAAACTCGGCCGCGACCCCTTCGATATAGATGAGGCCGGCGTAGGAGGTCGAGTTGGTGGTGCCGGTGGCCCGCTCGAAGATGACGGTGTCCTGGATCGTGAGTCCGGAGAAGCTCGCCGGGCTGTTCTTGAGGTAGATCGCACCGCCCTGGATGCTCGTGCTGTTCTTGGTGAGCTCGGCGGTGTTGCCGTCGAGGACCACGTCGTCGAACGTGGCGCTCGAACCGGACAGGCCGATGACCCCGCCGTAGGTGGACGCGGCGCCCTTCTCGGCCTCGGCGTCCGTGCCGGTGACGGTCAGGCCGCTCACGACCGAGGCGTCGTTCTCGAACCACGCCGCGACGCCGTGACAGTTGGTGTTGCCATCGCACCAGGCGCTGTCGATGACGATGTCTTCCAGGATCGCGTCGGAAGCGTCGACCCAGAGACCGGCGCCGTACGCTTCGCTCGAGCTGTCGACCAGGTAGAGTCCGTCGCGGAGGGTGAAGCCGCGGACTGTGGTGCCCGCAGGCGCGCTCTCGAGCTTGAGCACGGTGCCGGCGTCGTCCACGTCGATGATGGTGACCGCGGATCCCTCCCAGCCTTCGAGGGTGATCCCTTGGGTGATCACCAAGGGATCGCCCCAGGTGCCCGCCGCCACGCAGATGTGGTCTCCGGTGACGGCGTCATTCACGGCGTCGGCGATGGTGGAGTAGTCGTCCGGGACCGAGAAGCCGAAGTTGAGCACGCCGTCACAGTCGTTGTCGGCGTCGTCGCACACCTCGGGGTTGCCCGGCCACGCATTCTCGTCGTTGTCGTCACAGTCCGTGTTGTTGGTGACGTAGCCGGTCGCCGCGCCACAGCCGGCTACCGGTGCCGCGGGATCCCCAAAGGTGTCGAGGTCTGTGTCGGCGTAGAAGGTGGAGCTCACGCCCTCGTCCACGACGCCGTCACAGTCGTTGTCGGCCCCGTCGCAGCTCTCTGCCGCCCCGGGCCGCGTGCCGGCGTCGGAGTCGTTACAATCGGTGCTGTCGGCGACCGTGCCGGTGGGCGCGGAGCAGGCGGTGCTGGTGACATCGGGATCGCCGTAGCTGTCCCCATCGTCATCGGCGTACCAGGTCACGCTGTCGGTCGCGCCTTCGTCGCTCTCACTGTCACAATCGTTGTCGAGGCCGTCACACACCTCGGTCGCGTCAGGGGAGACGCTGTTCTCCGTATCATCGCAGTCACCCGCGAGGTTGATGCCGCCGGGAGGGGCGTCGCAGGCGGCGATCTCGGTGTTGCCGTCGCCGTAACCGTCCCCGTCGGCGTCGTCGTACCATAGCGGGAGCACGAGGTCAGCGTCGGCTTCGTCCACCGCACCGTCGCAGTCTTCGTCGGCGCCTCCGCAGGCCTCGGTGCCCTCCGGGTTGACGGTGCTGTCGGCGTCGTCGCAGTCGTCTCCGTTCAGGCTCGTCCCGGGGGCGCTGTCGCAGCCGGCCGAGGCGGCGGCCGGATCTCCGAACCCGTCAGCGTCCGCGTCGGTGTAGAAGGTCAGCACGTCGATCGCGTCGTTGTCAACCAGCCCGTCGCAGTCCTGGTCTACGCCGTCGCAGGACTCTTCCGCCGCCGGGTGAGCGTTCGGGTCGCCGTCGTCACAGTCACCACCCTCCATCGCGAGGCCGGTGGCCAGCTCGCAGCCCACGAAGCTCTCAGCGGAGAGACCGTAGCCGTCAGCGTCGTCGTCGGTGTAGCCGATCAGCGCGTCAATCGCGTCGTTGTCGGCTACCCCGTCGCAGTCCTGGTCGATGCTGTCGCAGGTCTCGACGTTGCCCGGGTAGCGGTCGGCGTCGGCGTCGTCGCAGTCGCCGGCGACCCCGCTGGTGTAGGGTGGCGGCGTACAGTCGATCGTGCCGGTGGCACCATCGCCGTAGCCGTCGGCATCGAGGTCGTCGTACCAGGTCTGCAGGTCGGTGGCGCCGTTGTCGACCGTACCGTCGCAGTCCTGGTCAACGCCGTCGCAGAGCTCGGCCGCGCCGGGGGAGACCGCCGCGTTGGTGTCGTCACAGTCCGAGCTGTCCGATACGAAGCTGGAGGACAGCTCGCAGACCAGCTGCGGAGCCGACGGATCGCCGTATCCGTCGCCGTCGGCGTCCGGGTAGGCCGTCAGCTGGCCCAGCTCGTCCACCGCGCCATCGCAGTTGTTGTCCACGCCGTCGCACAGCTCGTCGCCGCCCGGAAAGATCGCCTCGGCGCTGTCATCACAGTCACCCGCGGTCGTGACGTGCTCCGCGGGTGCGGCACAGGCCTCAACCGCCAGGGCGTCGTCGCCGTAGCCGTCGCCGTCCGAGTCCGGGAAAAATGTGCTTAGAGCCAGCCCTTCGTCGGCGATCCCATCGCAGTTGTTGTCCGCGCCGTCGCACAGTTCTTCGCCGCCCGGAAAGACCTCCACGGCGCTGTCATCACAGTCACCCGCGGTGGAA
>CANKTH010000151.1 GCA_947486185.1 Deltaproteobacteria bacterium
GATACCCGGTGTTCAACGACCATAACACCCGCTACGTGCTCACCGACGACCGCGTCGAGCTGCGCGAGAACAACCAGAAGAGCCAGAGCACAGGCCACCTCCGGCTTCGGCTCGGCGGACCTGCCTTACGCCTGACCCTGCTCGACGGGGCGCTCGCCCGCGACGAGGGGGTGCCGGGACCGATAAACCTCCCGGCGTCGACCGCGCGCCTCCGGACAACACGAAACCTCGCGGTCGCCGAGCTGTCGCACCAGGGCGGGCCTCGGAAGCTCAAGTTCAGGTTCTGGCGCCAGGATCGTAAAGAGATCCTGGATGATCGCCTGGGTGAGCTCGGCGCGGGCGGACAGTGGCAAGAGGACCGTTTGAGCAGCACCGGCCTGCTCGCCTCTGGCAAAATTGAAGGAACTCCGTGGTTTTCAGCGAGCCTCACGGGTCTTGGCCGCCTGGACCGTTATCACCTCACCGACCTCAGCACCGGTGTGGAGGCGGGCCCCCGACAACGGGAGGCCGCCGCGCTCAGCCCCGCCGCCGAGCTGCTTTTGATCGACACGCACCTCGTGGTCGCGCCCGTGGTCCAGCTGGTGCTGCTCCACGAAGACGGCGCCTCAGCGGAGGCGACCGACCCCACCCGTACCCACAGCGTCGATCCCCGCCTGGCGGCCCGCTGGCGCTTCTGGCCGGGCGGCGCCGATCGCCTCGATCTCGTCGGGAGCGTCGGCCGCTACCTGCGCCCACCCGACCTCACGGAGCTCTATGGCGACCATGGGAGCGCGACCGGCAACCCCGAGCTGCGGCCCGAACGGGGCTGGGCCGCGGATCTCGGCGTTGACGCGGGCACCGTGAGGCGCCTCTCGCTCAGCGGCCAGCTCAGCGGCTTCTTTCGAGAGGTGGAGGACCTCGTGGTGTGGGTGCAGAACGCCCAGCAGACGATGCGCGCGGTCAACGTCGGCAGGGCGCGGATCGCCGGATTGGAGTTCGGAAATGAGCTCAGCACCACCCGCCTGGACCACCACGCCGCGCTGACGTGGACCGTGTCGCAGAACCTCTCAGCCGACCCCGCCGTCGCCGGCCGCCAGCTCCCGCGGGTGCCCACCTGGGAGCTCTCCGAGGAGCTCTCCCTCCACTGGAACGAACGACTGCGACTCGGCTACAATTTCAGCTTCACCGATGGGAACTGGTGGGACGCCACCAACCGGTTCGCGGCGGCGCCACGGGCGCTCCACGGCGCCTTCATCCGCTGCCAACCCACGGTCGAGTGGCCCACGATGGAGCTTGGTGCACGAAATCTCACCAACCACATCGCCGAGGTGGTCCCTCGCGACCCGCTGGTCGATGACGGTGCCCTCGCCGTCGCCGCCGTGACGGACTTCTCAGGCTATCCCCTCCCCGGCCGTACTTTTTCCCTCTCGCTCACTTGGGAACGCTGAATGTTCCATCACCTGTCCCTCGCCGTCGTCCTGCCCTTCCTGAGCGCCTGCTCAGAAGCGAAGGCTCCCGAGTCGTCCGCCCTGCTCCCCGATGCGGGTCTGGTCGTCACCACCGTCGCCGCGGACTACACCGTCGGCGCGTTGGCCATGCTCGATCCCGACGACCGCAGCCTTTACGACGACCTCAGCTCCTTGTCGTCCGATCCAGGGGTCAGCGTCGACGACGGCGTCGTCTACCAGGTCAACCGCCTCGGCTTCGACAACGTCCGCGTGTATCAGCCGGGAGACTGGAGCGTTCCGGCCCTGGAGTTCTCGACAGGGACCGGGAGCAACCCACAGCGGGTGCAACGGTGCCTCGACCGTCTGTTTGTGGCGCTCCACGACGCCGCGGCCCTCGGCATCTACGATCCGGAGACCGGTGTACGACTTGGCGAGGTGCCCCTGGGCGCCTACGCCGACGCGGATGGAATCCCCGAGATGGGGAGCCTCCTGGAGCGAGAAGGGCGCTTATGGCTCGCGCTTCAGCGCCTGGACCGCAACAACGGCTGGGTCTCCGACACGGGCATGGTGGTGGAGATTGACTGCGAAAGCGAGACGATTCTCCAGGACTATGTTGTCGGACCCTCGCCGACCCTCGCGTGGGATCCCGGTGGGACTGACGCCCTGCTGGTGCGCACCGGCATCTACTACGACCCCGACGGCGCACCGCTGCTCGACGGTGGTATATTCAGTATGAACCTTGATTCTGGTGATCTGACCCCGCTGCTCACCGAGGCGGACTACGGCCAGAACCTCACCGGCATCGCCAGTACGCCGGACCGCGATGTCGTCATGGTGGTGAGCAGCGACGCCGACGCGATCTACAGCGTCTTATGCCTGGATCGAGCAACATTGTCCTTGCGGGTAGCCGAGACCACCCCGAGTTTCATCACCGCGAGCCTGATCAGCCCGACGGGCGAAGCATGGGTAGCCACGCGGCCGAGCTGGAACGACCCGGAGGCGCCCGGGGTGCTTCGCAGCTACGACCCCGATTCTTGCGCGGCCACCGGCGAGCCTGTCCGCACCACGCTGCCCCCGTATGACCTGGCATGGTTGTGATCCTCCTCCTCATCGCCGCCTGCGCTGACGACAGCTGCGTCCAGATGTGTCAGTTGGCCAGCCGCGCCTATGCCGACTGCCTGACCGACGCCGATATCACCTGGGAGGACGCTGGTTACTCAGACAGCGCCGACTTCGGGCTCACCTGCTCCACCTGGGTGTGGGAGCAGGAGCTGATGGACGCCGAGGCCCGAACCCGAAGGAACACGAACGAGATCTGCGCGGCGCGCGCATCGGCGCTTCAACAGCAGCCCGACTGTGACACATGGCGTAGCTGGGATTGGAACGAGCCCGGGAGGGTACCTTGAGAAGCGCGTGGTGGGCGGTGGTCCTGTACCTCGGTATCGGCTGCGGCGGCGAAACCGCAGCGCCCAAGGTCGACGAGCCGATCTTCGTACGAGGCGGGCTCGTGGGACCCGACGGTTTTGAGCCTCTTCCTTGGACTCCTGGGCAAACGCTCTCCTGGCGCTCGCGCGACTGGACAGCACCGAAACAGGCAGAATGTATCAGTATGTATCAGGTGCCGCTGGGCGATGTCTCACGGCTCATCGCGGTGGGGGGCGGCCCGCCAGACACCGCACTCGCGTGGTCTCCTGACGAAAGACTGCTGGCGATTGGGACCTTCCTCGGCGAGGTCCTGGTGGTGGACGGCCAGAGCGGCGAGGTGAAGGCCCGACGCCGGCTCGGCGAGAGCCTGGTCAAACAGGTGCGCTGGTCGGCCGATGGCCAGGTGCTCTACGCCGCGGAGCAGTCGCCCGACGCCGTAGTTCGGGCGATGCGGATAGACGATCTGCAGGATCGATGGACCCTCTCGCTCGCCGACCGTATCGGTCGCTCGCCGCCACCCGCGGGTGAGGACCTCTACGCCATCTACAACCTGCCCGCGGCCTACACGCTCTTCGTGCTCCCCGACGGGGATCTCTTGGTGGGCGCCGCGCACGGATGGACCGACTCGGAGCAGGTACGCCAGAATCGGTCCCAGATCCTGCGCCTCTCCCCTGAGGGTGAGGTGCGCGCCGTGTGGCCCGAGCAGGCGGCCGACGCCGTGATGTTACACAGCCAGCTCGACGGCGACGTGCTCGCGGTGCCGATCAGCCGCTCGGCAGCCGGCCCACCGCCGACCGATCTGCCTATCGGTGGAGTGCAGCTCCTCAAGCTGGTCGGGGGTGCCTCCCCCGCGCTGCTGCCCAAAGCCAGCGTCACGCTGCCCCCGCTCTCGCCGTGGTTCAAGGAGGTCTTCATATGGGAGAACCTCGATGTGTCATCGACACACGACGCATTTCTCATGGGCCTGGGGGACGGGCGGGTGGGCCTGTTCCGGCTCGACGGCCAGCCTCGGGCGCTCTTGAGCCCGGGCGTTCCTATACTCGCAGGGGCCGTTCCGATCGCTTCCGGGGCGAACTTCGGGCAGATTATCGGCGATGAGGCCATATTTCTCACCACATCGACCACCATCCCCTGGGGCGCCGCCTCCCCCGAGCTGCGCCCGAGCGCGGCTCACCCCGCCGAGCACACGTTACGGGTCGTCGACCTGGACGGAGAGCTCCGCTGGACGTGGCACGGGGCGCAGGCGCTGAGCGGGCTCGCGGTGGACCGCGGCGGCCAGACCCTCGTGGTCGGCGCCGGGCCGCGCGACACGGATCGCCGCCGAGACCTCTACGGCGCCCTGGTCTTCGACCTCGGAGGCGCCGCGCGGAGCGGTGAAGAGCGGCTCTCAGCCTGGTGTCCCACCGAGAACCCGGTCTTCTTCAGGCAAGCGGTCGCGAGCGACGGCCGCATCGGGGTGGTGGAGTATCCCTACGCCAGAGAGGGGGGCCAGGTGGAGGGCGCCTGGAGGGTCACGGTGTTTCGTTGATCGTGCTGCTGGGGCTCGCCGGCCTCGGAGGTTGGGGATGCGCCGGGCCCCCCGCCGAGCCGGCCGTACGCTTCGTGAGCGCGGGCATCGAGCTCGAGGCGCCGACGCCCCTGGTGCAAGTGAAGATCGTAGACGCCGGCGGGGCCGCGGTCGCCGCGCGTCGGGTACCCTCCCCTGCCGGCACCGTGCTGATCCCGCTTCGTTGGGCTCCCGGGGCAGCCTATACCCTGAGCATGGAGGGTGAAGGCGCACGTTGGGAGACGACGGTGCATGCGCCCGCGGAACACGCGCTGTTCGAGCTGAAGGTCCAGGCGCCGGCGGGCCAGCCGGCGCGGGAGCTCCAGGGTGGAGAGACACTGAGCGTGCCCCTGGTCGAAGGTGCGGAGGCACAGCTCGGGCTCCTGGTGCAGAGCCACGCGGCCGGCGTACTCACGGTAACCAGCCCAGAAAGCACACAAAGTCGCGTGGTCCACGCGGGAGAGCGGGTGGTGGAGCTCCTGCCCCTGCCGCCCGCCGGCGCGTACAACGTGGCGCTCCACAGTAGCCACGAAGCGCTCGAGCTCCCGTTTCACGTGGAGACGCCAGTTCTTTCGCGCGACGCGGCCCGCGCCCAGCTCATGGTGCTCGCCCTGCGTTTCCCGGTAGAGGCCGACGGTAGCGGCGACCTCGCGCGACGGCCCGAGAGGATCGACTTGCCGTCTCCGTGGTGGTCGGCGCTGTTGAGGATGACCCAGCTCGGTTTTCGGCCGCGCGACGTGTGGGCACCCTGGGGGTGGGCCGCGGTGGACTTGGAGAACGTCACCGAGACCCCGACGCATGTATCGGTACGGGTGCGGGTGCACGACCCAAGCGGCCAGCCGGCGACGGCCTTCACGCCCCGCGTCCGCGACGGCGACGACGGCACCGGCGCCCTGAGCGCGCTCTTACGGGTTCCCCCTCGCGCCACCGCGAGCGCCGTCATCCCGATCTTCGTGGACGACCAGGCGGTGACCCCCGGCCGCTACCGGCTCGTGGTGGAGGTCTGCCCGTTAGGGCTCAACACTCCGCTCCACGTCGAGGAGCAATCCTGGGTGGTGAGCCGGGGAAGCACGTGGGTGAGCCTCGGTTTTCCGTTCTCGCTCCTCGCCGCGGCCGCCGGTATCGGCCTCCTCCTCCGCCGTGGGCCCGCGTGGCTCGCCAGAGCGCGTACGACGGACCTGGTCACCGTCGCCCTCTTCTCCGCCTTGAACTATCTCTTGGGGGCCGCCGCCACCGTCATGGGCCTCGGCGTCGCCGCCGCGCTGGGGCCCTTCGCCCCGCTGCTCACGGGGCTCGTGGACGACGCGTTCTCCGCGGCCCTGCTGGTGACCCTCTTGACGCTGCGGCCACAGCCGGGCTCGGCGTCGGCGCTGATCGTCATGGGCTGGTTGCTGCGGGCGATCGGGCTCGGCGCCTTTTCGCCGACTGACCTACTCTATCTTGGCACGCGTGTCCTCTACACCGAGCTCTCGCTCTGGCTCTTCGGGGTGACCCGCTCGGTTGAATGGCGTGATACATCGTTTGTATCACGCTGTTTGCGCCTGGGCGCAGCCTTGTCCCTGGCCTCCCTGGCCAGCGTGAGCAGCCTGCTGCTGTTTCAGACCGTGCTCTACCGCCTGTACCTCGCGCCATGGTACGTGGCGATGATTATGGTAGGACCAGCATTTATCTACGTGTGGCTGGCGACCGTGCTCGCCGTCGCCTTCGCCTCCTCCTTGCGGGAGGTGGAGTCATGAGCCCGGCGGTGGAGCTCTGCGCCGCGACCTGGCGTTACCCGAGTCAGAGCCAGCCCTCCCTCGGGCCCGTAGATCTGACACTTGGGCCTGGAGAGCTCGTGCTGATGTGTGGGGCAACCGGCTCCGGTAAGTCCACCCTGCTCTTGTTGGCCAGCGGGCTGGCCGAGAAACACGGCCAGGGGGAGGCAGGCGGCCGGGTGACGGTGTTCGGCCGGGCGCCCGCGGGCCTGTCGCCGGCAGAGCGTGCCCAGACGCTGGCATTTGTCGGCCAGGAGCCCCGCGACCAGCTGCTGGCCGGGAGCGTCGGTGACGAGCTCGCGTTCGCCGCGGGCGCCGCCGGAAAAAGCATCGAGTCGGCGGAGCTCTTTGCCGTGATGTCACGGGCGGGCCTGGATCTTCCACTCGATCGCCCGGTCCGCGTGCTGTCCGGCGGGCAGTGCCAGCGGCTGGTCGTCGCAGCCGGGCTCGCGGCGGGTGCACGCCTGATATTGCTGGATGAGCCTTTGGCCTGGCTCGACCCTGAAGGCGCCGCTGCCTTGGTGGACGTGCTCCGCCGCCTGGCCGACGACGGGGTCACCGTGCTCGTCGTGGAGCATCGTGCCGAGCTGGTGTTGGGCGTCGCTGATCGCGTGGTCCTGCTCGATCAGGGCCGGATCGTCGCCGACACCTCGGCGGCTGAGGTGGACTTCGTGTTGCTGGACCGGCTGGGGGTAGAGCACCACACGCGGCCGGCGCCCGCCTCGCCGGCGCCGCTCCCCGCGTCGAGCCCGTTACTCGCGCGCTGGGAGGCACTGCACGCGGCGTGGCCCGGAGGTCCCGAGGTTTTATCCGGGGTGTCCCTGGAGCTTCGCCGTGGTGAACGCGTAGCGATCCGAGGGCCCAACGGCGCCGGGAAGTCGACGCTGCTCGCGTGTATCAGCGGCCGTCTCGGTCCTCGGCGGAGCGGGGGCCCCCGCCTGGTCGCCGTGCCCCAGGACGCCGACCTGTCCCTCTTTTGCCGTCGTGTCCGGGACGAGCTGGAGTACGGCCCGCGAGAGTTCGGCCTCCGAGGCCAAGCCCTTCGGGAGAGGGTGCAGGAAGCTGCGAGCGTGATGGGCATAGAAGCGCTGCTCGATCGGCCACCTCAAGCGCTGTCTCGCGGCCAGCGCCTCCGCGTCGCCGTAGCTGCCGCGCTGACCTCGCGGCCCGAGCTGCTGGTGCTCGATGAGCCCTCAGCCGGCCAGGATCGCGGGCAGATCGAGCGTATGTTCGGGAGCATCCCCCCGGAAGTGGCGGTGGTCTTCGCCACCCATGACACGCGCCTCGCCGCCGCGTTCGCCCACCGGGAGCTCCACCTTCACGCGGGCCGGGTCGCTGCACCGGCAGCCGCGGAGCCCATCGTTCCGTCCGGACCCACGATCCACCCCGTCTCCCGCCGGGTGCTCGACCCGCGCACCCGGCTCGGACTGCTCGGCGCCGCCGGGGTGGCGGCAGTGGTCCTGGAGCGCCCGGCGTCCTTGTTGACCCTCTGCGCTTTGTGCATCCTGGCCGTGCTCGCTCTTCGACCGGGGTGGAGACGGCTTTTTCAGGGAGCGTTGGCCGCCACCGCCCTGATCTGGAGCACCACCCTGTCGCAGGCGCTGTTCTACCCCGAGGAGCCGCGGGTGGCGCTGCTCAGCCTCGGCGGCGTCAGTCTGTGGCGCGAAGGGGTGATTCACGGGCTCCTCCAGTCCTCACGTTTTGTCGCCCTGACCCTCGCAGGTCTCGCGGTCGCCCTCGCGACGCCCCCCGACCAGATGCTCTCGGCCCTGCTCGCCCTCCGGTTCCCCTACTCCCCCGCCTTCCTCTCCGCGACTGGCCTGCGATTTGTCCCGGTGATCGCCGAAGAGTGGATGGTCGTGCGGCACGCGCGGGCGCATCGAGGCCGGCCGGTGTGGCGCCGCGGCGTGTTCGCTTGGATCCAACTGGAGCTCGACCTCATTCGGCCGGTGGTGGCGCGTTCTCTACGCCGGGCCCGGATGCTGGCGCGTTCGTTGGACGCCCGCGGCTTTGACCCGGTGCGACCGCCACCGCTCCGGAGCCCGCTGAAGCTCGGGGGTTGGGACGTGGCGTTGCTCGTGCCCGCGCTCGCGGCCACCCTAACGGCGGTGAGCCTGCGGCTGCTGTTCGCCGCCTACGTCGGTGAAGTCGTCTGGTTTCCCAGCTTGAGGCCCGTATATGCCTGGGTGCGGGCCTGGTTATGACGGGTCGGTCTGCTCACCGACCCAGGAGAGGTACGCAGGCAACACCTCGGCGGGCGTCAGCGTGACCACCTTGGGCACCTCGTAAGGGTGAAGCTCGGTGATCCGCCGCATCAGGGCCTCTACCCGATCGGCGCGCGTCTCCATCCACACCAGCTCCTCCGCCTCGTCCTGCACCTCACCTTTCCAGCGGTAGATCGACCGGACCCCCGGCACGATGTTGCCACACGCGACCAGGCGCTCAGCTACGAGCGCCGAGAGCAACGCCGCCGCGCCACCGGGAGGACAGCTCATCACCACCAACCGCATCAAACCCCCTTGTTATCCCTACTTTCGTGACACATCGCGCTGTATCACCCGCCCGACGAGCCCAGGCTTTACTCACGATACAACGACGTCTCGACCACCATGAAGCCCATCGCGTAGCCCAGAGGAGAGTTGATCCGCCAATCGACGGTGCCGTCCTCCTGCACGAGATCCACCTGCCCGCCCGTAGCGAAATCGACGTAGGTGCGACCGTCGTCGAGGCGCGCCACGTCTCCCAAAACGAAAGTGTCAATCGGCGGATCAGAGAGGTACGACCAGACCGCCTCGGCGCTGTCGTCCCCCAGCCGGTATTCGAGCGCCCGTGATCCCTCGGCCGACCCCGAGTTGTCAAACAGAACGAGCGTGTCCTCGTCGAAAAAATCAAACTGATGCTGGTTGAGGAAGGTCCGGCCCGAGGGGGTGATGTCGGCCGAGGTGCTTCCCAGAGACCACACACACTCTCCCGTGGCCCGATCGATCTGGATGATCGTGGAGAAATTCCGGAGGGACAAGGCGTAACGATCCTGGTCGGGCAGGTAATCGAGGGCGTTGGCGAAGGTCCAGCCGATCTCCGCGTCGGTGCCGATGTCCACCGCGGGATCGAAACAGCGCCACGCGTCCCACACCTTGGTCTGGGTGCCGTCTGGCGCGATCTCCACCAGCGAGTCGCCACGCACGGGATCCCCGTTGACGTCGTCGCGGTATTCCACGACGATCGCCGTCAATGTGCCGTCGGGCAGCTCAAGGAAATCGTGTGCCAGGAGCGGGAGCGGGGTCAGCGTCTCGGTGGCGCCGTCAAGGCTACGCTTCACCAGCACGGAGTTGTCCGCTGGATCCCCCGAGACACTGCCCGCGTTGTAGATGATGTGCTGGCCGTCCTGGGACAGTCGCGCCCGGTAGACATCCAGCCCCCTATCATCCTGGTAGAACCAAATGATCTCTCCCGCACCGTTGACGATCGCCGGCCCGGTGGCCGCGCCCAACAACGTGAGCGTCAAGAAGTTCTGGGTCGGAGCCCCGGTGAGCTCCAGCGCAGGCGTTCCCAGCGGGAGCGAGCCGGTACGCACGGTGAGCCGAGGACTCTCGACGATGCTGCCGGTGTCGGTGTAGGCTCGCACCCAGAGCTCCACGTCGGTTTCGGGCCCGTAGCCGAGCACCAGCGCTTCGTGCGAGGTGGAAGGCTCCGTTTCCAGCGGTGTCAGCGTCTCGCTCTCGCCGAAAGCGACCTGGCTCACCACCGGCGTTGCTGTGGTCCACGTGACCTTCAGCACCGTGCCCATCTCCGGCGACGGCTCGGCCAGCACGTCGGAGATCAGGAACACTTCAGACTTGTGCGATTCGCCCGGACAGGCAATAAGGAGAAAAACCGCGATCATTCTGCCTCGTAGTAAGGCGACACCAGGGTCACGAAGGGGGGAGCCGGGTTGTAGCAGCGTGAGCAACGGAGCGCGAGAAGCCAGGTTCCGCCGGTGTAGAATCCGGTGAACGCCGCGCCCGCGCTATCGGTAGCGTCGGCGAGATTGGCGGAGGTCCCGCCGGTCAGGCCAAGCGTGAAGAGTTGGGTGGCGTCGAGCTCCAGGTCGAGGAAGGTGGTCTCGAGATCGGCGGCAGTGACACCCTCGTAAAAACCCAGCATGACCGAGTCGATCCCGCTGCTGTCGAAGGGATTTCCCTGGCCGTCCACCGTCACGCTGCCCCAACTGAGCCCCCACGGGCCCGCCGCCCGGAGCGCGACGGGCGTGAGCGCTTCGAGCTCGACGGTGAAATCGAGCACGCCGCAGCCGCTCGGCACCGACACGTTGAGCTCGGAAGAGGCCACCTGCGGCTGAAGAAAAGCCAACATCCTGGCGCCCAACCCGATGGTGGTCCCTGTGGAGAGGAGCAGCAGGTAGGAGCCTTCGTTCTCGACATACTCGGAAGGCACGTCGATCACGGTGCCGAAGAAGGACATCGAGCCGATGTTGATCGCGGTCTCAGTCGTGTTCGCGTACTGAACGTAGCCGGACATCTGCGACTGATCGAGGTCATTATTCGAGAGTCCCGCCGCGAGATCCGCCTGGCTCATGCTGCTGAAACGGATCAAGCCAACCGTGTCCACGTCGGCAGCTGGATCAAGCCCGTGACACTGGATGTCGTCCACCACGGCAGACCAGTCGATCGTGACGTCCTGCCCTGACGCCGTCGTCAACACGGGTACGTCGAGGCTGCCGTCAAAAACATAGTTGTTGGCATCCGAAAACACCGCGGTCTCCGGTGGTGGAACCGCCTCGGCCTTTTCGGGCTCGCAGCCCGTCCAGACCAGCGAGAGTCCCGACAACATCCCCAAAACGCCCAAGCTGATCCCCGAACGGGTCATGACTCTCGCCCTCGTATGTTCTAAAGCTCGATGTATCCAAATCGCCA
The DNA here is from genome assembly GCA_947486185.1 of Deltaproteobacteria bacterium. Taxonomy (GTDB): domain Bacteria; phylum Myxococcota_A; class UBA796; order UBA796; family SXON01; genus CANKTH01. The sequence continues at coordinate 11,063 of CANKTH010000151.1, forward strand.
ATCGTAGGTGAAGGTGCCGGCGCTCTCGTCCCAGGCGCCGATAGACTCGGCGTTCCACCCTGAGCCCTCGTCCGCGAGCATCACGCTCGTGTGCCCTTGGAACTCAGTCTGGAAGCCGTAAGCAATGCCCGCCCCCTCCAACGCTGCCGGGTCAGGGTATCCGAGCACTCCGCAGCCGCCGTCCGACTCCGTCAGCAGCTCCACGTCCGAAAACTGTAGGTCTGCCGCCCATACACAGCCCTCGCAGTCGTCACGCTGAGCGACGAAGCTGACGGTGTAACGAATCCGACAGAGATCGACGCCCTCGGCATCGAGATAACGTTCCTCCACCCCAGTATAACTCCCGGCGAACACCGTGGCGCTCCCCTCGACCCCGGCCAGCGCCTCGAACGGCAGCGGCTCGGTGTCAGTGTCGGCATCGGTGTCCGCGTCAGTATCTGCGTCGGCATCGGTATCAGCGTCCCCTTCGGGCGGACTATCGGGAGCCGGAGAGGAGTCTCCTCCCTTATCCCCGGTACAGCCGGCAAGAGCGGCCAGGCCCAACGTCAGCGAGCACAGAGTGATACGTATCACGGAGCTCCAGCCTCCTCGCGGGGTTTGACCAGATTGTAGAGATCGCTGATGAACTCCCCGCGGCCGAGCAGACGACTCCCGTGAAAGTCGATGACCCACACATCTTCCCCATCGGGGTCGATCTCGCGGATTACGCTGGCCGAGCCCACCATGTGTAGGGTGTTGCCGTTCGTCAGGCGGCGCGTGTCGCCGTTGGTCTCCGCCTCGGTGCCGGCGCTGCTCCCCCAGATGTAGTTCAAAGAGCCGTTATCGTGATCGACCTCGTATTCGAGGGCCCAGGTCTCACTGTCGCGGCCCTCCCCGTGCTCAGACGAGAGCAGGAGGGTGCCGGCCTCCGTCCACACCGCGCCGTGCTGCCACGAGAACTGGAATTCTTCAGGGTTGAACTTATATCCGTCCTCGTGCTCGCCGGCCCACCACAAGGTCCTGCCCGTCGCACGGTCCACCTCGTAGAGCGTACTGTTGGTGTAGAAGCTGTAGAGGTAGCTGTTCCTTCCCTCATCGTAGTACACACAGTTCGACTCACAGCGATTGCCCGCCCCCGCGTCCTCGCAGGTCCAGATGATCACTTCTTCGTCGCTTCCGGGCGCCTTCTCCACCAGCGCTTCGCC
>CANKTH010000152.1 GCA_947486185.1 Deltaproteobacteria bacterium
CCTCAGGCCCCCCATACGCCCCCATATCCGCCGCCGAACCGTCGGCATCCTGCACTCCCGGATCGCCGGCGTCAGTCGCCGGGCTCCCCGCCGAAAGCGTGAAATCGCCGCTCTCCGGATCCGTCATCAGGTGGTCGTCGCCGATGTTGCCGGAAGCGCCTACCGGGTCGTCAATGCCGACGAAGCCGCCGTCATTGTCGAAGAACAGGCTGTAGCTGAACGCCGCCGTGCTCACGATCACGCCCTCTTTGATCCCGAGAAACACGCTCCCATCCTGGTCGGCGAGGATGCTGTTGACCACCTCCAGCGACGAGTCCTCCAGACTGAAACCACCATAATCCGAGCCGGAATTGTCGTAGGCCGTCACGTTGCGGAAGGTCGTGTGCCCGTTGAGGCTGTACAGGATGCCCGCGTCGTCGTCGGCCACGTTGAGCCAGAACACCGAGTTCTCGAACGTGACGGCGCTGTCCTCGAAGATCGTCAACTCGTCATCCTGGTAGCGCTTGTCGATACAGATGGCGCCCCCGTCGTAACCCCAGTTGCCGTGCGCCCAGACGTGGCGGAAGGTCACGCCGAGCGGATCGTTGTCGACACCGATCGCCCCGCCGCAAGTGGTCGCCACATTGTTGGTGAAGGTCAGACGCTCCAGCTCGATCGGCGCCTCTACCTGCCAGGTGTGGAGTCCCCCTCCCATCGACGCTTGGTTGCCCACAAACTCACAGTCGACCACGTGAGACGTCTCGTTGTCGAGCTCGAGTCCGCCGCCGGCGTCTCCAGCGACGTTGCTCTCAAAGTAGTTTCGAGCAATGGTATTGCGCGAGTGTGACAGCTTCATCCCGCCGCCATCATCCACCGTCGTGTTCCCGATGAAGGTGTTGTCTGTGACCACCGCCCCCTGGCCCACATACACCCGCAGCCCACCACCGTCGTCGTCGCAGACGTTCTCCAGGACGAGGTTGTTGGTGAAGGTCTGAGAGCCGTAGTTGAGCAGGATGCCCCCGCCGTCGTTGACGCCGTGGTTCCGCTGGATCGTGTTGCCGTCGACCGTGCCGTTCCCGCCATACAGATAGAGCCCACCGGCGTTGTACGCCGACTCGTTCTCCTCGATGGTGTTGGCGTAGAGGTCGGAGTTCCCGTAGATGAACACGCCGCCGCCGCCCGCCCCTTTCCCATAGATCTCCTCGTCGACCGAAGTCGTCCGATTGCCCGAGATCGTGTTGCCCTCCAGGGTCACCGCGCCCTCCCACACCGTCACCCCGCCGCCCGACGCCGCCTCGTTGTCTTGGATCTGGTTGTTCGTGAGCTCACCGCTACAGTCCTGGAGGTAGATGCCACCACCCATCGCCGTCGCAACGTTGCCGGTCACCACGTTGCCCACCAGCCGCAGCTCAACACGATTGGCGACGATACCACCGCCATTCTCGGCAACACCGCTGTCGATCGTCAGGCCCTCGACACCCACCGTGCCGCCCACACGCCCAATCGTCAGTACCGCAGCGGTGCCGTCGCCGCGGAGCGTCGTCACCGCCGGCCCCTCCTCGCCCAGGATCGACATGGGGTGAGGAATGGTAAACGCGCCACGCCACAGCCCAGGGCACAGGCGGAGCGTGAAGTCTTCGGGGGTGCCGTCGATCGCTGCCTGGAGGTCCAGGGGGACCTCGAATTCACAGGCGTCGACATCGTCGGCGATGCCTGTACAGTCTTCGTCTACGCCGTTGGCCTCGGTGCCTTCATCGCCTTCGGGGTTGATCGTCGCATCGTCGTCGTCACAATCGCCGTCAATCTCCGTGTAACCATCCCCGTCGTTGTCGACGTCTTCGGGGTTCTCGGGCGGCCAGTACTCAGTAGTGCGGCGCGAGTCGGTCCGACCCAAGTCAGTAGTGCCCTTGTCGGTTCCACCCACCTTGACGCCCGAAGGATCGCATCCGGCGAGGACAAGAAGCGAGAGAGCGTACACACCCATGGCGGATCCCGATCAGAACATGAGTGTAGGCGGCGCCCGTCACCAAAGTCCTAGGACCGACCCGGCTTGACAGACTCTACACAATTGGCCCCGTGGGGTGGCTGACCCCGACCGGGCCCACCCGATCGGCCAACCAACCACCCACTGAGGCGTGATGGCGGGCGTCATGCTCGCCGCCGCCCGCGTGCCGGAGGTGCTCGACGGGGCGCTCTGGACGGTCGCCGCGCGGCTCGCCCTGGATCTTTGTCCAGAACTGCGAGCCCTCCGAGGGGCCGGCCACCCTCGGCCTCGGTGATGAGGCACAGGCGGCCTTCGCCGACGTGCTTCTTTCGCGGCTCTCGGTATCTGCGGCGAAGCCGCCGATCCACCTGCCCACGTTGCCGATGCTGCTCGTGTGGCACCCGCGCCAACCCCTCGACGCCCGCCACCGCATTCCTCCGCGGCACACGCCCGGGAGGTGCTCGGCTCTCTGGATCGACCTTCGACCGAGGCAGGACCACCTCAGACCGTCGGCGATGTCCCGGTCGAGACCGACTTCGATGACGATGACCATGTCGAGACCGATCCAGGGACGGTCTTTCCCCGCTTCATCCCATCGAAAAGCAAAGGGCCGCACGCCGGCCCCATGTCGGCAAGCGTAGGCATCGCAGCCTGTAAGCCCCGACCCGCAGCCCGCGTTCCGCGCTCGACCTCGCCGGAGATCTCATGCTCGACCGTATACGCCTCGCCTTTTCTTGTGATGAGAGCTGGGACCGCATGCGCGGGGACCAGCGCGCCCGCTTCTGCGAGCGCTGCCAGAAGACGGTCTACAACCTGTCGGAGATGACCGCCGACGAGGCCCAGGCCACATTGTGCGGCCCGGGGAGCCCTCCCTGTGTGCGCTATGCACGTATGGCGGACGGGCGGGTGCGTACGACCGACCGGGTATTTCCGCGGGTAGCCCTCACCGCGGGCCTCGCCGCCGCTGCTTACGGCGCCGCCTGGTTGGCCAACGAAGCGTCACCCCGCCCACTCCAGATCGTGCCGGACGGCGAGGTGATGATCGCCGACGATCTGAGCGTTCCGGAGCCGGGCGATCCGGCGCCACACTTCCTGATGGGCGAGCCGCCCGCGTCGCCGCCCGAACCTGAGTCCACCGACCCACTCTCGCCCGACGCGGCGAACGGGCGGGTGCTCATGGGCGCGCCTCCCCCGCCAACCAGGTAGCTGATGGGCAAGCCTGCTCGACGCGACAACGAGTGATGGAGCTCCTACGCGGAGAACCCAGCCCGGCTCGTTGCCGAGGCCGACCGACCTACCACTCTTCCCAGCCGGGCACGTCGATGCTCTCCACCCCGAGGCGTTGGGCCTCGCGAATGCCCGACATCACCGCCGCGTGCACGTTGCCGTAGTACGCAGGCTCCGTCGCCTCACCAGCAAACAACACCCGTTCTCCTTCGGGTTCGGCCAACGCGGCGAGGTCGTCGCTGCTCGCCCCGGCCGGCAGGTAGACGTAGCTTCCTTGGGTGTAGGGGTCGGTCGTCCAATGCGTGACGGTGCTGTAGCTTGGTGACGGCGGAGTCTCGCCGGTAGCCGCGCCCAATACATCCAACACATCAGCCACGATCTCCTCGTCGCTCCAGCCCGCCTGGACCTCCCGCGAAAACCGGCCGCCGTACAGGCCGGCGAGGGTAGGCGCGCCGGCGAGCTCGGTCAGATCGTAGAACTCGGGGAAACGCCCCGAGTTCTCCGCCGCGACAAACTCGATGTTCCCGTCCCACCACTTCCGGTCCCACACGAGCACGACCTTCTCGAGGTTGCCCATGTCCAGACGATCGAGCGCGGCCAGCCGGTCGGCGGAGAGCCCCGGGCTGAACGAGATCGATCCCGCACGAAGCACGCCGACCGGCACCGTCACGATCGTGTGGGTGCCCACAAAACGTTCGCCCCCGGCGACCAGTTCTACGCCGTCGGCTTCGGCCCGTACCTCGGTGACCGGGCGTTCCAACGCGATGTCCAGCCCTTCGGCCAGCGCGTCGACAACGCCGACATAGCCTCCGGTTGGGAGGTGTTCTCCGCCCGACAGCTCCCGCTCCTCCCAGAACTCCTCGAGCCCGACCTGGTCCACCGGCCCGGCGTACTCGAGCTCGACCATCCACTGATCCACGGCGAACATCGCCAATCGCGCTTCGGTGCCGACGTAGCCCTCATCCGAGAGCCACCGGCTCCGCGCCGCCATCACATCGGTGTCACCCAGATTTGCCTTGAGTCGAGGTAAAGCATTCTCAAAGCTGTCATATGCGTCCTCGATCTGCTCCCAGCCCGAGTCACCGAGCTGGGTGTCGCTCGCCTCGTCGTAGAGCGTGCTCCAACGGAAGTTCTCCTCCTCGTAAGACAGGCCGTTGGCATCGGCAAAATCGGCCACGGGATTCCCATTGACGCCGTGTAACCACGCTGCACCGAGATCCACTTTTGCCGGACCCACGTCGGCGGTCCACGTACGTCCGCCGATCCGGTCACGCGCCTCGATCACGGTGACCGAGACACCCGCGTCATGGAGCACCCGCGCGGCGGTCAGCCCCGCCATTCCCGCGCCGACCACGAGCACATGGGTGTCCGGGTTGGCGGCGGGTGAACCCTTCTCCACATCGGTGCAGGCCAATAAATACACGATCATGCTCACCTCTGGCCGCGTTGAACTAACGGAGCCGGACGGGGTACGCCAATCGGCGCGGCGCCGTCGAGAACACCCGCTGGTGGGCCGCCGTCCCCTCCACTCGCCGTCCGCGGAGCGCCGGGGACGCAGCTGAGCCGGTCCAGCGTCGCGGGGTCACGGGCCCGCTCCTCCGGTCTCCGGCATCTCAGTCGCCGAGCGGAGCGCCAGGACGACCCTTGGGACCGTCATACCCAGGCCGTCGCCGCTACGCCGGCGGCTCAAACGCGAGGGCCGCCATCACCAGCTCTTCCGTGGTCAAGCCTGGGCCACGCACCACGACATCTCGCCCGTTCGCCCTCAAGAGCGCGTCCCCGCGAAGCTGGTAGAGCGGTGTCGAGGTGTTGCCCCGGTAGACCGTCGGCGAGGAGCCCGCCGCGATCCTACAGAAAGCCTCGGACGATGGGCCGCGGAACACGAGATCGCCCCGTTGACGCCATGCCGGGGTAGCCGACCGGCCCACAAACCACTCCGCCCCGCGCCGGACGAGCAGGGTGCCCACCCCGTCTTTGTCAAGGAGCTTCCCATCTTTCCAGATACCCGCCGCCTCGGCGGCCAGGCTTCGGTAGACTGGACCCGGCATGCCCACCTCCGTGAGGGAATCGCCTATCCCGGCGCTCCCGTGCCCGGGAAGCCCACGTGTGTCATCGCGCGCGCCGAGCGAACACGACACAGGAGCTACTACTGGGTACGGTATCCGAGCTTGCCGCTCGCGCTATGGAAAATAGGGCTCCGCTACACAACGAAACCCAATCGTACCGTCAAAATCGGGCAGGTGGGCGTAGGACGCCGCTCCGAGGCTACAGTAGGATGGATCGCCTGCATACCAGGCACAACCACGCTTGTCCGGGATGGTCGCGCCTTCGTACTCATCGGCGCGCCGCACCGACCACGGCGCGGTGCCGTCCGTGGGATCGGCCTCCAAGGCGACGGGCAGCATGGTCTCGACGGAGCGGTCCACCATGAGCCACCCCTTCGCAAAAAACTCGTTTACATCAACGTCTATCTGAGACGCCTCGATCTGGAGCGTGCCGTCGGCCGCGATGTGTACGGTCCGGTCGCTCAGGCCGGCGATGTCGAGCTCGAGCACGGTCGAATCGCCGCCGTCGAGGTGAAGCAGGCCCGAAGTGTCGGTCGAAAGTACGATCCCGGCGGCAGCGAGCGCGTCCAGCGCTGCATCGACGTCAATCACGAGACCGGAGTCCATCCACTCCCAGGCGTTGCCGATCTGGTCGTACACGCCGGAAACACTGACACAATCGGGAAACGCCCCGGTGAGCTGGAGACTGTCCACGCGCGGCTGGAGATCGGCGCCGACGGTGGCGCACACGTCCCGGACATCGTCGCCCCAGGGCCAGACCGTGCCGCCCGCGCCCAGCACCCCATCGCCGGCGTCCTCCCACTCCGCCGCCGTGACCAGCCGCCGGGCTCCATACGTCACACCCTCGGCGTTCACCGCGGGCGACGCCGCGCACAGGTCCACCGCTTCGTCGAAGGTCACGCCGACCTCGGGGAGCACACCCGCCACCGACACCGGGAGGCCGTCCACGAGCGAGGCCTCATAGGTGTCGATACAGAAGACGGGGTCCTCGCCAGGTATTCCGGTCATGCCGGCGGGGCAGGCGTCAGAGGCGACAGCACTGGACTCGGAGTCCGGAACGGAGTCGCTGCCCGGCGGCTTCGACGCAGCCGAAGGGGTGCACGCCCACAGCGCGAAGAAAAAGGGAACCGGACACCGGAGCTTCAGGCGCATGCTGCTGGTTATCCCGCGGTGGTCAGGTGGGTCACGCGCGACGGCCGCGCTAGGCTATCCAGATGAACGCCCTCAACGACCACCGCCCTCTAATCTGGGGCCTCGCCTACCGGATCACCGGTAGCGCCCAGGACGCGGACGAAATCAGCCAGGAGGCGCTCGTACGTGCGATCGAGCATCAGCCGGCCGAGCCGCGGCCCTGGCTCTATAAAGTAGCCGCCAACCTCGCGCGTGACCAGCTCCGCCGTCGACGCCGTACGCCCTACCGGGGCCCGTGGCTGCCGGAGCCGATCGCCGACGTCGAGACCGCGATCGCCCGGCACGAGGTGGCCTCGATGGCCCTCCTGATCGCGATGGAGCGGCTGCCGCCGACCCAGCGCGCCGTGCTCGTGCTCCGCGACGTCATGGAGCTCGACACCGCGGAGACCGCGGCGATGCTCGGGATGACCGAGGCGAATGTACGGGTGAGCCACCACCGTGCGCGGCGCACGCTCGGCCAGGTGCCCGCGCCCCAGCCCGGCGAGACAGGGGCGCTCCTCACCGCCCTGCTCACCGCGATCGCCGCCGGGGACGTCGAGCAGATCTGTAGCCTCCTCGCTGAAGATTCGGTTTCGCTCGCGGACGCCGACGGACGGGTGTCGGCCCAGGGGGTGCCCGTGCGGGGGCCGCAGCGTATCGCCAGGCTGCTCCTCGGCCTCGCGACACCGCTCCCGGGAGACCGCTTCGTGTTCATCTCCGTCAACGGCCTCCCGGCGCTCCAGGCCGAGCGCCCCGGCGCCTCGGGCCGTGCGCCACGCCAGTGGGTCTTCCAGGTTCTACCGGCTCCCGACGGCCGGATCGGCCAGCTCCTGAGTTTTCTTCACCCCGACAAGCTCGGCCACATCCCAACGTTGGCCCCGGCTTCGGACGAGGCGGCTCCGCCCGAAGCATCCCGATCGCGCCCCTGAAGCGCGACCGGGCACGATGCGCCTCCCCTACTCCAGCTCACTCCGCACCAACTCCAGCCGACCCAACTCATCCCCGTCCACATCTACGATCCGCGCCACCAACGTCGGGTCTGCCACCGTGGTGTCGACGTCGATGTAGATCACCTTCCCGACCCCGCCGTAGCCCAGCGGCGACGAGGTGAGCTCGGGCAGCTGATAATGTTCCGCGGGCACCCCAACGATCTCGCTTGTGTGAATGTCCCCCGACAGGAGCACCACCCCTGGCGCCGCCGACAGCGCGTCCACCACCCGCTCCTGGGCCTCGGGGAAATTCGCCCACGAGTCGCTGCTGCCGTCGAGGTTCCATTGGCTCCCGGTGACCACCAGCTTGAACACCGCGTCTGAGGCGACGATCGATGCGAGCAGCCAGGCCTCCTGGTCGAGCCCCAGGAGCGTCTCGTCGTCCTCCCGATGGTAACGGTCATCCAGGAGATAGATGCCGAGATCCCCGTAGGTGTGGGCCGAGAACACCCCGGGCACCGTCTCGGTCCCGTAGCGGCCGTTGGCCCAAAACTCCTTGAAGCTGCGAAGCGCAACATCCTTGCCCGACGCGCTGCCGTCGGTGTTGTTGCCCACATAGTCATGGTCGTCCCAGGTCGCGTAGACGCCGGCTTCGTACATGAGCTCGGCGCGGTGCTCACGAGAGTGGGCCCAACGGTACTGCTGGCGGAGCGCGTCCAACTCATCGGTATCGCCATAGTGGTTGTCGCCGACGAACAGGAAAAGATCCGGCGCCTCCGCGCGGATGTCCGCGAACAGAGGCTGCTCGTCGTCTTTAGTGCAGGAGCCAAACGCGATCCGCCGCACGCCCGGGGTGCCGTCCACCGGGCCCGGATGGAGCGTCCACGGCCCCTGCGCCTGCCCATCCACCACCAGATCGTAAGCCCACTCCGCGCGACTGCCGAGCCCGAAAACCTCGATAGTCTCGGTGAAGTCGTGTTCCACCGCCGGGTAACGCACCGCGATCGGCGTGGCGGTCGCCAGCGCCTCCGCGGTAGCCGCCACCCGCAGCTCCACGCGGCGGGTCCGGTCGGTCCGGAACCACACCCGAGCGCCATCCGCGAAGGGCGCCCCCTGTATCGGGCCGTGGGTCAACGCGCTGGGCCAGATGCTGTCATCGTAGATACCCAAGCTATCGCTCCACCGATCCACCTCATCTCCACCCTCGGTCCCCAGATAAAGGTCAACAAGAACACGACTATAGACCCCCTCACCGTCAAAACTCACCGCGACGCCGCCAGGTTGCCACCGGTTCGAACCCTCGATGACATAGAGCTCGAGCCCCTGAAGCTCGGACCGAGGGATCCCGACGCCCTCGAAGGTGTGTACGTCAAAGTTGGCTCTTTCCCGGTCGTCCCAGTCCGCGATGTCCAGCGTCGCGCACCACTCACCGAGGCAGACCCCCAGGTCATCGCTGCTGTCCGCGTACTCCTCGTCGGCGGTCTCGAGCACCACCTGGATCGTGCCGACGACGTCGGGAAACAGCGGCGAACCCGGATCCTGGCAACCGGCACCGTCGGACGGCACCCCGTCGTCCGCGGCGCCGTCACAGTCCTGATCAACGCCGTCACATCGCTCGGGCGCGCCGGGAAACACGGAGGCATCCGTTTCGTCGCAGTCTTCCCCCGCAGGGCTGCCGTCCGCGTCAGCGTCGGGCGGCGGCGTGTCGACGGTGTCCGTGTTGTCGTCCCCCGGATCAGCTCGGGAGTCATCGATACCCGGCGCGTCCAGGCTTTCGGTGTTTTTCGGGGAACCGTCACACGCCAAGAGGAGGAGGAGCATCCGCGAAGTCTATCCGCTACCGCGACCGCCGCCCCAGCGAATCCGGGCATCGGGGCTCCGCTCCACACCGCCGGCCCCCGACAACGACACCCATGACCCAAACCGCGACCGTCACGACAACGGCGCCCCCCGCGATCACCCCCGCGATCACCCCCGCGACGACGACAACGACGACGACAACGACGACGACGACAACGACAACGACGACGACAACGACAACGACGACAACGACAACGACGACGACAACGACGACGATGACCACGACCATGCCGATGACCACGACCATGCCGATGACCATGACCATGACCATGACCATGACCATGACGATGACGATGACGACGACGACGACGACGACGACGACGACGACCACCACCACGACCACCACCACGCCGACACCGACACCGCCGCTCCCTCGCTCACCACCGCCGACTCCCTCCCCCCTCCCCTGCGGGTTTCAAGTTTGACCTTCCGCCGTCCCCACGGCTATGCTCCAAGCCGCCAGCGGCATGCCGCTATCCCTACTGAATCCTATCCAACCTGACCGAATCCCTACCGAAGCCCCCGGAGCCTCCATGCGCCTCCTCCTGCTCCCCGCCCTGCTCCTCCTTGGCTGCACCCCCAACGCCGGCGACACCGGAAAACCGCCGCCCCCGAGCAACGACTCCGAGACCACCGACGACTCCACCCCCCCAACGGACGACGCCGACGGGGACGGTATCCCCACCGACACCGACTGCGACGACAACGACGCCGCCGTGGGCGGCCCCACCGACTGGTACGCCGACAACGACGCGGACGGCTATGGCGCCGGCAGCGGAACCTCAGCCTGCGACGCCCCTACGGGCGCCGTCGCCGACGCGACCGACTGCGACGACCTCCGCGCCGACGTCTCGCCCGCCGCCGCCGAGGTGTGCGACAACACCGACAACGACTGCGACGCCGCCACCGACGAAGACCTCGTCGACATCACCTCCTACTCCGACGCAGACCGAGACAGCTACGGGGACCCAGCCACCGCCTCTACGGCCTGCTCGGTGCCCGACGGCCGCGTCGAGAACGGCGAGGACTGCGACGACACCAACGACAACTTCCACCCGGGCGCCGATGAGGCGGACTGCACCAATCCGAACGACTACAACTGCGACGGCTCCGTGGGCTACGCCGACGCCGACGCCGACGGTTACGCCGCCTGCGCCGAATGTGACGACACCAACGCCGCGATCAGCCCCGTGGGCACGGAGCTGTGTAACGGTCTCGACGACGACTGCGACGGCAACACCGACGAAGACAGCTCCGACCCGGGCGTCTGGTACCTCGATGCGGATGCCGACGGCTACGGCGGCAACGACACGAACGTCGCCGCCTGTGACGCACCTGCGGGATACACCGCCAGCAACACGGATTGTGATGATACAGACGCGACGTATCATCCCGACGCCGAAGAGCTGGACTGCACCGACCCCAATGACTACAACTGTGACGGCTCGGTGGGCTTCGCCGACGCCGACGCCGACGGGTACGCCGCCTGCGCTGACTGTGACGATACCAACGCCGCGGTCAGCCCTGCCGGGACCGAGCTGTGTAACGGCCTCGACGACGATTGCGACGGAAACACCGACGAAGACGACGTGATCGACGCCGTAGACTGGTACCTCGACGCCGATGCCGACGGTCATGGCGGCGACGACGCTTCGATGCGCGCGTGTCAGGTGCCCGATGGATATGCCGCCACCAACACCGACTGTGACGACAGCGATCCCATGTATCACCCGGGCGCTGACGAGCCGGATTGTACCGACCCCAACGACTACAACTGTGACGGCTCGGTCGGCTACGACGACAACGACGACGATGGTTACGCCGCGTGTGAAGACTGCGATGACAACGACTCCAACGCCCGCCCCGACGGGATCGAGACCTGTAACGGCGCCGACGACGACTGCGACGGCGCCACCGACGAAGACGACGCCATCGACGCCGGCACATGGTACGGCGACAGCGACGCCGACGGCTATGGTGACCCTGCCGTCTCCTCCCCCGCCTGCGCGGCGCCCTCGGGCTTCATCGCCGACAACACGGACTGTGACGACACATCGCCGGCCGTGTCCCCCAACGGAGTCGAGCTCTGTAACGGCGTGGACGACGACTGCGATGGGTCGAGCGACGAAGACAGCGCGAACGACGCCGGCATCTGGTACGCCGACGTCGACGGTGACAGCTTCGGCGTCATCGCGGACAGCATCGCTGCCTGCTCGCAACCCCCTGGATATGTGGCGAACGACCAGGATTGTGACGACACATCGGGTGATGTCTCGCCAGACGGAACCGAGAGTTGTAACGGCATCGACGACGACTGTGACGGAGAGACCGACGAAGACAGCGCGACGGATGCTCCCACGTGGTACGCCGACACCGACGAGGACAGCTTCGGTGACGCTGCGGACAGCGCCGTCGCCTGTTCCTCTCCTGCCGGATACGTCGCGGACGACCAGGACTGTGATGATACATCTTCCGGTGTATCACCCGACGCGATCGAGACCTGCAACAGCATCGACGATGACTGCGACGGGGACAGCGACGAAAACAGCGCGCTCGATGCCCCGACCTGGTACGCCGACACCGACGGGGACAGCTTCGGCGACGCCGCGGACAGCACCGTCGCCTGCTCATCCCCCGCCGGATATGTAGCGAGTGACCAGGATTGTGACGACACATCCCCCAGTGTATCGCCCGCCGACACCGAGCTCTGTAACGGAATCGACGACGACTGCGACGGGGCCACCGACGAGAATAGCGCAGCCGACGCCCCGACCTGGTACGCGGACGACGACGACGACGGCTTCGGGGACCCGGATACCGCCGGGCCCGCGTGTGCCCAGCCCGAAGGCGCCGTCTCCGACGA
>CANKTH010000153.1 GCA_947486185.1 Deltaproteobacteria bacterium
GAAGCCGATGATGAGTCGGTCGAGGTGATCTCGGCAGAGTGGCGGTTTGGGGACGGCGGGACCAGCACCGAGCTCAACCCGACACACGAGTTTGTCGCGCAGGACCAGTACACGGTCTCGGTCGACTATGTGTTCTTCAACGAAGAGTGCGGCGAGGTCGAATCCCGCGAGGTGAAGCTCGGCTACATCATCGCGTGCGAGCCGCCGGCAGTTGCGGAAGGTGCTCCCGGGTTTTTCCAGATGGGGCATGTGGATGGTCTGCAATACCAGGCTTACAACCACTCGGATGTGACCACCTACGGCTGTATCGATGAGATCGCCTGGAACGCCTACAAGGGCACCAGCGTCGCCGACGCCACCGAGGCCAACCTGGTGTTGAGCGCCAATGCCTGGGCGCCGATCCTCGAGTTTCCCGCGGACGGCAGCTACGTGGTGGTCATGACTGTAGGCGGCCCCGGCGGGGTGGTGGCGTCGAGCATGGTGGTCAACACCGCCGATGTGGGCTCAGGCGGCTGCAACAGCGCGCCGGGCGCGGCCGGGCTCGGGCTGGTCGGGCTCCTCGCGCTTCGGCGGCGGCGCCGCTGATCCGATCGGCGTTCGTCGTACGCGTCGCGGACACGTTGTGAACCGAGGGCTTCTTCTGAGGGTGGCGCTGGCAGCAGGTCTGCTCGCGTTTCTACACCCAGGTCGCGCCGTTGCGGGCTTTGGTCTGGCCTATCTACCCCCCGGGGTCGTCGAGCTGGGTGAAACCACCCCGTCAGCCAACCCCACCGAGATCCCGGTAACCGGCCCCTGGCGGCTCGTAGGGGTGACCGGCGGCGTGCGCTCCTACGAGGCGCCGCTCCCGGTGCGCCTCCGTTCGCTCTTCTTCGGCTCCGCGCCGGAGGGCATGAGCGTTCGCCGCGGAAAACTGAAGTTCAACTATGGCAACGACCTGGGCGACCGTGACCGCGCTCAGACCTGGGCCGTCTCGGCCCGTTCGCTGACCGTACGGATCCGAGCCGACGCCGGGCCACCGGGCGAGCACGATTTCCAGGTAGCCTGGCCGGTCGCCAACGAACGCGAGGCCGCCTTTTTCTATGACAAGGCCACCAAGCCCGAACGTTTTGTCACGCGAAACGCCCAGGTGGATGCCACCACCCGGCAGGGGATCTACCTGCCGGCGCCCGGCCGGGTGAGCTGGCGGCTGGAGCTGCCGCCGGGGGCGGTGTTTCGGAGCAGTCCGGGTATCGTTCCCCCGGAAGTGGCGGACGGCACAGTGAGCGATGGTACCGGGCTCGAGCTCTGGGTTGACGGCACCCGCGTCGCCGAGACCCGGGTGCCACCCAGCGGATTCATAGATTGGAAAGCAGACCTTTCCGCGTGGGCTGGGTTGCGGCACGTCGAGCTGCGGAGCGCGGACACGCAGCCTCTCCGTGATCACCTGCTCGTGGGCGCCCCGTCGATCTACGTGCCCTCGCCCGAGCCGAGGAAGGTGGTGCTGGTCTTCATCGACACCCTGCGCCGCGACCACGTCGGAGTCTACGGGAACCCGAGAGACGCGACGCCGGCGATCGACCGCTTCGCGACAGCAAACGTGATCTTTGAGGACGCTCGAACCATCGCACCGTGGACGCTTCCGAGCACCCGCACCGTCCTGACCGGTAAGCAGCCCGAGCGCTGGAGCACCGCTGAGAGCCTCGCGCGTCGCCTGGGAGCCCTGGGCTGGGCCACGGGCGCGATCGTGGGCAACATCTACCTGTCCTCGAACTTTGAGATGAGCAAGGACTGGGGAGAACATCGCTGCATCAACCTGCCGCTTGCCGAGGTGGAGAGCGACGGCGCCATCGATTTCCTATCGCGCCACGCCGACCAGGACAGCCTGCTGATGGTCCATTACATGGACGCGCACCTGCCGTATAAGGAGCCTTTCTCCTACCGCGGGATGTTCGTGGAGGAGGACCTGCCCGAGCTGCCCGCGGAGTTCAACCGGAACACGCTGCTGCGCGCCAAGAAGTACGACCGCAAGCAGCAGGCTCGCTACCTGAAGGCCCGGTATGACCAGAACCTCCGCTACATCGATGATCAGGTCGCACGGGTGCTTGCGCGTCTCCCCGACGACGCGATCGTGGTGATCTTCGCCGATCACGGCGAGGAATTCTACGACCACGACGATCTGGAGCACGGGCATAGCCTTCACGATGAGCTCCTGAGGATCCCGCTCATCATGCGGCTCCCCGGCGCTGCGCCTCGCCGGGTGAACGCGCCGGTCTCGCTGCTCGACGTAGCGCCGACCCTGCTCGCCGCGCTGGGCCTGCCCTTCGACGGCCTCGACGGCGAGTCGCTGCTCGAGCTGGCACGGGATGGGGACACCGCGAGCTTCACCGGTCGCGCGAGGGCTTTTGGCCGTCCACTCTACGGAGAGGAGTCCTGGGGCTCGCTCATCGGCGACCAGAAGCTCGTGACACGTAAGGGCGTCGAGCGGGTCTTTGACCTCGCCAACGACCCGCTGGAGGCGAACGATCTCCGTGCAACCGCGGACATTGAAAAGTCGCGCGAGGCGCTCGGCGAAGGGGTGAGCGGCGCGGCCGTCACCGCGCTCCGCCTCACCGTCAACGAAGTCGCCAGTAAGGACCTGGGCGTGCTGCTGGAGGTGCCCGCCGGCGTGCACGCGGTCTGGGCGGGCGGCGATCCTTTCTCGCGCTCTTCGGCGACGGTCGCCTGCCGCGACCTCCTGCCTCCCGATGCCGGCGCCACCCTGGCCGGGCTCGGCCCGGAGCGCGCGTGTGACGGCCGGAGCGGCCCCACCGCCGTCCAGATCCGCTTCACGGGGCAACGGGGATATCAACGAGAGGTCTACGTCGCGCTCGCCGGTGATCCGGTGGAGGGAGCGCGGGGCGCTACGCTGCGTATCGAGAACGACCCAGCGCGGAGCGCGGGCCTGTCAGGCGCCGAGCCCGACGGCTCCGGAGCCACCCTGGCCGAGCTCAAGACGAACAAGGGCGTACCGGTCAGGGTCACGTGGGCGACGGTTCCGCTGCCTATTGGCGGCGAGATCGAGGGGTTCAACCCGGAGGTAGCGGGCGCGCTGGAGGCGCTCGGCTACACCGAGCGGGAGCCGGAGTCTGGGGCCCAACGGGAGGAGTGAGCGCGCCCGAAGAGGCTGTGGCCAGCATCAGGCGTTCCGCAGGCCGAACCACCGCGCCCCGCGAACAGGCGTGCGGGGAGCCACCGGCGCGCGGCGAGGGCAGCCGGCGCGAGATGCCCGTCTACACCCTCCACGGAACCTCAGGGAAGCACCGATCTGGAGGTGACGCTGGCCGCTCAAGGCGCCCGGTAACGAAAGGTCAGCTTGACGGGGAGTCGACGAAAACCGGGCGGCAGAGGTTCCACTCGGGCGGGGATAGCCGCGACCGCCGCAGCGTCGAGCTGGGATCGACCCGCGGAGCGCAGCACGCGGACATCCCTGATTTCTCCATTCTTCTTGACAAGGAACCCGAGCTCGACCGTGCCCTCGATGCCGAGCGCCGAGAGCTCTGGCGGGTAACGCCATTGGCGACGGATCCGGTCGTCCACCCCCACCCACCAGTAGCCGAGAGGACTCTCCCGGGTGCTGAGGATGGTCTCTTCGCCCAGCGTGACCTCCTCGGGCAGGATCGCCATGGAGGCCCAGCCTGCGGTGTTCATCTCTCGCTGGGCGGTGGTGTCTTCTGGACCGGGGGCGATAAGGGGCGCAAGAAAATCCGCGGCAAAACTCTTTTTGGGTCGTATCGGCTCGGCGTTCGACGGCCCCGGGACCGGTTCAGGGCCGGGGGTCTCCACCGACTCGGCCGGAGCGGTGACACGGGGGGTCGTGCGGGGCGCGACAGGCTCCGCCGGCCTGTCCTTTGGAGGAAGCTCGGGATCAACCAGGGAGACACCGACCACCCCGGAGCTCACGAGCGGCACGAGGCCCGGCGGGGTTGCCGGGCCGGTCTCAGGCGCGCTCACGGCCGCGTCCGGACCTCCCCCGCTCGGCCTGGCAGCTCCGCGGCCCTCCTGCCCGGAGGCGCTCTGCCCCGGCGCCGACACCACGCCGCCGTGGCCCGCGCCGGGGAGCTCCTCCGACGTCGGCGTGCCCTCTCCGGGCTTCCGGCCGCCGACGCCCGCCGCCTTCGGCCCCTGGCCCATGAGCGCGCCGCTCTTCTGCCCGGCCTGGTCAGGGGCCATGGTGGTATCTGCCGTATTGCCGGAGCCGATCGCGCGATGTACGCTGGACAAGGACCGTTGTTCCTCGTCTGACCGCTGGTTTCGGTCCGAGAGCCAGCGCGCTTCCGACACCGGGGTGTCCTCGGGTCGCCCCTCGGCCCGGGTCAAGCGCTGCCACTCCTCGTCTCCCGCCGCCGCCCGCCCAGGCTGGTCGCCCGTTGCCTGGCTCTCGCTCGCCTCGGGGTCGGGCGGGGCGACCGGCTCTGGATTGTCCGGCACGACCTTCGGGACGTGGGCGGCTCTCTTCTCTGCCTGCGCCTTGGCCTCGGGCCGGGCGGGCGCGGGACGGACGTTGCCCGCATCCGCCCCCTCCGTCCGATCCGGGCGTTCGACGCCGGTGCGCGCTTTGCCGGTGCGCGCCGCTCTGGTCCGGGGAAGCGGCGCGGCCCGCGAAGGTGGTGTGCCCGCCGCTGCCGGGCGTCGGGCGCTGGCGGCAGGCCGCTCGAGCGTCGCCGCTGCTTTCTCGCGTGCTTCGGGCGGCGGATCCGGAGCGCTTACCAGCTCGACCGGCTCGTCCACGATGGCCACCCGCGTACGCAGCTCCGGGCGCGGCCGCGGCGGTTGGCGGACAAGCCAACCCCCGACCACCACCAGAATGCCAAGATGAAGGACGCAGGACAGCAGCATGCCCATCGAGCTCGGGAGCGCGCGGTCCGGCAGATCGACGGCGGGAGCGTGCGACCGCGCGGGGCCCGTCTGGACCTCGGTCAGCTTGATCGGCTCTGCCCGTTGGATGGACACCTGCACTCCCGAACTAAGGTAAACGCACTTGAGCCTGCGGGGTGGGCCCGCGCCGAGATTGCGGTCAGTCACCGGCGCGCGACTTCGACAGGCGCGCCGGTGCACCAGCATACGAGAGCGTCGGCTAAGGTTTGCGTAACGCCACCCGGAGAGGCGAGATTCGCTGTATGTCCGATCGCCCGTCCTTGCCCTTCCGGATGTTGCGCGGCAGCATGAAGGTGGCGTCGCGCGCGAGCGCAGCGGTGATCGAGCGCGTGCTGCGCCACGACACCGAGCTGGGTCCCGCGCCGCGGGTGGCTCAGGGTGGCCCCGAACGACGCGGCGCCTCGGTACAAATCCGCTTTGGCACCCAGCTCGTCGAGGTGCCGCCGGGGGGGAGCCTGCTCGACGCCGCCAAGCACGCTGACGTCGATCTGCGCTATTATTGCGGCGGAAACTGCTCTTGTGGCACGTGCCGCGTACTGATCCACACGGGCGGGAAGAACCTGAGCCCCGCGTCTGGGCTTGAGGAGATGGTGCTCGGGCCCGACGCGGTCGCGCGTGGCGACCGTCTGGCGTGCCAGGCCCAGGTGCGGGGCGACGTCGCCGTCACGATCCCCGACGATTTTTTGTGAAGCTTCGGCGCGGAGCCGCGACCATCGGCGGCCCACGAGAGCCGCTCGACCTCAGCCCCCCGCGGCCTCCCACCGCTCCTGCAACGTGGCCCATTGCTCCGCGCTCAACTCCCGCCGCAGCGCGATCGCGAGCTCAACGCGGCTGCGGCGTAAGGCCGCTTCGGCCGCCGACAACGTCTCCACCGCCGCGCGGACGGCTATCTCGTCGAGTTTCTGAGCGGCCAGCAGATAACGAAGCTCGATCTCTGCCTTTTCGGCTTGCGCCTTGAGGTCGACGCGCGCGATCTTGTGCAGGCGAATCGCCTCCGCGACCCGCGCCTGCTGCCCTTCGTCGAGTCCAAGCTCGGCGCTGATCGTCCGAAAATCACGCACGCCGGGAGCGAGGGGCTCTGCGGATACCAGGCCGCCGCTCAGCGAGAGCCACAACAACGCGACACGATACCAGGGCTTTGGCGCCATCTACGGGGTCTCCATCAGCGGGTCGATGAGCAGATCCAGGGGATCAGAAGGTTCAAGGAGTGCAAGGGCGGCCGTCGCCCGGAGCTCATCCGCCGCGCCGAGGCCCAGCATCGCTTCATCCAGCACGGCGAACTCGACCTCCTGCGTCGGACGCGCGGGTTGCTGAGCCCACCACCACGCGCCCCCGGCGGAGACCAGGACGAGTGCCGCAGCGGCCATCTCTCGCCGAAACTGCGCCGCCGCCGCCCGGTCCAGCCACGCCGGATCGGGGGCACGAGGCGTCGTGCGGACCTGCGGGGGGGACCATCGATCCACCAGTCCGAGGCTCCTCGAACAATCGGGACAGTCTCGTGCGTGGGCACGCGCCGCCGCTACCTCGTCGGCCCCTGACGCGGATAATGCTGCGCGACAAGCCGGGTTCATACGCCCTCCCGGAGCCGCGCCAGGCCGCGGGAGAGGTGGGTCTTGACGGTCTCGGTGCCGACGCCGGACGCCTCGGCGATCTCGGCGATGGACCAGCCTTCGTCGAGGCGGAGGCCCACAATCAGCCGTTGGCGAGCGGGGAGCTGGTCGAGCCGCTGACGAAGAGCGCGGTGCTCCTCCGCGACGATCAAGGCGTGCTCCGGGTCCTCACGGCCCGGCAGATCCTGGTCGAGGCTCAACCACCGCTTGACGCCCCGCCAACGCAGCTGACGCAGGCACTCGCGCACTACCACCGTCCGCACGAAGGCGGACGGATGGACGACGACACGGTCCCGGGCGCGCCAGACACGAATCCAGGCATTCTGAAGAGCGTCCTCGGCGTCCCCCGGATCGGAGAGCATTCGTGACGCCAGCGCGTGCAACGTGGGCCAGCTCCGGCGAAGCACCTCGACAAGCGCCACCTCCGTGGCGGATTGCGTCTCGGGTGCCGGCAGCGCGAGGTGTAGAGTGGGCGTCAACATCGTACCAGAGACCCCGAGATGCAGCGGCCGGGGGACAAGCAGGTAGAAAGAAAGCAGCGGAGGCCGACCGACGACCATGCCCGCGCTATGATAACTGCGACCGGGCGTCCGGTGTTGCCATTTCGGCGACCGACCCCCTGGAGGTCCGTTGCTCCGAGCCCCCCTTCTGGTCGGCCTCATCCTGCTCCTCGCGCCGACGAGCGCTCTGGCGGCGTGTAAGGAGGCCGTCGGCGTTGACTCGCTGTGGCGCCAGATGGACGCCGCCGATACGGCACTGAAGCAGCTTGATGCCGGGAAACTCGGGGAAATCGCGGATGGCTTCGACGGATTGATCGAGTGCCTTGGGGATCCCGTGTCGCCCGAGGTCGCCGCGCGTCTGCACCGGCAGCAGGGTCTGTTCGCCATGGCCAAGAACGAGCGTACCCGTGCCGAAGCAGCCTTTGCCGCGGCGCGCTCCATCCAGAGCTACTACGAGTTTCCCGAAAACCTCGTCCCCGCGGACAACCCTATTCGCGAGGCCTACTACGCCCTGTCGGTAGACGACACCGCCCGGAACCCGATCCCGCCCGTGAAGGACGGCACCATCCGGCTCGACGGCGAGATCGTCACCGATCGGGCCGCGAGCCTGCCGACCCTGTTCCAGCGCATCGACCTCACCGGAAAGGTCGTTTCAACTGCCTACCTCTGGCCCGCCGATCCTCTGCCGCCGTATCCGCAGCCGAAACCCTCCGACCGGGCCGGCGTCGCGGCTGAGGAAGACTCGCCGAAAAAGAGCTCGGGCGGCGGAAGCGGCTCCACCCTCGGCTCCTTGGTGACCGGCACCTCCGGGGCGCTGATCGGCGTGGGCCTGGCGCTCGTGGCGGCCGGGTGGCTGGACTCGATCGCCGAGATCTGCGACGACAGCCCCGGCTCGGGCTTCGGCGTGACGCAGCAAGGCTACTGTAACGGCGCGGTTCGGTCGCGGGTGGGCATCGGCTACGCCTTCACCCTCGCGGGAGCGGCCGGGTTGACGAGCTCAATGGTGCTGAACATCTCGCAGGAGAACGCGTTTATCGGCCTTCGACGCCAATTCTGATGTCTGGCGTTCCGGAATGGACCGCGGCAGGCCGCGCGGGTCTGCTCGTACTCCTGATCAGCGGCTGCCGGTCACCCGTCGAGCGCCACGCCCAACCAGGCACGACGACCGTGCGCGGCGCCTCGGACGACAGCCGCCCGCCCGAGAGCGGCACCCCCCCAACGGACGACACCGGGACTCAGGACAGCGAGACCCCCGGGGGACCGTGCCCCCGAGAAATGGCCCTCACAGGCTTCGTATGTATTGATCGGTGGGAGGCGGCGCTCGAAGGTTGGAGCCCCTACGAGGTCCCCGACGGCGGGGTCGCCTACGCCGCGGAAGGCGTGATGCCTCAAGGTTACATCAGCGGCGATATCGCGGCCGTGGCGTGCGAGAACGCCGGAAAACGGCTTTGTACGCAGGAGGAGTGGGAGCGTGCCTGCCAGGGCCCCGATCAAACCACCTACCCCTACGGCGACCGTTACGATGCCGACGCATGTAATGACAGCCGCGACTCCCACCCTGTCACCGACTACTTCGGGACCTCGACCGGCGTCTGGGACGGCGAGCACATGAACGATCCGGGCATCAACCAGCAGCCCGACACCGAAGACGCAGCGGGCGCCAACCCGGACTGTGTGAGCGCCGAGGGCGTGTACGACCTGCACGGCAACCTCCACGAGTGGATCGACGACGCCAACGGAACCTTCAAGGGAGGTTTCTACGCGGACGCCGTGATCAACGGCGCAGGGTGCAGCTACACCACGACGGCCCACACCACGAGCTACCACGACTACTCCACCGGGTTCCGCTGCTGTGCCGATCCCCGTTGAACCGCCAGATCGACGAGAATCTGGCGGTGGCCGGCCCACGATTCGCCGACGCGCCACGAACCGGGTAGGCAGGCCGGATGACTGTCTCTGCCGCCGACTTCCGTCGTGCCCTCGGTAGCTGGCCCAGCGGGGTGACCGTGGTCACCACCCGGGCCGATCAAACCTACTCCTCCCCCCACGGGATCACCGTCAGCGCCTTTGTCTCGGTGTCGATGGACCCACCGCTGATCCTGATCTCGATTGGGAATGCCGCGACCGCTCTCGGACGAATCCGGGAGGCTGCTGCTTTCACCGTGAATATCCTGACCCAGGGTCAGGACGCGGTGTCCAATCGATTCGCCGGTCGGCCAACGGAGGGCCCGGTACCGATCACCGCCGACGGCGCCATCGAGGGGGCGCTCGCGGTGCTCCAGTGTCGGGTGGAGCAGGAGGTAGGAGGCGGTGATCACACCCTGTTCATTGGCCGGGTCGAAGAGGTCGTGGTGAACGATGGCGCACCGCTGGTGTATTGGCGAGGGAAATACCGCGGCTTGACGGAGTGAGTTTGAGGCCGCCCCTCTCTCGCCGCCTCGCCGGCTTTGGCACCACAATCTTCACCGAGATGACCCGGCTCGCACAGGAGCACGGCGCGATCAACCTCGCTCAAGGTTTTCCAGACTTTGATGGCCCAGATCACGTCAAGGACGCGGGTATCGCCGCGATTCGTGCCGGTCACGGCCAGTACGCACGGATGACCGGTATCCCAGCGCTCAACGCCGAGATATCGGCGAAGTATTCGCGTGGCTACGGTCTGGAGTTCGACCCCGACCGTGAGGTGACAGTGACCTCCGGGTGTACGGAGGCGATCTTCGCGACCCTCAACGGGATCTGCGATGTCGGCGACGAAGTGGTGGTGTTCCAACCCTTCTACGACTCCTACCGGGCCAGCATCTTCATGGCAGGCGCCACGCCGCGGGTGGTCAACCTCCGCTGGCCCGACTTTCAGTTCGACCCGGCGGCGCTGACCGCGGCATTTGGCCCACGAACCCGAGCGATCCTCCTCAACTCGCCGCACAACCCCACGGGGAAGGTCTTCCGGCGGGACGAGCTGGAGCTCATCGCCCGGCTGTGCGTCGCATTTGATGTGTTGTGCATCAGCGACGAGGTGTATGAGCACCTCGTATTTGAAGGCGAGCATATTCCTATCGCCACCCTGCCTGGTATGGCTGAGCGGACAATCACCCTGTCGAGCCTGGGCAAGACCTGGTCGTTGACCGGTTGGAAGATCGGTTGGGCCGTAGCACCGGCGCCCCTGTCGGCGGCGGTGCGGACCGCGCACCAGTTCATCACTTTTGCGACAGCGACGCCGCTTCAATGGGGGGCGGTGGCCGCCCTGCGATCGGAGCCATCGTACTACCAGACGTTGATCCATGACTATCGCGAGCGGCGCGATTACCTTTGTGAGGCGCTGACCCGGCTCGGCTTCAGCTTGCGGCCCCCCGAGGGCACTTACTTCGTCTGCGCGGGTATCGAGCGGCTGGCGCACGTCCGGGCGGACGCGGAGGAGCCAGCTAGCGACATCACATTTTGCCGAGAGCTCACCCGTCGCGGGGTCGCCGTGATACCGCCGAGCGTGTTCTACGAAGATGCACGCCTCGGCCGCGACTATGTTCGGTTCGCCTTCTGTAAACGGATGGAGACCCTCCGAGCGGCGGTTGAGCGCCTGGAGCGGGTGCTCGGCTGAGCGCGCAGCGCCGGCTACGCCTGGCGGGGGTGGCGCTGGGAGTCCTCATCGTCGGCCTGTGGTTCCCCGCGTTGGACAGCCCCTTTACCTACGACGACAAGATCGAGGTGGTGGGCAACCCGACCATCCGCTCGTGGGCCGCGTGGCAGGCGCTCATCGGCTACAACCTGTCCCGGCCGCTCCTCATCGCGAGCTACGCGCTGAACTGGAGCCTCGACGGGCTTGATCCTCGCGGCTACCACCTGGTCTCGCTCGCGATTCACATGGTCAATGTCGGGCTCGCGTGGAGCCTGGGAGCGTGGCTCCTTGGGCGGCGCGGCGAGTGGGCCGCGGCGATCTGGGCGGTACATCCTATGGTCACCGAGGGGGTGACCTACATCACCGGCCGCTCGGATGCCCTGTGCGGGACCGGCTGGCTGCTGGCGCTCAACGGGGCCGCGCGGGGCCGGCCGGGGTGGCTGCTCCTCGGGCTCCTGGCGAGCGTCTTGACCAAAGAGACCGCCTTCACCCTGCCTGTGGCTCTGATCTACCTGGTTCGTCGTTTCCGGTCCGGGCCCGAGGCCCAGGATCAGCGCCTGGTTCGAGCCCTCGGTTTCGGAGTGCTTCTATTGGCACTGGCAGGCGCCGTCCGGGTTGGGGCCTATGGGCTCCCCGTTGGGGAGCTCTCACGGACCGTGGTCGATCACGTCCTGTCACAATCGGGCGCATGGGTGAGCTACGCCCGGTTGTGGCTCTTCCCCTGGGGACAATCGATCCTGCACCACCGGAGCGGACTCGCGGATGCCGAAGGCGCGCTCGCCTTCGTGGGCCTCCTCGGTGTGGTCGCCTTGGTGTGGCGGCGGCGAGACGCAGCCCTGAGCCTCGCGCTGGTCGGCGGGGCGGCATGGCTGTTGCCGTCGTCCGCGGTGCCGCTCAAGGAGGTGATGGCCGAGCATCGCAGCTATCTCGCAGGGTTTTTCCTGTTCCTCGGTTTCGCGAGCTTCGCGGGAGAGCGCTCGATGTGGACCAACCGGGTCGGGCTGCTCCTGTTGTTCGCGGCAGCGACGCTCACCCTGCGCCGAAACCTGGTTTGGAGCAGCGAAGTGACGCTTTGGGCCCAGGCCGCCGGCGAGTACCCGGAGAGCGCCGAGGCCGCCTTCGGCCACGCGGACGCGCTGCGTCTGGCGCGGGAGTGGAGCGCGGCCGAGGCTGAGTTTCGTCGCTGCCTCTCGATCGATCCCAAAGACGACGACGCGTGGGTCA
>CANKTH010000154.1 GCA_947486185.1 Deltaproteobacteria bacterium
CCGGTACCCGCGCGGGTGGCACCCTTCGTATCCTCACCCGGAAGGTGGGCGTTCGTTGCCCCCCGAGCGCGATCCCGAAGGTCGTCGAGATCGACGTGAACAACCTGGATATCGGCGGCTTCATCCGTGCCTCCGATCTCGTCGCTCCTCCAGGGGCGAAGATCAGCTTCCGTCGCGACTACAACGTCGTCACGGTCGAGGGCAAGCGCGGTGTCGTTGCCACCCCCGCGGCAGCCGAAGCCGCAGCAGCAGCGGCACCGGCGAAGGCCGCGGCGAAGGCCGCTCCGAAGGCCGCTCCGAAGGCCGCCCCCGCCGCGAAGCCTGCGGCCAAGAAGTAGTCGTCGTGTATGTGGTGGTTGGCTTGGGAAACCCGGGGGCCCGGTACGCCCGGACCCGGCATAATGCGGGGTTCCTGGTGATCGATCGGCTCTCGGCGCGCTGGTCGATCCCGGTCGGGCGTCGCCAGTTCGGCGCCGATCTGGGTGACGGCTCGGCCTCGGGCAGTCGCATTGCCCTGGTCAAACCACAACAGTACATGAACGTGTCGGGCCAGCCGGTCGCCTCGATCCTCGGATACTACAAAGTGCCCGTCGATAAGCTCATCGTGGTCCAGGACGACCTCGATCTCCCGAGCGGGCGCCTGCGTGTACGGCCGGGCGGCGGAGCCGGCGGTCACAACGGGATCAAGGATATCCAACGCCTCATCCCTGGTGATTTCTTACGCGTACGTGTCGGGATCGGCCGGCCCCCCGAGGGGCAGGTCGCCGCGGACTACGTCCTCAGCCCCCTCAGCGCGGCAGAGCTCGCGGAGCTCGATCCGGCGCTCGACGCCGCCGCAGACTCGGTCGAGTCCGTGCTCACGCGCGGGCTCGAAGCCACGATGAACCAGTACAACACCTCCTTGACCACTCCCAAGCCCAAACCCTCAGCACTCATCCAGTGACCTCCGCGGGAGCCTTCCGCTCCCCGTAGTCCAGGTGGAGGAATCATGACCTTGAACGAATACGAGACCATCTATATCGCTCGGCCCGACATGACCGACGACCTCACCTCGCGGCTCACCGCCCGCATCCTGAGCCTCGTCACCGAAAGCGGTGGCGCGGTGCTGGTCACCGAAGACTGGGGCCGGCGCAAGCTCGCATACCCCATCAAGAAGCAGCTTCGTGGCCAGTACATCTACGTCAACTACGTGAGCGCGGCCAAGCTGGTCCACGAGATCGAGCGGGTGCTCGGGATCGAAGACAACCTGCTCCGTTACCTCACCGTGCGGCTCGGCGAGAACGTCGACATCGAGAGCACGCGCCAGGTCGCCGAGGAGCGTCGCCGTCACCGGACTGAGCGTATGGCCGCCCAACGTGCCGAAGAAGAGGCCGAGGCGCGTTACCGCGAAGCCGAAGAGATCGAGGACGAAGTCGGCGTCGAGGTCGAAGACTAGTCGCCGGGGGGTCGAGGAGCGGGCCCAGCGCCCCGCCTCGCCCCTTCGATCCTATCCCCACCCTTTGCTGGTCGTGCCCTCGGGCCGCCAGGAGCAATCATGAAGATCATCCTCCAGGAAGATGTCCCCAACCTCGGCAAGAGCGGTGATGTGTGCGACGTCGCCGATGGCTACGGCCGTAACTACCTTTTCCCGCGCCGCTTGGCTGTGCTCGCTGACGAACGGAACACCCGTCGCCTCGAGCACCAGAAGCGGGTCACGGCGGCCCATCAGGCCCGGGCCCTCGCCAGCGCGCGTGAGCTCGCCGCCCGCGTGGTCGCCACCGCGGTGACGATCAAGCGCCAGACCAGCGCCGAAGACAAAGAGAAGATCTTCGGCTCCGTCACCAACCAGGACATCGCCGAGGCGCTCGCGACGCAGGGCATCGAGCTTGATCGTCGCTCGATCCTGCTTCCCGACCCGATCCGCAACATCGGCGTTCACAACGTGCCGGTCAAGCTGGTCGCCAACATCGACGCGGTGGTCAAGGTCTACGTGATTCGCGCCTGAGCAGGGCCTGCTGGGCCCCTACCCCCTCGTGTACCCGGGTTCCCCGCGATAGGCGGGCCCGGAGCGGGGCGTCGTGAGAGAGGGTACGGGCATCAGGATCACACGTGCGGAGGCCTCGGCGGGGCGGCGGCTGCCCCACAGCACCGAGATCGAACGTTCCCTTTTAGGGGGGCTCCTCCTCGACCCGTCGCAGCTGCCTGATGTTCGGGAGCTGCTCACGGCCGAAGATCTGCACCGCCCCCAGCATCAGGCGCTCCTGCAGCTGCTCATCGAGCTCGCCGAGGTCCGGGGTGGATACGACTTCCAGCTGGTGCTTGACGAGGTCAGCCAGCGCCCGGAACCCGAGCACTACGGCGGTGTGGCGTACATCGTCGCCCTTCCCAACGCCTGTCCTAGCGTCGAGAGCGTCAAGCTCTACGCCGAGAAGTTGCGCGCGTACTCCGTGCGGCGGCGGCTCATCCTGGCCGCCTGGTCGATCATCGATCGTGCGTCCGCGGGCGAGGACGAGATCGGCACGCTGGTCGCCGAAGCCGAGAAGTCGGTCTTTGAGGTCTCGCAAGGGACGGAATCCCGCGATTGGTTTGGCCTCGCCGAGGTGCTGCGCGAGCAGCTCGAGGTCATCGAAGACCGACAGGCGCTGTTCGAGGAGGCGCGCCGTACGGGCACCTCAGTGGTCGTCACCGGCGTCACTACTGGCTTCGCGGACCTCGACAGCCGGCTCGCGGGCCTCCAGAAGACCGATCTCATCATCCTCGCGGCGCGGCCGGCGATGGGCAAAACCGCGCTTGCGCTCAACCTCGCGCTCAACGCGGCCCAGAAGGGCGGCGCGGCGGTCGGGGTGTTCTCTCTCGAAATGTCGCGCCAGCAGCTCGTCACCCGACTGCTCACCGCAGAAGCGCAGGTCGACGCCTCCAAGGTGCGCATCGGCGATTTGAACCGTGAAGATTTCGACAGGCTGCACACGGCCGCCGAGGCCCTCCAGCGCCTCTCCCTCTACATCGACGACGCCCCCGGCCTCACCATGCCTGCGCTGCGCAGCAAAGCGAGAAGGCTCAAAGCAGAACATCCCGAGCTTGGCCTGTTGATCATCGACTACCTCCAGCTGATGCAAGGTAGCGGAAACGCCAAGGAGTCCCGAGAGCAGGTGATCAGCAACATCTCCCGCGGCCTGAAGATACTCGCCAAGGAGCTCCAGATCCCCGTCATCGCCCTCTCCCAGCTCAATCGGTCCCTCGAGGCCCGCACCGACAAGCGCCCGATGATGAGCGATCTCCGCGAGTCCGGAGCAATCGAACAGGATGCCGATATCATCCTCTTTATCTACCGGGACGAAGTCTACAATCCTGAGAGTCCGGACAAAGGTATTGCGGAGGTGATCATCGCGAAACAGCGAAGTGGCCCGATTGGAACTGTGAAACTCGCCTTTTTGGGGCAGTTTACCCTCTTTCGTAATTATGCCGATCCCGAAACGGTCCCCGACGGTTATTGTTAGTTGTTCTTTGATGGTGCCGGAGCCGCCGGCCCTTGACAGGATCCCCCTCACTCTACTATCAACGCGGCAGTTCATGGCTGGTCACGACCCGTGCCCGGCGAAGTTCACGCCAGCTTCTAGGAGTCCTTAACGATGGAGAAGGAAACACTTCTCACACAGTTCAATCTCCTCGTCGGCAAGTACGAGCAGCACCGCATGTACATCGACCGGGCCAGGAGCCAGGCCGGTAAGTTCAAGGCGGAGGTGATCGAGAAGGTCATCCTGGATCACGAGATCAAGAGCGCCGAGATCTCAGATCAGGTGGCTCCGCTTCTCCACCCGCTGCAGGAATACATCATCGCCAACGAGACTGAGCTTCGGAAGATCAACACCTCCAAGGGTGGGATCGATGAAGAAGTTCAGGAACTTGAGCTTCGGCAGATGATCGGCGAGCTGACGGATGAGGAGTTCACTGCCGAAGTGCAGGGGCTCCGTGATCGTCAGGCGGACGCTGGCTCCCGCATCGCTGTGATCGAAGCAGATCTGAGCGTGCTACGGGAGGCCGAGGCTCGCTGGGGAAAATACGCGGAGGTTGAGCCCGCGAAGGCCCCAGAGCCGGCTCCGCCTCCGCCGCCCCCCGCCCCCGTCGCCGCGCCGGTGGATGCCTCTGCGCCGGTCGCTGCTGCCGCCCCCCCTCCACCCCCGTCATTCGGGGACGAGGAAGGCCAGTACGCTTCGCGCGCGAACCTCCGCGAAGATTTCGGCGTGGTCTTCACGCCGCCCGAGGGGGATCTCCGCCCGGCGACCGTGAACGCGGGCGACGACGAGATCGCGATCGAGGTCGGCGAAGGCGCCTCGGACGGCATGCAAGTCAACTTCGAAGACGACGCCGCCGAGACCGACTTTGTCGGTGGTGACGTCGACTTCGACGCGGAGGCAGACGCTGCACCGGTCTCCAATATCGTCGCCGACGTGGGCGAAGACGGCAACGACAAGCCGCGGCGCGCCCTCCTTCTCTACCAGGAAGGAACGGCGGAAGAGCAGATCTACCCGTTCACCGGGGACACCCTCACGGTCGGCCGCGGCCGGGAAAACGACATCCAGATCAAGAACGACTCGAAGGTGTCGCGGTACCACTGCCGCATCACGCGGAACGGCAACAACTTCTACATGGAAGACGTCAAGTCGAGCAACGGCACGCTGGTCAACGGCGAGCTGATCACCGACCGGCGACTCTTCGGCGGAGAAGAGGTGATCATCGGCGAGACCTTCTTCCGTTTCCGAATCATGGAGTAGTCCCCCCGCGGATGTCCGAGAACGGCTATCTGTATGACGACGGCCAGCGTTTCCCGCTGGCCGTCGTCGATTTTTTCCCCCCTGAACGGCGGGCAGGCGCGCTCGCGGATTTGCCGTCGGACGCCCTCCTCGTCGTCGGGCCCAGCGGCTGCCACCGCAGGCTTCGTGACCACGCACCCGACGCCCTCCTCGTCGGCGTGGGCCCCGCGACGAACCCGCCCGAGGACTGGGACCTCCGGCTGGAGGCCGACGATGCCCCCCGGCTCCTCGAAGGCGCGATGCGCGCGCTCGACGTCCCCTCGCGCGTCGAACGCACCGCCTTCTCGCGGCTCGCGCGCGCCGAGCTATGCCGCCGGGAGCTCCGCCGCGCCCTGACGCTCCTCCGCGTGGAGCACGAGGCGCTGACCCAGCGACACGCTGTCGCGATACGCGCACTCTCCCACGACTTGCGAACTCCGCTGGCGGTCATCCTTGGAAATGCGGAGATGCTCGGCCAGGCGGACCTACCGGATACCGGCAGAGCGGCGGCGCTGGCGGCGATCGCGCGCCAGGCACGGCGTATCGACGAGCAGGCCACCGCCGTCGCCACGGAGCTCAAACCTATCGCGCGGCCGCCGGGCGACGTCGCGCCGCTCTTGGCTGTCGTGAAAGAGGCGACAGAGCAGGTGCATGCCCTGCTCACCAGTCGGAAGCTGAACATCGCGCTCACTCCTCCGGAGGGGCCGACGAAAGTCATGGTACACGGCGCCTTGGCCACAGTCCTGGCGTTGGTCCTCGGTGAGCTCGCGCGGAGAGCGCTGACCGGCAGCACGCTCCACGTCGATCTGCGGGGGCCCGGCGCCCGTCTCCTCATCACCGGGCTCCTCGGCAAGGCGCCGATCGACGCGCTCACAGGTGCCGCGGTCGCCACCCTCACCGACCTGGGGGTACGGATCGCGCCCACCGCCGAACCCCCGGGCCTGCGGCTCGACCTGCCCGAGGCCCGGCCGCGCACGCTCACCCTGCCCTCCGCCCAACCCCGCGCCGCCCTCGATCTGCTCGCGGCGCTCGATGCGTCCGTCACGGCGGTGGCGGTGCCGCCCGGGTTTGAGCCCTCGCCCGCCCTCCTGCAGGCGCTGTCTCTGCTGGGCGTACCGTGCCACGTCGCGGCAACGGGCCACGCGATCCCGGCTTTCTCCGCCGGGGCGCTCCCGAATGCCGCGCCCCAACCGGGAGTTGGCATAGAGCGCAACCTCGACACCGGGGCGCCGCGCTCCGCCCCTGGCGCGACGCCCGGCGGTGACGGCCGACCCCTGCTCCGTGTCGAACGTGTGACGGACGGCAGTGACGCGCTCCTGCCTGCGGGTGAGGCGGATCGCTGGCTCGCAGACCTGCTTCGAGAGGAGCTTGAAGCTGGAGAACTACTCACCCACCCGCGCGCGGGGGTCTTCGAGCTGCGGCTGAACGAACGTTCGGAAGCCCTGCGGCAGCGCTGGCTGAGCGGTGTGGCGCAGAGGTTAAGCAGGCGCCGAGATGCGACTTTTGGGTTTGACGCCGCGTGGTCGCTCACGCTTGAGGTATAAGTGTGCCGGCTCCGTCAGTGCCGGAGCCCGATCAAGGAGCGCCCCGGTGCCACGTAGGAAGAACAACCCCGATTCTCCGACCTATTTCACCACCTTTCAGGTCGCACGGATGCTGGGCGTCAGCCCGCCGACTGTGGTCAACTGGGTCAACTCCGGTCTCCTTGTGGCTCACCGCACCCCGGGCGGCCATCGCCGCATCACCGAAGCCGACATCGGGGCGTTTGCCCGAGCGAACGACTATCCGCTCGCCAGCTCCGCAGAGACCAACGCAGCGGGCGCACGGCGCGTGCTCGTAGTGGACGACGAGCCCGATTTCGCCGAGGTGCTGCGCAGCTTCCTTACGATTAAAAGCCGCTTTGACGTAGAGGTAGCGCTCTCCGGCTTTGCCGCGGGCGTCGCGGTGGCGCGCTTTCGCCCGGCGGTGATCCTGATGGACATCCTCATGCCCGAGATGGACGGCTTCGAGGTCCTGAGGACGTTGAGGGAGGACCCCCAGACGCGGAGCATTCCGGTGGTCGCCTGCACCGGTTACCGCGATCCCAACGTTGAGAGCCGCGTTCGGCAGGAGGGCTTCGACG
The DNA here is from genome assembly GCA_947486185.1 of Deltaproteobacteria bacterium. GTDB lineage: Bacteria > Myxococcota_A > UBA796 > UBA796 > SXON01 > CANKTH01. The sequence continues at coordinate 6,892 of CANKTH010000154.1, forward strand.
GCTACATCGAGAAGCCGGTCCGCCTCGACGAGCTCGCCGCGACGCTGGAGCGTGTCGTTCGTGACGGCCGCCGCGCGCCCGCTGAGGCGGCTCGCTGAGTCGCGACCTGGCAGCGCCACGCTGATGGCGTCGCCCCCGATGCGGAACGAGTTCTCGGCCCTGGTCGTGTCCACGCGGGCCCGGCTGAGTACGCTCTGGCGCTGGACGGCGTTGCTCTGGCTCATCGAGATTGTGGATTTTGGCCTTGGCGGCGCGCTCGACAGCTTCGGCGTGGTCCCCCGCAGCCTCTCAGGGCTCTGGGGCATCTTGTTCGCCCCGCTGCTTCACGGAGGCTTCGGCCATCTGCTCGGCAACACCCTCGTGGGAGTCCCCCTCGGCTTCCTGGCGATGGCGCGCCGGCGAATGGACTTCTACGTGGTCGGGACGATCAGCGCGATCACGGCCGGCTTGGGGGCGTGGCTCTTTGGCGGAGCCGGTTCGGTGCACATCGGCGCGAGCGGCGTGATCTTCGGCTTCCTGGGCTTCCTGATGGCGCGCGGGTTTTACGACCGTCGGGTCGGCGCTGTCCTGCTCTCCCTTTTCGTCACCTTCACCTTCGGCGGGATGGTCTGGGGCGTCCTTCCCCTGCTCACACCCGGGGTCTCGTGGCAGTCGCACCTTTTCGGCTTTCTTGGAGGCGTGTTTGCGGCAAGCTCCCTGGCGAGCGGGGCGAAGAACCCGCGCTGAACGGTGCGCCCAACCCGACCGGTTTCGCCCGTGCAACCCGGTAGCGATTCAGCCCGGAACCCGCGGGGATCAGTACGCCGGCTCGTCCCCGGTGGGGAGCCGAGGCGGCGCAGCAGGCCCGTCGTAGATCAGGACCCCCTGGTCGAGCGGGCGGGTGAGCACCGAGCCGCCGACCATCCACACACCGCCAGAGGAGTCGATCCATACGTCAAAAAGTGCCTCTGATGGCGGTAAAGATGACGTCTCCGGGTCCCAGCCCGTGCCACCCCGTGTCCAGCGCGCACCCCCGCGGCCCACCGCCACGGACCGCCCGCCGAGGGTGTCGAGCCCGTAGATCGGCAGGGCATTCGCCGGGCGTTCGTCGAACCACACACCATCGGTCTGCCGGTAGAGCATCGCGCCCACCCCACCGCCCGCCAGGTAGAGGTTCGACGCGTCCCCGGCGAGCGCGTACCACGGATCACCGCCCGAAAACACCGTCGCCCAGGACACGCCGTCCCAACGCACAAGCACACCGTCGCTGCCCGCGGCATACACCTCATCGACGCTGCGCCCCCAGACCGTGAAGAGCGCGGCGGCCGCGCTGGCCTCGACCGGCAGGGGCGCCTCGCTCCAGGTGTATCCGTCAAAGCTGAAGATCCGGGCCGCGGACCCCGCGGCGTCGGGGTCACCGCCTACCGCCCAGATGTGGCTCTCATCCGCTCCCCAGATCCCGTACAGCGTCACCACGGGGTCCACCACGTCCTCGACGAAGTCGCCCACTTCGGTGCCGCGCCAGACGCGCCCGCCGGACCCGACCGCGTACACCGCCGCTCCGACGCCCCGGATCGCCCAGAGATCGCCTCGGCTGGGTCCGGATTGGGCGAGCCAGGCCTCGCCGTCGTAGAAGAGGAGCTGCGGACCGGTGCCGGAGTCGGCGCCCACCACCCACAGGTGGGTCGGGCTCGTGCCCCACACCCCCATCAAAGCCGCGGGCAGCGCCTCGCCGAGCACAAGAGGCATACCTGCTGCGCTGTCGAACGCGGCCCGGCCACAACCGGACAACACGCCAAGTTCGATGCAGCAGAACGCGCTGACGATCCACCGTCGCGGCCACGGAGCACCGCCAGGCCGGAGCAGCCCCCCGGCTCGCCCCACCCTCACCACGCGCTTCAAAACACCGCGTAGATGAAGGGCGCGACGTACTGCACTGCCTGGAGGCCAGCGAGCACCAACCCGAGCACCCCCAGGAACATCATCAGCGGCATCATCCACCAGCGGCCGCTCCTTCGAAGCATACGATAAAGGTCCCGAAACACCAGGAGCCGCGAGCTTGAGGTCGTCGGTTCAGCCATCCACCCCTCCACGTTCAACCCGAAAATTCCCCAGGTACAGCACGTCGAGCCCGCTCCGTTTGAACGTGGCGTAAGCCTGTACCGGCGAAGAGACCATAGGCTCCCCCTTCAAGTTGAAGGAGGTGTTGAGCAGCGCCGGATGGCCCGTCCGGGCTTCGACGGCGTCGAGCAAGCGGTGGTAGCGCGGGTTCTGCGCCTCATACACCGTTTGTACCCGCGCCGTCCCGTCTACATGGGTGGTGGCGGGGAGGATCTCCGGGTCCTTGACCGGCGCCACCAGGAGCATCCACTGCGCCGGCTGCTCGCCGCCGGCCGGAAGATCGACGTACCGATGGGCGACGTCCGCGCGGATCGAGGGTGCGAAGGGCCGGAACAGCTCCCGGTACTTCACCCGCGCGTTGATCCGGTCGCGCATGTCGGCCCTCCGGGGATCCGCGAGGATCGACCTGTGACCCAGCGAACGCGGCCCCCACTCAAAGCGCCCCTGCACCCAGCCGAGCACCTTCCCATCGGCGACGTCCTCCGCCGCGCGCTCGACCAGCGTGTCATCGTCGAGTCGCTCGAAATGCGCCTTCAGGTCGGACAACATCTCTCCCGTCTGCTCATCTGGCGATGCCTGTCCCAGTCCGGGCACGAGGCCGACATCGACCCGCGGCCCGCCAAGCACCTCGTTCCAGGCCCACAACGCCGCGCCCAGCGCGCCTCCCGCGTCTCCGGCGGCGGGCTGCACAAAGAGCTCCTCAAAAGGGCTACGTAGCAGGATCTGTCGATTGGCCACCGAGTTGAGCGCTACGCCACCCGCCAGGCAAAGCCGGCGTTGTCCCGTGTCCCGGTGGAGTCGCGTCGCCAGGCCGACCAGGGCGTCTTCCGTGACCTGCTGCACGCTGGCCGCGATGTCGGCAAAACGTTGGTCTTCCGGCCGTTTGGGGTCGAAATCTTCGCCCGGGAAGCGTGGGGGTCCGAGCAGCGCGACGAGCTTCTCCGTGAAGCTATCGGTCGCGCTCCAATGCCAGGAAAAATAGTCGAGATCGACCTCAAAAGCGCCGTCGTCCCCGAGTCGGAACACGCGACGGATCTCGTCGACGAACCGGGGCCGCCCATACGGCGCCATGCCCATCACCTTGTACTCGCCGTCGTTCACCGCGAAGCCCAGATAGGCGGTGAACGCCGAATACATGAGCCCGATCGAGTGAGGGAACCGAAGCTCGGAGCGCGCGGCCAGACCCTCCCCGCCCCCCTGGTAGAGCGTGGTCGTGGCCCACTCCCCCACCCCGTCGACGGTGAGCACGGCCGCGTCGGTCCAAGGGGATGCGTAAAACGCGCTCGCCGCATGGCTGCGATGGTGCTCGCCAAAAACGAGCCGTGAAGCCGGCACACCGAGCTCCTTGATGAGCCGGTTACGCACCCACAGCTTGTCCGTCAGCCAGCTGAAGGTCGAGCGCCGAAATGCGGTGAAGCTCCTCGGAAACTCCAGAATCTGATTGACGAGGATCCGTTCGAACTTCCTGAGCGGCTTCTCATACCAGGCGACCAGCTCCACATCCTCGATCTTCACGCCGGCGTAGGAGAGGCACCATCGCGCGGCGTGAACGGGCAAGGAGGAGTCGTGTTTGAGCCGGGAAAAGCGCTCTTCGTTCGCGGCCGCGACGATCTTGCCGTCGCACAGCAGCGCGGCGCCCGAGTCGTGGTAGAGACCGGAGAGCCCGAGCACATATCGGCTCACCCCATCTCCCAGGCAAGCTCGCGCGGCGGCAGCGCCGCCGCTACGGGCAGCAGACCGAGCTTCGGGCGCTCCGTGCGCCGAGCCAGCCAGGCGAACGGGCCAACACCGATAAAGTAGATGATGCCGAGCCAGAGGCCGCTCATGACGTCACCCAGCACCCGCGAAAACCGGAGCCATGCCTCACCGAGCCGGCGGACGCGCACGCGGAGCACAGCCCAGGAGGCGGCGCGGCCCTCGCCCTCCGCGATCATCCGATCCAGCTCCGCGCGGCTGTAGGCGATGTGAAAGCGCTCATCCCGCGCGATGTTGTTGAACATCTCCTTCGTCGAGGGGTCAGTCCCCAGAAGATCAATGTAGACGCCGAACTGCTGCGCGGCCCGGCTCTCCGCGACCCAGACGAAGGCGAGGAACTCTCGCTCGCCAAGCTGTTGGAACAAGGAAGTTTTCCCGCGGATTCCGTGACTGTCGATGTAGCCGAGGTCGTCGAGCACGGCCTCGGCGCGGCCGCCGCTGCCGCCGACCGCCCGCGCCCGATTACGAAAAAGCTCGCTGTGCCGGAGCTCGTCGAGCGCGTGCTGGAAGTACCGGGCGCGCATCTCGCGCCGAGGGGTCTCTTCGACGGCCGCGAGCATGTCGAGCCCACTCCCAAGTTCGGTGAACGAGAACTCCGCGAGCTTCACCGCGCCGCGGCCGGGGATCAACCGCCACACCAGCCAGCTCAGGAGCCAGAGGGGACGATCAGCTAGCGCGATGTTCATCACGGCTCCTTGGGCGACAGGCCGAGGGCAGCCGCCAGGCGAGTTGCGACCAGCTCGTGGCCACGTTCGGACATATGATAGTCGTAGCGGAGAAACGCGTCAGCCTGGCCGGCCAGAACCTCGCCAAGATCGACCCGATCGACGGGGCCCACGCCCGGGGGGAGCTCGCGCGTCGTGAGCGCCCCGAAGAGCTGGTCGCGGATCCGGGGATCACCCAGCACCGGCGCTCGCGCTTCCCGCGCCGCCTCAGTGAAGGGCGAGTCATCCCGCGCCACCATCGCGACGTCAACCGGCAGCCAGGCCACCACGACGCGCAGCTCCGGACGGCTGACGGCAAAGCTATGGATCGCGCCCGCGATCGCCACGCTCACCGGGTTCGTC
>CANKTH010000155.1 GCA_947486185.1 Deltaproteobacteria bacterium
ACCACCGGAACCGACCCCAACGACGCCGACTCCGACGACGACGGTCTCGATGACGGCACCGAGGTGAACACCACCGGAACCGACCCCAACGACGCCGACTCCGACGACGACGGCCTCAGCGACCATGACGAGGTCGCCACCTACGCGACCGATCCCAACGACAACGACTCCGACGACGACGGCCTTGAGGACGGCGCTGAGGTCAGCACCACCGCCACCGACCCCAACGACGCCGACTCGGATGACGGCGGCGTAAACGACGGCGCTGAAGTAGTGGGCGGCACCGATCCGCTCGACCCGTCGGACGACAGCACCCTCGTTGACACCGACGGCGACGGGCTCACCGACGCGGAGGAGTCCGTCCTGGGCACCGACCCCAACGACGCCGACTCCGACGACGACGGCCTCGAGGACGGCACCGAGGTGAACACAACCCTCACCGACCCCAACGATCCGGACACCGATGACGGCGGCGTAGACGACTTCGCTGAAGTGACGGGCGGCACCGATCCGCTCGACGGAGCCGACGACGCCGTCGCCCCCGCCGACACGGACGGCGATGGCCTCAGCGACACCGAGGAGGCCGTCCTGGGCACCGATCCCACCGACGCCGACACCGACGACGACCGCCTCGATGACGGCACCGAGGTGAACACCACCCTTACGGACCCCAACGATTCGGACACGGATGACGGCGGCGTCGACGACGGCGCCGAGGTGACGGGCGGCACCGATCCGCTCGACGGAGCCGACGACGGCGTCGCCCCCGCCGACACGGACGGCGACGGCTTGACCGACGCTGAGGAGGCCGTCCTGGGCACCGACCCCACCGACACCGACACGGATGACGACGGCCTCACCGACGACGAGGAGCTGCTGTTGGGCACGGATCCTCTGGTGAGCGACACCGACGGCGACGGGCTCAGCGATGGTGAGGAGCAGGACGTTCACGGCACCGACCCTCTGCTTGAGGATACCGATGGGGGCGGCGTGTCCGATGGTCAGGAGGTGAACGATGGCACCGACCCGCTCGACGGAGCGGACGACGTGGTGACACTGATCGACACCGACGGCGACGGCCTCTCGGACGCTGACGAAGCGGTGTACGGCACCGATCCGAACGATCCCGACAGCGACGAGGACGGCCTGTCCGATGGTGACGAGGTCCACGTCTACGGTACCGTGCCCAGCGACGCCGACACCGATGACGGCGGGACGAACGACGGGACGGAGGTGCTGGTGGACGGCACCAACCCGCTCGACGGCAGCGACGATGTGCCGGCCGACACCGATGGCGACGGCCTGTCCGACGCAGACGAAGGGGCGTACGGCACCGATCCGGCCGATCCCGACAGCGACGATGACGATCTGTCCGATGGCGAAGAGGTCTACGATCACGGCACCGACCCGCTCAACGCCGACACCGACGAGGACGGCCTTGGCGATGGTGAGGAGGTCGGCGATTACGAAACAGACCCGTTGAACGCCGATACGGACGGCGGTAGCGTGTCCGATGGCGACGAGGTCGAAGCGGGTACGGACCCCCTCGATGGCGACGACGACGTCGTCGGCGGGACAGACTCGGACCCCGTCGATTCCGGTCCCGTCGATTCCGGTCCCGTCGATTCCGGTCCCGTCGATTCCGGTCCCGGCGACAAGTCTGTACCGTTGTACACGTACACCGGTGGCGGAGGCTGCGGCTGCGACGAAGGCGCGGCGGGCTCACGTACGGCGCTGGCGCTGGGTCTTGGCCTCGTGATGCTGATGTCACGCCGTCGCCGCTGAGGCGCGGCGAAGGGTCCGCCGAACGTCGGACGCGGCCCACCCCGCCGCTGATGGTGTGCGCCGTCAACGGCGAAGCAGCGCCCCGTCTACCGCGCGCTCCTCACGGATGGAGCCGGAAGACCACGAGGTGTTCGCCAGCGTCGTGGCTCTCTACCGGCTGGCCGTAGCGCCGGGTGAGGTTGCTCAAGAGCCGCACCCGGTCGCTCGGCCAGAACCAGTCGGCGTGCACCGCGATCGCGTCGAACGCCGGGAGCTCGAGGGGGCGCTCCTCCGCGAGGCCGGCGAAGACCTCCCGGGACCAGAGGATACGCGGGTGCTTGCGCGCCCGGCTCGGCAGGCAGTTCTCGGCGATCGGCAACCGGTGCCCCGTCTGGTACCAGCACGCGAGGTGCGCCGCGCGAACGTCCATCCCCCCGTTCAGCTCGGACTCGGGGAACAGGTCGAGCACGGGGCCCCGCGCGGCCGCGTAGGCCGAGGGCACGCTGACGTCGAGCTCGCGGAGCCGCCAGGGTAGGCGGGATCCCGCCAGCGAGTGCAGCAGGGCTGCCGCCACCAGGACCGTCGCGCGCCGTGGGAACGAGGCGCCCAGGCGAGACGCGACGAGCGCCCCGAGCACGCCCGCACCGAGATCGGTGAGCCACAGAAAACGTGCTGGGAACTGGATCTCGTCGCCGATGCCCAGCAGGTGGAAGAGCTGCAACGGAAGCGGCACCCCGCCGATCTCGGGTCCCAAGGCGAGCACAAACCCGGCCAGGGCGGCCAGGGCGAAGGGCAGGACCACCGGCTCACCGGGCAGGACCCGCCGTGCGAGGAATGCCAGGGCGATCGCCGGCGTTGGGAGGGCAGCGGTGGTGGCGTGGCCGTAGGCGTCGATGTTGAGGGGGGCCCAGCCCCAGCGCAGGACGTAGGCCGACACCGAAAGGGCGTCGGCCTCGAGCGGCTGTGCGTCAACGCCGGCGACCCACGGCACGCCCCAGACGAGGAGGCCGAGCGAAGCAGCGGCGCCAAAGCCTATCGCCGCGTCACGGGCGCCCGCGGAGGACCAGCCTGCGGCGACCGGGCCGCGGAAGAGCAGCGCCGCGGCGGCGAAGGCCAGAAGGAGCACGCTGGCACCGAGTCCGACGTACACGGAGGTCAGGAGGGAGAGCGACCATCCGAGCCCGGCGATCAGCCCGTCGCGCCGCGTGCCCGGCCCGCGGATCACGCACACCGCCCCCCGGGCACAGAGCGGGAGCCAGGGGATGATGAGGAGGTACACGCTCCCCTCGATCATCGCAGTGGCGGCGGTCCCCGAGAAACCGAAGCTGATGCCCGCGATCCACGACCAGGGCGGGCGCGCGCCACAGCGCACCGCCAGCGCATGGGCCGCCCAGGCTGACACCGCGACGCCGAGCACGGCGCTCAACGCGTGAAGCCGGGCTGCTGGGATGAACCAGCCTAACAAGCCTATCATCGCGAAGATCCAGGAGTCCAGCCGCCGGTAGTCGGCCCCCTCGGGCCACGCGCTCGATGGGTCGAGGCCTGCGTGGGCGAAGATCCGCGGCGCGGCGTCCAAGGTCCACGCCGAGGCGAAGGCGTCGGTGCGCAGACCGACCAACCCGTCCGCGCCCGCCGCGGGCCAAGTCCACGCGACAGCCAGGACGAAGAAGATAAGGAAAGACCGCCATTCCGGGGCGGATCCGCCTGCGGGACCCGACACCGGGACTAGCGCGGGCGTCGGGTCAGGGCCATCCCCGACGCATACAAGAACACCAACGCCCCCCAGCCGGCGCCCGCGAGGCTGCTCGCGGCCGGATCGTGGAGTAGGGCGGCGCCCGCGGGCACGCTGATGACCGGCCGGAGCCGGAGCGGGCCCGTCCCGACGGCGGCGAAGGTGAGCTGGTCATGGTCCCCAATCAGGTCGGGCATGCCCGACCAAAGTAGGGTGGTGTCACCGTTGGGTTCTATCGCGAGGAGACGGATCGCCAGCGCGCGCACCGGTGTTCCCGTCAGAGACGCCACCCGACGGCCATCGCCCGCGATATCGCCAGGGCTATGCCCGTCATCGGTCAAGCGAACCCGTTCGATGTCACCAAGCCAGACGGCCTCCGCATAGAGTTGTGTGTCCCCACTCAAGTTGGGCGCAGACACCACGATTTCCAGCGTCTGCGAGATATTGGCGAGGGCGAGAGCGCATAGGGAAGTAAGCATATTACGAGGCTACCACAGCTCATCACGCCGCGGTGCTGGAGTGTGTTGAATTGCAGCGACTGAGGGCAGTCATGGCTGAATTGGGCGGGTGCCTGGGAGTGAGGGCGGGTAACTGGGAGAGGCGTCGCCTGTACGGCGTCGAACCAGCACCATGCGTCAGCGGCGCCGCCGGTGTACCAAGCCGTGCGTGGTGGTGGCACCCCCGCCGGCGATCACGACCACGACGTCAATCAGCGGCGGGACCTATCGCTGAAACACAGGGCCCAGCGGCACCAAGCGGCCGGGCCAATGGACGAGACCTCGTCGCGATCATCTCGTACCAATGCCGTGTATCCGAAGACCATGGGGTCAAGCGCCCAGGAAACGCTGGGACCTCGCCAGCGAGCGGGGTACTGTATCAGGCTGGGCCCGAGCTGAACACGGGGGCGGGTGGTGAGGTTGCCGTCATGATCCAGTTTGTACCTTACCTGCCGCTGGGACCTCCACCCCGCCCGCGGACGCGCTGCCTGTACCCGTCGGCACGGGTAGCAGCACGGACGGGCCTCGACCCCAAGCGTCTGTCGTGGTGGGCGTTGGCGAGCGTGTGTTGTGCGCTGGGCTGCGGGTCGGGATCCGCGCCGCTCCCCGTGCCGGACGCACCGACCGCAGGGAGCGTGCCCGCAAGGGTGGTCGCCGGGAGCGCAGTACGCTGCGATGACCCCGAAGCTCGGGTGAGCGCGCCCTACGTGTACGCATCCGCGGCGCCTTGGGTAGCGACCGGCGTCGAGTGGGGCGCCGGCGCGTCGGTCGCCGATTTCGACGGCGATGGGCGCTTGGACGTCTTCATGCCCGACCAGAGCGTTTGGCGCATGTACCTCGCGACCGAGACGGGCGGTTTTGCGAACATAAGCTTTCCATCTGGATTTCAGGCGGATGTCTCGTCTTCGGCGGACGTGGAGGGCGACGGCGATCTGGACCTCTTCGTGGGCGGCATGGGCGGCCACGCGCTTGTCCGGAACGACGGTACGTCCTGGTCGGTAGAGACCATCGGGAGCCCGACCCGGGCCACGTGCGCCGCGTGGGATGACGTTGACGACGACGGCGACCTCGACCTGTTCGTCGGCTCCCACACGCTGGAGCAGGTCTACCCGGAGCAGATGGCCCCCGGCGCCCTCCCTCTTCCGGACCCACCGAGGCTTTATCTGAACGAGGCGGGAGCGCTCACGGACGCCTCGGAGCGGGTCGAGGATGGCGACGGAGGCTTCGTCTACGCCGCCGGCTTCTACGACCTGGACGGTGACGGCGCGCGCGACCTGTACCTCGTCAACGACTTCGGGCCGCAGGCAACGCCCAACGTCACGCTGATGCGGCGTGGCGACCGTTTTCAGCGTGAGGACATCGGCCTGGAGGTGGCGGCCTACGGGATGGGGCTCGCCGCCGGCGATCTGGATGGGGATTCGCTCCCCGATTTCCTGGTTTCGTCCTGGGACAGCCTGTATCTGCTCGAGAGCGCCGGGGGCTGGCACGACGCTGCGCTGGCGCGAGGGCTCTTCCCCACCGGGGACCAGCACGTAGCCTGGGGCAACGCGCTGGAGGACCTCGACAACGACGGAGATCTCGACGCCTTCGTGACCTTCGGGAGGCTCGGTGTGCCGTCCGGCACCGAGGAAGAGTTCGAGGAGGTCATCGGGGCGGAGAACCCCGAGCTTCAGGAGGACGGCCTGTGGGTGGCTGACGGTGGCGCGTACCGCGAGGAGGCGGCCGCTTGGGGCATCGCGGCGCCTGGGGCCGGGCGAACGGTCATCGTCGCCGACGTGGACCAGAACGGGTGGCCGGACCTGCTGTTGCGGGAGCTCGACGGCTCACCGAGGCTCTACGTCGCGCGTTGTGGCGAAGCGGCGTGGCTCCAAGTGGCGCTCTCCCAGCCGGGATTGAACCCGCGGGCGGTGGGGGCGACGGTGGAGGTCGAGGCCCCCGGCCGGGTCTGGCGGCGGTGGTTGGTCGCGGGCGGCGGCTCCGCGGGCAGCGGACCGCCGGAGGTGGCGTTCGGGCTGGGCGACGAGGAGGTCGTGGACATCGTGGTAAGGTGGCCAGACGGGGAGACCTCGCGGGTGAGCGGCGTTGACACCCGTCGGCGGGTGACGGTGGTCCGGGAGTAGGCGCGGCGGCGCTTCCCTCGGGGACGGGCCCTGGTCGGCTCCCCGGGGTCGGGAGGAGGGGCGGTTGCTGGCAGACGCCCGCCTGCGTTAGGGCGAATCCCGGAGGTCGGTTTGCGTGCTTTTCGGTTTCTGACCTGCCTCCTCTGCGTGTCCTGCGGATCGTTCTTCGGGAAGCCCGACGACGACGACGACGACGACGACGAGGAGGAGGATGAAGAGAGCGGCACCGAGACCACCGTCTCGGACGACGACACCGGTGCCACCGACGACTCCGGTACCACCTCCGGGAGCCCGCGCTTCGAGGAGTTCGTGAATATCGAAGAAGCGTATGTGGGTGACGCGAGCTGCTACGACGGCGGCGCCTGGCTCGAGCAGGCGGCGGGCAGCGGCTGCACGGTCGACCAGACGCTCTACGGTGTGGTCGAAGACTTCCAGGAGGGCGAACCGATCGGCGAGACGACGGTAGACCTCTACTTTCGCGACGACATCGGCGGCTCACCCTCGGAGAGCTTCGAGACCACGAGCGATTCGGAGTTCATCGCCGACGTGCCGGTGTGCGAGCCGATCGCCTACCGCACCTCGACGCCGGTGGAGTGGGAGCAAACCAAGGACACCTACCGGTTCCACAAGGTGTGGGGCTTTGACGCCGACGGCGACCTCGAGGAGACCCTGGACTCCTTCAGCAACGAGACCGCCGCCGTCATCACGGCGCTGCTCGGCGTGAATTGGGATTCGAGCACGGGGCTCATCGCGGGGATGGCTCTGGGCTGCGATGAGGATCCGATCGAGAATGTGCAGGTCTACATCCACGACGACGCGGGTCAGGTGCCGCAGGAGCTCTCGGTGAGCTACTTCGTAGCCGGCCTTCCCCGTAGCAGCCAGCCAGCTACCAGCGAGGACGGGCTGTGGATCGCGGTGAACGTGCCACCCGGGACGTGGACCGTAGCGATGTGGGGGTTCGATGGGTCGGATCACACCCAACTGGGACAGGCTCCCGTGGAGGTCGTCGCGGCGTCGGTCCACATCGCCAACGTCTACACGGGCAGCGGGGACGGGGTCTGGCTCCCCGACAGTTGTCTCAGGTCCTGCAACTGACGGCGATTGCCGCGACAGCGGCGTCGCGGAAGGGGCGCACGACTTCCGCAATGAGCCGGTAGGGCCACCCGCCCCGTGATCCGGCCTCGTTCCCGGAGTTCGACTGTCTTGTGGTGAGACCGGGCTCACATCGCGAGACCCGGCGCGAGCCCCCGGCCAGAGGCGCTCAGGAGAGCGCTGGCGCTCGCTGTCGTCACCCGCGGCAGTGCCCTGGGCAGGCTATTTCGAATCTCCCAGGAAGGAACAGTCTATGAACTCATCCGCCGCAGCTCGGCCCAGCTCGGGGAGCTTCTCTCGGTGGGCGACTGGTTCGGAAACCTGCCCAACGCCGACGGCCCCGAGGGCTCAGCGTGGACCCCGCCCTGAGCGGGTGTGTAGAGCGCCCCGTGTTGGCTGTGCAGCTCGGTCCTCCACCTCCCCTCACTCATCCAACACATGCAGCACGGCCCAGATCTCGTCCAGCTCGGCGTCATCGGTATCTCCATCCAATGCCCGTTCCACCTGCGCCAATGCTACGTCCACCGCGGCTGCTCGGTCGCCGTCATTCCCCGCGTTCTGCCAGCCCTTCAGCCCCTCGGCATAGCTGAACACCGCGGCGCCTTTCCGTAGCAGGCGCTGGTCGCTGGCCATCAGCTCGGCGAAGTTCGCGCTCACCGATGCTTCTTGACTTTCAAAGCTTATAGGGTCTACAAAGCTGGCGTTGACCCCAAGCGTGCTCATCGGGGTCACCCCCGCCGGGTCGCAGGTGGTGAGCGTCATGTAGAACACCATCGAGTCGTCGGGCGCCAGATGTTGCGGCTCGATCTCGGTGGGATCCGTGCTGATCTCTTCACCCGAGAAGCGCGCCACCTCGAAGCCCGGAGGGAGATCCAGGGAGATACTCACGTTCCGCCACGCCACGTCCAGCGTGGACACCAGCCCCCGCTCCCCGAACAGCTTCCACGCTTCTTCGCTCTCGCCGACAAATACGCTCGCACCTCGTCCAAGATCCGTGGCGGTGTCCATCAGGGTGTCCTGGTAGCTGGTCGCGGTGCCCACCCCGACCCCGACCAGGTAGATGCCGTCCTGATCGTTCGAACCCGCGTACTGTGCGATGATGTCTGCTTCGGTGACCCCGACGTTGGCGCCGCCGTCGCTGATGAGGATCACCCGGTTGATCCGGTCATCTGCGCGGTTGTTCTCGGCCAACTCGTAGGCGGAGGCCAGGCCGTTGAAGAGGTTCGTGCTGCCCCCAGTGTCCAGATCGTCGATGACCCGGAGCAGTCCGGGGTCATCGGGGCCCGACACCTCATAACCGTCGAGGAGAACGGTGTTTTCGGTAGACCAGGTGGCCATGGAGATCACGTCCCCCGCCTTGAGGCTCGAGGCAAGGGCTCGCGCCACCTCACGCGCGTAGCCGATCGGCTCGCCCGCCATCGACCCGGAGGCGTCGATAGATAGGGTGAGGTTCATCGGCGCGCGACTTGAATTGGAACGCGCCGCGCTGGTCAGGCCCACCTGCAGGGTCCAGGTACCGTCGCCGTTGTCGGCGAGCGTCGGGGTGATCTGGAGATCCCCTTCGGCCGGGGCCTCATAATCAAAGTGGTAGTAGTTCATGAATTCGAAGGTGCGAATCGGGACCTGGGTGAGCCGGTCCCAGTCGTCGAGCACGGCGAGGCGGGCCTGTGCGGGCGAAGACATCGAGTTGGAGTCGTCGGGCGACATATAGAGGGTCACCGGCGTCTCGGCGTCACATTCGGGGGACGACGGGGTGCCGGTGTCCTCGGGCTCGGCTTCCACCGGGGTGTCGGAGTCGCCGTCGGTGGTGACCAGCCCCCAGGTACTGCCGGAGGTGTAGGAGCCAAGATCTGTGAACGAATCTGCGCTGGAACACCCAGCGAGGAGAGAGAGGAGCAGCAGGGATCGGGACATCGTACCTCCGCGTTTCCGTACCGCAACTTCCGTGCCAGGACAGGAACGGGGGGGAATTCCGCGGGCGCGGGTCGCAGGCGCGACATTTGGATCGGGGGAGCGGACACCACGAGCCACCGACATTTGCCTGAGCCTCGGAAGGAACACGAGCCAAAACGGCGTGACGCCGAAGCCCGCGCCGAACGGCCCCTTCCCGACACAGGGACTGAAACACGCGACCAGAGCTGGCTCGCTCAAGAGCGCTTGCCCCGCGAGCCCTCTGTAGGTTGGGGAGCAGGAGCCGGTCAAGCAGTGAGGGGTAAACAACACCAACACTCCGGTCTCCGCCAACAGAGACGACGAGTAGCGGAATCGTCGCAGACCCTCGGTTGCCCGGAGTCCTGCGCCGAAACGTAGGTTGTTACAGGTTCGCGCACGGGTGCCGGTCAAACGGGCAGACCACCGAGTCGTATGATCTCCGGGTGCCCAGGCTGGAGAGCGGCGATAGCTCTCCGCCTACACGCCCCACGTCGATCAGCCTCTCCTCCTCTCCTCTTCCACCCGGCGGAGCTCCAATGCGCGCTATCCTGCCAGTGACCACCTTTTTCGCGGGCGTAGCGAGCACGCTCCTCCTCGTCGGCGCGCCGCCCGCCGAGGCTCGCGGGTGTCCCCCCTCTGTCAATCTGCCACGCACGGGCAGTGTCCTCGCGAAGGTCAACAAGGTCCGGATCACGCAGGCCCGGCTCGACGCCCACATCGCACAACTCCGGCCGGAGGCCGCCGATCGTATCGTCGCGCCCGGCACCGCCGAACTCATCGACACGTTCGTCGTGGACGAGCTCTTCTATCAGCGCGCCGCCGCCGCGCGCCTCCACCGAGAGCCGGCGGTCCAGCTCGCGATGAGCTTCGCCGCGCGGGCGGTCCTGTCCGACACCCTGATCGAGCGCATGGTGGAGGCACAGGCTACCGAAGCGGCGCTTCGTAGCTGGTACGAAGCGCATCGCGCAGAGTTTAGTGTCCCCCAACTGAAGGTCTCCCACATCCTGGTAACCGAGGAGGCGCCGGCCCTGGATCTGTTGGAACAGCTCCGTGCCAGGTCGGATTTCGCTGCGCTCGCCCGAGAGCGATCCCGGGACAACGCGAGCGTAGCCAAGGGCGGTAAGCTGGGGTGGATCGAGGAGAAGAAGGTGATCCCGGAGTTCTGGCAGGGTTGTGTCGAAGCGCCGACGGGAGTGCTCTCCGGCCCGATCCGCACCCGGTTTGGCTACCACATCGTCCTGGTGGAAGATCGGCGGGAAGAGACACCCTTCGACGAGGCGATCCCCCGGATCAAGGCGAAGTTGAGGCGCGAGCTCGTCGAGCAATATACCGCGCAACTGAAGGCCGAGGCCGAGATCGTCATAGCCGGCGGATGACGCGGAGCGCCACACCCGCGGGGCCTCCGGCGGGCCGCGCCAGGGTGCCGCGATCCGGGCCACCGGACGCCTGAGGCGGGCCAGCGACAACCCTCGGGTGCAACTTGCATTCCCAGCGCCCAGGCGTTCCCCTCAGCCGCCGACGCCCAATACCAGACCGACCCGACCGGCGCCGCTACCGTTGGTGTCGCCGACGAGCAGGTCGCCAAGGCCATCCTGGTTGACGTCGCCCGCGCCGTCTACGGACCAACCCACTCTGTCCCCGGTATCTCCGCCGATGGTCACGTCAGCGTCTCCCTCCAACTCAAACGACGCGGGACCAGGGCTCCCGCGTACCACGTCCGCGCGTCCCTCATCGGAGTGAAGTGGTGAGCCGACGAGGATTTCGCCGTAACCATCGCCGTCGAGATCTCCGGCCGCTCCGATCGCGTTCCCGGCCCAGTCGTCGCTCTCCCCCTCGTAGCTTGCATCGGCAGCGCGGAGTGAGCCGGAGGTGGGAGATGGGCCGCCGAGCAGGAGGTAGGCGACGCCGGTGTTGGCGGCCTCGTTGGCGCCAACAAGGACGTCGGCGTAGCCGTCGGCGTTGACGTCGCCTGCGGCAGCTACGGCAACACCGGCGTAGTCGAGCTCACTGGCGCCCGCCCAGATCGTGTCGGCGGCGCTGAGCGAACCCGACAGTGGGGCGACACTCCCGAGCACGAGGTAGGCCGCGCCTGAGTCTTCTCCACCTGCGTCGGACAGCCGGGCTCCGATCAGCATGTCGTCGTTCCCATCCCCGTTCACGTCCCCGCCCCCTGCTACGGACACCCCCGCGACATCCGCCGGCGCCGCCCCGTCATAACGGGCCGCAGACGCAGATAAGGACGCAGTGACAGGCCCACTGGCGCCCAGTATCAGGAACGCCGCGCCCGCTCCACCGACGCCCCCGAGCAGCTCACCTACCAGAATATCCGCGTAACCATCATTGTTTACGTCCCCCGCGCCCGCGACCGAGAGCCCGGCCTGAACGTAGGCGGCGTCCCCTGTCCAACAGATCGCGTCGCCGAGCGAAGCCGACGCGACCGCCGCGCCCCCGAGGACGAGGTAGGCCGCGCCTGCTTCGGTCCCGGCGGCCCCAGAACGAAAGGCGCCGACCACGAGGTC
>CANKTH010000156.1 GCA_947486185.1 Deltaproteobacteria bacterium
GAGTGACCAGGCCGCGCTCAAGGTCATCTACCTTGCGCTCGACCGCGCCTCCAAAAAGTGGACGATGCCCATCAAAAAGTGGGGCCAAACCCTACAGCAATTCGCGATCCACTTCCCGGATCGTGGTATTCTGGAATGACCCAATCGGGCGCGTCACCGACTCACGGCAGAGTCCACAGTTTATCTGACACCCTCCCGGCGAGCACGAGCTGACCGTGACCGTGACCGACAGCGACGGCTTCTACGGAACGGCGCTCGGGACCTTCACCGTCAACGGCACCCCGACCGCGCCTGGGATCTCGCTCACGCCATCGTCTCCGAACACCGCCGACGACCTGCGCGTCACCATCGACGCGGCCTCGGTCGACCCCGAAGGCGCCGCGCTCACCTACGCCTACGCCTGGTCGGTTGACGGGGTGCCCTCCGCCGCGAGCGTGAGCGCCGCGCTGCCGGCGAGCGCCACGACTCGCGGCGAGGTGTGGTCGGTCGACGTGACGGCTACGGACGGCCTCGCGACGAGCGTCGCTGGCACCGCGTCGGTCACCATCACCAACACCGCCCCTACGCTCGTTACCCTCTCGCTCACCCCCGACCCGGCCTGGGAGGGCGACATCCTCACCTGTAACGCCGGCTTCACCGCGGACGCCGACGGCGACGCCGTAGGCCTCACCTACGACTGGACCGTCTCCGGCTCGCCCCTGGGCTACAACAGCGACACGCTCGAGGACAGCTTCTTCGACCGCGGCGACAGCGTGTACTGCACCGCTACGCCCACCGACGGCACCGACGACGGCGCGACCGTGTTGTCCAACACCGTCACCATTCAGAGTTCGCCGCCGGTCGTCGACACCGTCGCCGTCTCCCCGTCTACCGGCGCGGTCGGTGCTACGCTCACCTGCTCCGCGAGCGCCACCGACGGCGACAGCGTCACGCTCACCTACGCCTGGTCCACAGGCGCGACCGGCGACACGCTCACGCTGACCGCCAGCGACGACCCCGGCGACATCCTCACCTGCACCGCCACCGCGACGGACACGGACGGCGGCACCGACACAGCCTCGGCCATAGCTACGGTGTCCAACACGGCTCCAGCGCTCGACACCGTGACGATCAGCCCCTCCAACGCGTACAACGACGACCTGCTCACCTGCTCTGCCAGCGCCACCGACGCCGACGGCGGCAGCCCCACGCTGACCTACGCTTGGACCAACACCAGCACCGGGGCGTCGCTGGGTTCGGGCGTCAGCGTGTTGTTGAGCAGCGCGACCGCGGCCTCCCTCGACACCATTGCCTGCGCGGCCACCGCCACCGACGCCGACAGCGGCACCGCCACCAGCAGCACCAGCCTCACGCTCGACAACCGCGCCCCGGTAGCGACGGCCTCGCTGTCGCCAAGCAGCACCACCAGCACCTCGACGCTCACTTGCACCGGATCCGCCACCGACGGCGACGACGACAGCACGACCCTCACCTTCTCTTGGACCGTGGATGGTTCCCCCGTTTCGGCTTCTACGACTTCGGCGCTCTCCAGCACCCTTGTCGGCGCCTTCGTGGCCAACCACCTGGTCGCCTGCACCGTGACCGCCAGCGATACCAAGACGGGCACCGACACCGACACCGCAAGTGTCACCATCGGGGGTACGGCGCCGGTCGTCAGCAGCGTCACGCTGTCGCCGGGCACGGTGTACACCAACGACACGCTCACCGCGAACGTGGTGGCCAGCGACGCAGACGGGGACACCCTGTCGTTCAGCTACGATTGGTACGTCGACGGCGTGGTGGTCCTTCGGGGGGCGAGCGGCTCGCTCTCCGGCCTAAGCTACTTCGATCGCGACGAAGTGGTGTACGTCGTGGTGACCGCGAACGACGGCGCACAAACGGGCTCCGGAACGAGCAGCAGCGTGACCGTGTTGAACACGGCGCCTGGCGCGCCCGGGGTCGAGATCACGCCGACCGGTCCTACGAGCGGCGACACCTTGACGTGTACGGTCACAACGCCGGCCACCGATCCGGACGGGGATGCCCTGACCTACACCTTCGTTTGGGACGTTGACGGCGTAGATTACCCAAGCGCGACGGACTCGGCGATGACAAGCGTCGTAGACGGAGCGGACGTAGGCGGGGAGGAGACGTGGACGTGTGAGGTGGTGGCCGACGACGGCACCCTCACCGGCGCGTCCGCCAGCGCGTCCGTGACGACGGCGTGCGCATCCGGCTCGTCACCGGATTGCGCCTCCAGTTCCTGCTACGAGATCATGATGGATGGTCACGCCGCGGGTGACGGGATCTACTACGTCGATCCCGGCGGCAGCGGCGCAGTCGCGGTCTACTGCGACATGACCACCGACGGCGGAGGCTGGACGCTGCTGGCGCGTGGGGGCGCCGCGTGCGCGAGCCGATCGCTCTCCTACTCCTTGATGAGCTCTGTCACGGCGATGCTCGACACCGCGACCTGCTCGTACATGGCCGTGGGGCAGGTGAACGCGCTGGCCACCGCAGGCGCAACGGAAGTCATGCTTCGGGTCGGAGCGTCCTGGGGGAGCTGGTCGAACACCGAGCTAAGCACGAACAGTCTGGCGCTGACCGCGCTGCAGACGAGCACCGGCACCTGGCACAACGGCGCGACGTGGACGAACAACTTTTCCTGGGCCGCGCCTATTTCGGGATGCCCGGTGGGTTCAATCTACAACGGCGCCGTAGGGTGGCCCAACATGTATCATGCGTGTGGTGTCTCATCCGGCGTGCATTGGATCCAGGGGGACGGCCTGGATACGGGGTCGCCGCCCAGCCACGCCGTCAGCACCACCTGGCTCCGCTGACCGGCGCAGACGGCGGTGCTGCGCCGGGCCGCAAGCCACCGTTCCCCTCGCGCTCCGCCGCACCCTGAGGACCATGGCCAACGTCGCGACGCTCAGATTCGAGGTGGCCGGAAAACACACGCGAATACGCTCGGCGAAGTACCGCGTCCCGTTGTTCTGGCTGGCGTGTTTCGAGGGCAAGGACACGAGCGTGGCCACCGATGAAGACGGCGAGGCCGAGGTCTCGCTGGCCACGACTCAGGCGCGGGCACTGTCGTTGATCGAGGCTCGCCGAGGAGCGCTCGAGTCGGTAGTAACGAACCTCGACGACTTTCTGCCGGCCTGGTTGGCGATCCTCCGGGGCCTGGGCGAAGCGCGGCTGGTGGTGGACCCGACCGAGGTGTTGCTGATGACCGAGGGCGATGATCTCGCGGCGCCGCTACGCTCCGCCCTCGGCTTCTTCGACGCGCCTACCGAGCAGGGAGCCATCGCGCTCATCCAGCTCAGCTCGCTTGGCGAGCACATCGACCCCAGGACGCACAGGGTCGCGACCCCGCCGCGTAAGTCAGCGCGGGACGTAGTGCCCGACCTCGCCGCCGACGCGCTGCTGCCCGAGGATCCCGCTCTTGAAGCCCTGATCGGGCACGGCGTACCAGCGGCCCCCGACCCCGTGCCCCCTCGGTGGCCGATGAGCAGGGTGCTTGCGGCGCTCGCAGCCCTCTCGGCCTCGGCGATCTCGGTGTCCGGGTATCTCACCGGTCGGCAGGCGACGAAGGCCGAAGCCGTCGTGCTCGTCGTGCTGCTGCTCGCGGCGGCAGTGCTCTGGAACCGACCCCGGCGGACGGCGCACTGAGGCGATCCGTCGGAGGCGGAGTCAGGATCGTAGGGACGAAGGAGTGGGATAGGCGACGCCGGCCAGGATCGACCATGGGCGGTGACCCCGAAGAGCCTGGCTCGTAACCAGGGGCTTATGCCCCACTTGGAGCACCGGCCGCCTCGTCCAATCTATCCCCAGCCAGCTGATCGCCTCCGCCAGCAGCGGCGGGCTGAAGAGAGACAGCTCCGCGATCGCGCGGCGACGAGGAGGTGTCCGGCTGGCGACTCGAACCGCCGCGTGAGGTGGGCCTCCTCGACGAGCCGGGTGAATGAACCGCCGCAGTCGCAGGACGACCCGCAGAGGACGACCTGCGTGGGACGATCCGCGTTGGCCTCCCACCGATACCGCCGCGGCCGCGGTACACTCTCGCGATGTTGCTGTTCCTACTCGCGTGCCGCCCCGACACAGGTTTCACCAAGCACAACGCCGAGCCGGTGGCCCAGATCCTCGACCCGGTCGAAGACGCGGCGCTGCGCGAGGGGGATCCGCTCCTGCTTCGAGGTCAGGCGTCGGATCCCGACGACTCCGCCGAAGACCTGCTCGTACGCTGGCTGGCTGACAGCGTGGAGATCTGCCCGGACGCCGGCCCCGAGGGTGACGGGAGCGCCACCTGCGCCTGGGTGGTGCCGTCCAGCGTGTCGGAAATCGTGCTCGAAGTACGGGACCCCGATGGCGCCGTCGGGGTGGACCGCGTCCAGGTGGACCTCGACGCCGGCACCGCGCCGCGGGTGACGATCACCGCACCGACCGCCGGACAAGCCCTCTACGCCGACCAGCTCGTGCCGCTCGAAGCGATAGTCAGCGACGCCGAAGACGCGGCCGAGACCCTGGTCGGGACCTGGTCCTCCAGCGAGATCGGCGTCCTCGGGGCGCCCGAGAGGCCGAGCTCCGAGGGCGTGCTGCTCGACGCCCAAACGCTCACCGAAGGCCAACATCTGCTGACCCTGACGGTCGTGGACCTGTCGGGCAACGAGGGGGTTGACTCGGTGGTGGTAGACGTGGGACCCGCCAACACGCCGCCGTCGTGCGCTATCACCGCCCCGGCCGACAACAGCGTCTGGCTCCTCGGCCAGCCGGTCGATCTCCGCGGCATGGTGTCCGACCCGGACATCGGCGCGGACCAGCTCACGGCCACCTGGGGGAGCGACCAAGATGGGGTTCTGGGTACACTCTCGCCCGACTCCTCGGGCGATGTCGGCCTCACGATCGACTCGTTGTCGGCCAACATCCATCGCCTGACCCTGCAGGTCGCCGACGAGGTGGGCGCCACCTGCACGACCTCGGTCTACGTGGCGGTCGGTACGCCGCCTGTATTGGACGTGGTGTCACCGCGCCCCGACGAGGTGTGGCGCGACGGTACAGTCTGGACTTTTGAAGGCGTGGTATCGGACGATCAGGACGTGCCCAGCCTGATCGAGGTGAGCTGGGAGAGCGACCGGGACGGACTGCTCGACGAGAGCGCGCCGGATGCATCGGGTAACCTGGCATTTGACGCTGCTCTGTCGGCGGGCTCCCACCTGTTGACCGTGACCGCGACCGATACCACCGGCCTCTCCACGGCGGTGGTTGTGCCGTTGCGCGTGGACGAGGCGCCGGGCAGCCCAGGCATCTCGCTGATCCCCGTCGCGCCCTACACCGACGATGACCTGGTGGTGCAGCTCAACCGCGCCTCGGTAGATCCCGAAGGAGACCCTGTCTCTTACCGCTATGACTGGACCGTGGACGGCGCCCCGTCGGCGGCTTCGTCCTCCGGATCGCTCCCGGCGACCACCACCACGCGGGGCGAACGTTGGGAGGTGACCGTCACCGCGGAAGATCCATGGGGCACAGGCGGGAGCGCCAGCGCCTCGGTGACCATCCTCAACAGCCCGCCCGAGCTGGTGAGCGCGCAGATCTCCCCGGCGCTTCCTGCTCTCTCGGACACGCTGACCTGCGCCGGGGTCGGCTACACCGACGCTGACGGCGACCCAGACAGCTCCGCGGTGTCCTGGGAGATCAACGGGGTGAGCGCCGGCGCAGGGAGCAGCTTTGCCGGTCCTTTCTCTACTGGCGACGTAGTGACCTGCACCGTGACCCCCTTCGACGGTCTGGACAGTGGCGCGCCCGTCAGCAGCTCGGTGAGCTTCGTTGACGGGCCGCCAAGCGTCACCTCGGTGATCATCGATCCCGATCCTGCCTTCACCGACGACACCCTCGTCGCCCAGGTGGTGGCCTCCGACCCCGACGGGGATCCGGTGAGCTTGACCTATGCATGGGTGGTCAACGGGGTGCTCGTGGGCGTCGATCCTACCCTTGACGGCGCCTGGTTCTCGAAGAACGACGTCGTCTATGTCGAGGTCACTCCCAATGATGGCCGCAACACGGGCAGCGTCGCCCGCTCGGCAGACCGGGTGATCTCCAACACGGCGCCGGGCAGCGTGAGCCTTATCTTGGACCCCAGCGCGCCCGCCGTCGGGGACTCACTCTGGTGCCAACACAGCGTCGCGAGCGACGCTGACGGGGACCCGCTCGACTATGTCTACGCCTGGGACGTCGATGGTGTGCCATTTACCGGGACCACCACCACAGGCGACCCCGACGACACCGTCCCTGCCGGGGTGCTCGCGGCGGGAGAGACCTGGACCTGCGAGGTCTACGCCACCGACGGCACCGATGACGGCCCGCTCGCCAGCACCTCGGTCACCGTGCCGGCGGCGTCAGCCTGCCCGGGCGGCAACTGTGCGCTTCGTTTTGACGGAGCCGGCGACTATGTGCGTGTCCCCGACGATCCGACCCTCGACGGCGGCGCGCGGGATCTGACGGTCGAAGCATGGATCTGGTTCGACCAGGTCACCTCCAACTGTATGACCATCGCCCGTAAGGGTACCGCCAGCAGCTCGACCTACGATTATTGGCTACACAAGAACATGGGACCGGCCGACAGCCTGTACTGGGCCTCGAACTCCGGTTACTCCGTCATTGGCTGGAGCGCGGTGGGGCCCGGTCAGTGGTATCACTACGCGGGGGTCTACGACGCCGGGTCGGGATCCGCCAGTATCTACCTCAATGGTACCCAGTGGGCCACCTCGGCCGCGAGCACCCCGACCTCCAACAACGAGGATGTGCTGATCGGGATGGATTGGGACTCTGGCTGCGGGATGGACGGGGTCATCGACGAGGTCCGCATCTCGTCCTCAGTCCGGTACACCGGGGCGTTCAGCCCCGCGACCAGCTTCTCGGCCGACGCGGACACCCTCGCGTTGTGGCACTTTGACGAGTACACCGGCAGCGTCGTCTACGACAGCAGCGGCAATGGGAACGACGGCACCGTGGTCGGCGCGACCTGGACCACCGAACATCCGTGATCCGCGCCGAGCGGGCGCGGATAGGCGGGCGCGGGTGCGCGTCAGGATGAAGCGGGGCTTCCGTCGTCGACTTCGTGCGCACCTGGTCCGAGCTCACCGAGATCCCGGCGGCCCGCTTCATCCCGTGGATCGGCGTCCAGCGCGGGAAGTTCTACGACTGGCAGAAGCGCTATGGCAAGGCGAACGAGCACAATGCGCTCGTCGCCCGTGACCCCTGGCTCGAACCGTGGGAGCGCGAGGCGATCCTCGACTTCCACGCGAAGAACCCGCTAGAGGGCTACCGGCGGCTCACGTTCATGATGATCGACGCCGACATCGTCGCCGCGTCGCCCACGACCGTGTGGCGGGTGCTGAGCCAGGCCGGCGTCATCGACCGGTGGAACCAACGGCCCTCGAAGAAGGGCACCGGCTTCGTCCAGCCCCTCAAGCCGCACGACCACTGGCACACGACCCGGTCTGGAGGACATCTCCTACCTCAACATCTCTGGCACGTTCTACTACCTCTTCACCGTGCTCGACGGTTGCAGCCGTGCAGTCATCCACTGGGACCTCCGCGAGTCGATGACCGAGCAACAGGTGGAGGTCATCCTCCAGAAAGCCAAGGAGCTGCATCCGGACGCACGGCCGCGGATCATCAGCGACAACGGGCCACAGTTCATCGCCCGAGACTTCAAGGAGTTCATCGAAGTCACCGGGATGAGCCACGTGCGAACATCGCCGCATTATCCGCAGTCTAACGGAAAAATCGAACGCCACCACAAGACAATCAAGGGCGACGCGATCCGCACGACGCCACCCGCCACCCTCGACGAGGCCCGGCGTCTCGTCACCCGATTCGTCGGGCACGACAACACCCGCCGCCTCCACAGCGCCATCGGATACGTCACCCCCAACGACCTCCTCAACGGCCGCCAGCGGGCGATCCACGACGCCCGCGACCGAAAGCTCGAAGCCCCGCCCGGGAGCTCCGCGCCCAGCGGCGCCAGGCCGCCCGGCGCCCCATGCCGCCACGACCCACGGGTCGCCTCACACCTCGCGAGCCCACACCCGATTCGTTACACCCATGAACCGAGAGTCCGGATCAGGCTGGGCGAGTACAGGCGGCCGGGGATCACCGACTCCGACCAGCGGATCGAGGATCGAGGGGAGCGCGACGTGGGCCGGGCCCGGCTCCGCGGTCGCCGCGTTGGGATGACGGGCTCTCCCCGCCTCGCGGCGCTGGATAGCGTGACTCCCCGGACCTTCGGAGGGCTCGCCGTGGAACCGCTGAACCGCCTCTTCGCCAACCTCGACCGCTGGCGCCACTTCCCCGACTACCAGTTGGAACGACGCGCCGACGTCTTCTTCTCGCTCTACCTGCCGACGGCTATCGAGCACCTCACGGGGGTGGCCATCGCCGAGCCCGTGATCCCGGAGTTGCCCTTACGGCGCACACCTTCCCGCCGCGGCCTGGACCGCTGTTGCAGCGGCTGCATGCAATCGAGGTGACGGTGGCGCCCGACGAGTGGGCAGTCGAGGTGCTCTACGTCCAGCCCAACCTCAGGCCCGGCTGCCGCGGCCTCGACTTCGCGACGCTGGCCGACCTGGTCGTCGTCCGCGGCGACCCGCTCAGCCTCGCCTTTGCCGAGCACCTCAGACGCTGGACCCAGCGTGCCGGCGCCGTCGCACCCGGCTAGGAGACGGCGTTGAACGCCCCCGCGCCAGCCCTTGCCCCGGCCGCCGCGCGGATCTTCCAGCGCCAGGAGGGGGAGGATAGAAACATGAACGCCATGTCGGCCTGGAGGCCGAGCGGAACGGGCAGGGCGAAGATCCCCCGAGCGAAGCTGTGGTCGACCGGGCGCTGGCCGAGTGGAAAGAGCGCGCCCGCGGGAGATTCGCCGGGCTCGGCGTGCCGTACCGGCCCGAAGACGAGCGGTTACTTGCGCTGCGACGCTTCATCGCCGGGACCCCGCTCGAGCGGCGGCCGTACGGGCGGCTCCACGCGCACGTAGAGCCTCTTTGCTATGGGCAGTCCCCAGTACCGAAGTCAAAGACTGTCTCCTCCATGAGTGCCCCCGTCCGACCATCCAGGCTCATGGCCTCTACCGTGCCCGTGGGCCGGGAGCCACAGGGGGGCTCCGAGACCGACTGTACTTCCCAGCGCGAACTCATCTTCGGGTAGAGATAGAACGCTGCATCGTACTCTGGCCGGGACGCGGGGATGCCATACGTCGAGTGCGGCGAGGACGAGACCCGCCCCGAGGTGGCCGATGGGGAGGGCGAACGCGGTGATCGTGGCGGGGACGCTGGGGATGTCGTGGATCCCCGAGAGGGCGTACGGCGCGTGCCAGGCCGCCCAGATCGCCGCCGACGCGAGCGCGCCCTGCCGCTCGCCCCAGCGGGCGACGAGCCGCGGGAGCATCCAGGCGCGCCAGCCGATCTCCTCGAACAACGCGAACACGCTGACCAGGAGCAGGCCGAGGACCGCGTTGAGAGCCACGCGACCGACGAGGCCCACCGCGGTGAGCTCGCCCCAGCCGCGGGACTCCGGCGTGTGGATGAGGCCATCCGCGGCGGGTGAGAGCCACGCGAGCCAGGGGAGGCCGCCCTCGAGGTGCGCCGTCACGGGCAGGGCGACGGCGTGGATGGTGAGCGGCATCGCCAGCAGCGCCGCCGGGAGCCACCGGATCGGGAAGCGGCGCCAGCCGGCGTCCGCGGGAGGGGCGCCGGTGGCGACGCGCGCGGCGATCACGGCGATCGCCGGGAAGAACATCGCGACGACCGCGAGGCCAGCAAACGGGCTCGCGGACCGCCCGGTGGCGGCCACGGCGGCGGAGAGGAGGGTGGAGAGACCGAAGGCGGTGGTCAGGAAGACGGGGAGCGCACGGGGTGATTCAGCGTTCATGGCGGCGACTCGCGTCATCTGGCGAGTGCACCGGGGATCGCCCTCGCGCACGTGCCAGGCAGCGTCGCGCCCCAGCGACGGCGCCGAGGGCTCGGCGTTCGCCGCGGATCGACGTGGAGCTCACCGCCTTCGAGCCTGCCAGGAACACCGACTTCGGATTCGTCAAAGCCCAGGCCCACTGTGGCACATCCCGGGCTAACCACCGCTCCCACGGCCGGAGGGCTTCGAGGAACAGGCGGGAGCGCTCCACCATCTCGTCGTGCCAGGTCGGGACCTCGACGGAGCAGTAGACCAGGATGTCGAGTGAGGAAGCGCCAAAGCGGGTGGCGCACGACGGGAAGGGGACACCTGTCGTTCCGCCCGGTGGTGCCGCAGACGGAGGATGTGGAGCGGCCCGTAGTCCAGATCGGCGAGGCGTACGAACCGTGGTTGTCCGACCAGGGCTTCGGACTGGAAGCGTCCAACAACCCGGGAGAGGACGATGCGCAGGCGGTGATTCAGCCGGCGTCGTTGTTGGGTCTGGCGGAGACAATCGAGAGACCCGGCCGTCCAGGGCCCTTCTGGCCCGTTCTGCTGTGGGGGCATCGCTCCGCGTCCTACGATCGAGGTCAGCGACGGATCCAGCAAGCTGCTCGCCCTGGAGTCCGAGTTGATGTACACTCTGGATGTACATGGAGCTGAGATGAAACGAACGTTCACCGTAGCCGAGGCTCGAACGAACCTGCCCAACTTGCTGAACGCCGTCGAGCACGGGGAGCAGGTCGAGATCACCCGCCGTGGGAGACCTGTCGCCGTCGTCCTTTCTCTCTCCGACTACCACCGGCTGGGCCGCACCTCTTCGGGCTTCTGGAGCGCCTACGAGGCGTGGCGGGCCGATACGCCACCGGACGATCTCGGTCTTGCCGAAGACTACTTTTCGAACCTGAGGGACCGTGGCCCCGGCCGGGACGTGAAGCTGTGAGCCTTCTGTACCTTGTCGACACCAACATCCTCTCGAAGGCGTTCCGCGCAGACCCAGGAGTCCTACACAAGCTCCGAGAGCATGAAGGCCAGATCGCCACGGCCACTCCCGTCTGGCACGAGCTCCGATTCGGCTGCCGGCTGATGCCGGAGTCGAGCCGCCGCACCTCCCTCGAACGTTTCCTGGAGCAGGTGGTCCTTCCGAGCTTCCCCATTCTGAGCTACGACCGTCCGGCGGCCGATTGGCATGCCTCCGAACGAATCCGCCTCGGCCGAGGCATCACCCCTCCGTTCATCGATGGCCAGATCGCCGCCATCGCAATGGTGAACGGACTCACGCTGGTCACCGACAACGTGGTCGACTTCCGGCACTTTGAGCACCTCCGCGTCGAGAACTGGGTTCTGCGGCCCCCCAGCCCGTGACGCACCTCCCGCGCCGAGGACGGCGCCTGAAGACCCGTGTCTTCGTTACCTCGTCGTTCGTGAATGCCGACTTCCGGGAACTGGCCGACGTGCTGCGTCGGCCCGAAGACGGGCCTCGGTCCGGCCGAAGACGGCCGGAAACATGGGCTGCGCGATCGCGTCGTATCGCAATGAGCGGCTGCACACCCAGTGTCCCGTGGGAAGCTCCGTACATCCTCGCCGCCCCGCCCGTAGCGGTCGATTTTGAGCCGACGATGGAGACTCCGGTGACTCTGAGGTTGACGGGTCAAGGGTTTGGGGTCGGCGGTCGTTTGGGGTCGCGGAGGACCCTTCCCAGGGTGAGGGTGCCGATC
>CANKTH010000157.1 GCA_947486185.1 Deltaproteobacteria bacterium
ACCAGGCTCAGGCCAACTTCGCCACCGCGGTCTCTACGGCGCGGGACGTGAACGGCGACAGCTATGACGACGTGGTCATCGGGGCCCCGCTCCATGACAACGGCCAGACCAACGAAGGGCGCGCCTCGGTCTACCACGGAGGCGCCACCGGCCTCGCCGCCACGGCCGCCTGGACCGCCGAGTCGAACCAGGCCAGCGCCTACTTCGGCCAGGCTGTCGCGGGCGTGGGCGACACCAACGGGGACGGCTACGACGACGTCCTGGTCGGGGCCTACCTCTACGATGGCGGCCAGACCAACGAAGGGATGATCGCGCTCTATCAGGGATCGTCCACCGGGGTGGGGACCACCGCCACCCTCAGCGACGAGATCAACCAGGCCAGCGCCTACCTCGGCTATTCGGTCGCGGCTGCGGGCGACATCGACGCGGACGGGCTCGCCGACTATCTTGCCGGCGCCTATCTCTACGACGGCGGCTCCACCGACGAGGGCCTCGCGATCCTCTACCTGAGCTCGGGCTCGGACAACGATCTCGACGGAGACCCCGACTCCAGCGACTGCGATGACACCGACGCCACCATCTACAACGGCGCCCCCGAGATCTGTGACGGCGTCGACGAAGACTGTGACAGCGTCATCGACGACAATCCCACCGACGGCACACCGTATTACGCCGACACCGACAGCGACCTCTACGGCGATGTGAGCTCCAGCATCGCCGCCTGTTCGCTCCCCACGGGCTACAGCGCCGACAACACCGACTGCGACGACACCAACGCCACCGTCTACCCCGGCGCGCCGGAGATCTGCGACGCGCTCGACAACGACTGCGACACGGTCGCCGACGATGGGGCCGGCATCACCTGGTACCCCGACGGCGACCTTGACGGCTACGGCGGTGCCGGCACGACCCTGTTCCAGTGCCCGACGCCCACCGGCTACGCCGACCTCGACGGGGACTGTGACGATGCGAACGCCGCGATCAACCCCGGCGCTGCGGAGCTCGACAACACCATCGACGAAGACTGCGACGATTTCGTCGACGAGGACTTCGTGCTCGAAGGGGACCTCGTGATCACCGAGATCATGCGGCAACCTCGGTTTGGCGGCAGCGTCACGGTCAACAACGGCATGTGGTTCGAGATCCTCAACGTCAGCGCGCGCGACGTGGTGCTCGACAACCTGTTTGTGCGGCGTAGCACCGCGGTGGTTGACGACTTCAACGTCGACCCGCTCTCGGCGGTGGTGCTCCCGGCTGGGGATTACGCGGTGTTCTGCGCCACCAACGACTACGAGGGCCTCACCGCTACCGACCTGTCGCACCCACTCATCTGCGACTACTTCTGGAAGGACGAGCTCCAGGCGAGCGACTACGTAGGCACCTACCAGGACAATACCTTCAACCTGCAGCGCGACACCGACACCCTGGCGCTCTACGTAGACGGCGACCAGACCACTGGCCGCGTGATCGACTCCATCACCTGGACCTTCGATGCGACCAACGGATACTGGCCGCGCGACGCCCGCTTCTCGACCAGCCTCGACCCGCTGCACCTCGACGGCGTCAGCAACGACAGCGAGGCCTACTGGTGCTCCACCTGCGTCACCGCCACCGGGACCTTGCCCAACAACAACAACTACCGGTGGTACAACACCGCGGGCACCTACAACGACGACCACGGCACGCCGGGCGCGCTCAACTACGACTGCCCGTCCATCCCCTAAGCCCTTCGGCGTTCGCCCGGTTTTCATCGGCCGGGCGAGCGCCGGGGTGAGCTGGGCCCACTCTTCGGGCGCCGGAGCCATGCGTGCCAACCTGGCGCTTGAAGCTTGAATACGACGGCGCGGCCTTCTCGGGTTGGCAGTTCCAGCCCGAGGGCCGTACGGTGCAGCGGGAGCTCGAGACCGCGCTAAGCCGACTTTTTGGCGGCGAGGCCATTCGGGTCAACGCCGCGGGGCGCACCGATGCCGGGGTGCACGCGCTGGGTCAGGTGGTGAGCTTCCGCAGCGTCGGGGAGCGCCCGCCAGACGGCATCCGGATGGCGCTCAACGGGATGTTGCCCTGGGACATCTCGTGCGTCGCGGCGGACCGGGTCGCTGACAGCTTCCACGCGCGGATGTCGGCGACCGGAAAGCGGTACAGGTACGTCGTATTACACCGCAGGGACCGCGCGGCGCTCCAGCGGGACCGCTGCTACCACATCCGCTGGCCGCTCGACTGGGCGCTCATCGAAGAGGGGCTTCGACTCTACCTGGGGACCCACAACTTCAGCGCCTTCCGCGGCCCTTCTTGCGAAGCGCGAAACCCGGTGCGCACCATCAGCCGAGCCGAGCACCTCAACCCCTCCCCAGACGAACACTGGATCGAGGTGGAAGGTCCTGGCTTTTTGCGCCATCAGGTGCGGATCATGGTCGGCACTGTGCTGGAGGTGGGCGAGGGCAAGCGGTCGCTCGACGCGCTGAAATCCGCCTTGACCGCGACGGATCGCAGCGCGGCCGGCCGAACCGCACCGCCTGGAGGCCTCTCCTTGGTCGAGGTCTACTATCCGCCCGACGCGGGCCTTGTACCCCCGAGCCCCGAATCGGAGCCGTCCAGCGACTGAGTCGAGCAGGACGCCCGGACCGCCGGTCAGCTATCGGATGGGCGCCCCGACCGCCTGCGGCGGTCGGCGGCCCTCCTCCGCCCTCGGCCGTTGGCCTCGATCCGCGCCGCCTCGCCTACGGCGCGACGCCGCGGCTTGGCGCCCGGGGGGCGCCAGGCTACGGCCGGCCTGGCGCGCGGCGACGCCTGACGGTCTCCGACGGCACGCACCGCGGCGGCAGCGGCCGGCGGCGGCAGCGGCCGGCGGCACCGGCCGCCGACGACATCCCGCGGCAGCGCGGTCTAGTCTTCTTCCTCGCCCTCGGGCTCGCCGCCCTCTTCCTCGTCGTCGTCGTCGGCGTCGTCGTCGACTTCGATCTCTTCGTCCGACTCCTCCTCTTCCTCAAGCGGCTCGTCGAGCCGGAGTTTGGAAGACTTACCCTTGAACCGTGCCAGGATCGCCTCGCGCGGATCGGGCGCTGGGTTCTCCCGCTGATCTGCCCCACACTTCGGGCAGAGCGGCTCCGGCCGGTTGAGGTCGTAAAACTTCAGCCCACACTGGAAACAGTGGTGACGGCTTCCCAGCTTGCTCTTGTCCTGCATCCATCACATCCAAAAGACGGGCGCTTATTACCGCGGACGCGCCCCGCGTCAACCTTCCCGCGCCCTTCGGGTCAACAAAGGCAAAGCGAGCGGCCCGTTTCGGCGTTAGACTCGCAGCCGGAAGCCCGGGGGCCCGAATGCGCGGTCGTTACGTATGGTTTGGAGCATTGATCCTGCTCATCGGCTGCACGGAGCCGGAGGAGATCACCGAGGACATCAACGTGGACGGCGCCGACGGCGACGTCGAGGCCAAGGTCCCCCGCGCCTGCACCACGTCGAGCGGCGTCCACGTGGTCTGGCACGACAACCGCGACGGCAAGAACGCGATCCAGTACAACCGGAGCAGCAACGGCGGCGAGGCGTGGATGCCTTCGCCCATCACGCTCAACACCGACAAGGCCGCTGCGACCAAACCCGCGATCGCCTGCGATGGCGACTACGTCTACGTCGTCTGGGAGGACGTTCGCGACAGCGAGTACGGCTATCAGAACATCTACATCAACACCTCCGATGACGGCGGCCGCCACTGGTCCGAGGAGGACACCCAGCTCGACGCCGACCCTGAAGGCGACCACATCTCGATCACGCCCCAGGTCGTCGCGGACGGAGACAACGCCTACGTCGTGTGGGCCGACGGCGTCAACGGCGCCTACGACATCTACGTCCAGGCCACCACCAACGGCGGAAAGCGTTGGTTGGACGAGCCGGTACGCGTGGACACCAACGCGGATGGCGCAGCCTACAGCGCCAATCCGCAGATCGGCACCGACGGCGATGGTACGGTCGTCGTGGTCTGGGAGGACCGGCGCGACGGAGCCTCGGACATCTACGCCAACTTCTCGACCAACAAGGGCGCGACCTGGTCCGAAGACGACATCCGGATCGACGGCGGCGACGACAAGGGCGCGAGCGACAGCTTCGCGCCGCAGCTCGCGATGGGTGAAGGCGCCGTATACGCGGTGTGGCACGACAACCGGCACGGCGAGAACCAGGCGGTGATGATCAACGGGTCGACCGAAGGCGGGGCCGACTGGTGGAACGACGCTCAGCGCGTCGAGACCGACGCGCTCGACATCGCCGACTCTCAGGCCCCGCGCGTCGGTCTCGGCGCAGGCCGGGTCCACGTCGTGTGGCAGGACAACCGCGCCGGCGGCTACGACATCTTCTACCGCTCGAAGGAGATCGGCGAAAAAGAGTGGGATTTGGAAGCGGATGAAGGTGAGACCGAGGAGGTCCGGCTCGAGAGCGACTGGCCCGGCGAGGCGCAGAGCTACGAGCCCGTGCTCGACGTGGTGGGGAGCTCGGTGATGGTCGCGTGGCGCGATTTCCGCAACGACACCGGCGATAGCACCAACGACCTCTACTACAACTACTCCAACGACGGCGGCGAGAGCTGGCAGGGCGACGACTTCCGGATCAACTCCACCGCGCCGGGGAGCACCTTCGTGACCGACCCCTATATTCGGCGAGTTGAAGACGGTTTTGCCGCGATCTGGGCTGACGGCCGCACGGGCCAGAGTCGGATCTGGGCGGCTGCGCGCGAGATCGGCGCCGAGAGCAAGTACGAAGAGCCCGAGGAGTGAACTCTCGCCTTCGGGCAGCCCTTTTGGTGAGCGCCTGTGCAGGCCGAGGACCCGCTGATCCGCGTCCGGAGCTGCTGACCCGGCTCGATCCGGGCGGTCCGACCGCTCGCAGCTCGTGGGCAGCTATGGCTGCGGGGAGGCTGCCAGAGGCCTGCCGGGCCGCGCGCCGTGAGGTGAGGGAGGGCGACCCCGCGGCGTGGATCGCGTTGGTGACGGTCAACGCGCGCTCGCCGGGCTGTATCGCAAGCGCGGACGCCGAGGCGCTCCTGTCCTGGGCGAGGGCCGGCGCCGAGGCGGAGGCGTGGCGCGGCGCTGCCGCCGAGTGGCTCGCGAGCCAGGGCCGCACACCCGATGCGCTCCGGCTGCTGGACGCGCCCGGGCACGATGACGCCCGGATGCGAGTGCTGGTCGCTTCCGGCGCCGGGGAGGGGACGCTTGACGCCGCCGCGGTGGTCAGGCTTCGCGGTCCGGACGTGCTGGCCTGCCGCCTGCTCGCGCTCGACGCGCTCGCACGGGGGGACCTGCTCGCAGCCGACGAAGACGCGCGCTGCGGAGAGCTGGGCGCCGACGCGGCCGAGCTCCGGCGCCTCCAAGCCGAGGCGCGGGACCGCGCGGGCGCGGCGGCTGAGGCCGCGGAGGCCTATGAGAGCTTGAAGCTCCCGATCCACCTCGCTGCCTTACGCTACCAGGTGGAGCCGACGGATCCCGAAGCAGCGCGGGGCACGCTCGCGGGCCTGGCGGGCGCGCCCGCGGCCCTCCACCGGGTCTGGCTCGCGCGGTGCACCGGAGCGCCGGTCGACCCCCGGGACCTTCCCCAGCTCGACGAGAGCCCCGACGCCCGGCTCGCCCGAGCCCTGCTCGAACCCGCGGCCGCCGACCTCGACTGGCTCAGTGGCCTGCCCGGCTCGATCGCCGCCGCGGTCCACGTCCAGGTCCTGTCCGCGCGAGGGCAACCGGATGCGGCCGTCGCCCGGCTCGTCGCCACCATCGAGGCCGACCCCGCCTCCCTCCCGCTCCGCAGGCTCGCCCAGCGGCTCCGGGTGCCCGGCGCCGCCGAGTCGATCTCAAAGCTCGACCCCGATCACCTGCGCATCCGTGGCGACCGAGGCCCGCGCGACACACCCTGGTGCGGCGTCCTGGGCCCCGTCGCGCGCGAGCCCGTGCCTCGGGGCGAAGACCCCGTGGGGACGGCCGTTCGCGCCGCCTTGGCGCTCCCCACTCGCGCGGCGGGGCTCGATGCCCTGGGGGCCCTCAGCGCCCCCGAACGGGAGGGGCTCGCCGCGCTCCGCTGGGCTGTCGCGATGGGCTCCGCCGCAGAGCCGGAGGGTGGCCAGCCGTAGCCGGCACCCGATAGCCGTCGCGCATCGTCGGGACGACCCACGATGCTCCTTGACGCCGACTGCGTCACCCTATAAACGCCCGCTGCTCTGATGACCCCTCATGGGGAACGGTGTTTCATGTCGCTTCACTACACCTGGTCCACCCCCTCTGCCCAGCCCGCTGCCGTTCAGCGCGACTGGTTCGTGGTGGACGCTGCCGGTCAAACCCTCGGTCGCCTTGCCAGCCGCATCTCACAGGTGCTCCAGGGCAAGCACAAGACCTGCTACACACCCCACGTTGACACCGGCGATTTCGTCGTGGTGCTCAACGCCGAGAAGATCGTGCTTACCGGCCGTAAGCTCGACCAGAAACGGTACTACAACTACTCCGGCTACAAAGGTGGCCTTCGCGGCCGCA
The DNA here is from genome assembly GCA_947486185.1 of Deltaproteobacteria bacterium. Classification (GTDB taxonomy): domain Bacteria; phylum Myxococcota_A; class UBA796; order UBA796; family SXON01; genus CANKTH01. Next base: position 6,504 of record CANKTH010000157.1, read on the forward strand.
CCGCCCGTGAAGTGCTCGCTACCCGCCCCGAGCAGGTCATCGAGGCCGCGGTCAAGGGTATGACGCCGCGCAACAAGCTCGGCCGCGACATGATGTCGAAGCTCAAGATCTATGCCGGCGCCGCGCATCCGCACGTCGCCCAGTCCCCCAAGCCCTTCCCTGATCACGTCTGAGTCGTCCATGGCAACCAAGCAGCTTGTTCAGTACTACGGCACCGGCCGGCGTAAGACCGCCACCGCCCGTGTCTTCCTCCGGCCCGGCAGCGGTCGGGTGCATATCAACGGGCGCGAGCTCGACAACTTCTTTCCCCGCGAGACCCTGCGGATGATCGTGCGCCAGCCGCTGCGCCTCTTGGGGCAGGCCGATGGTTTCGACATCATCGCCACCACCGCAGGCGGCGGCACGGCGGGGCAGGCCGAGGCGGTTCGTCACGGGCTGGCTCGCGCGTTGGTCGCGAGCAATCCCGCGTGGCGCGGCGATCTGAAGCGCGCCGGCTTCCTCACCCGCGACGGTCGTAAGGTCGAGCGGAAGAAGTACGGGCGGCCCGGCGCGCGGAAACGTTTCCAGTTCTCCAAGCGTTGATCGATGGATCGCACCCCTTCCCTGGGGTGCTCGCGGAGGCCTCGCCTACCGCGTATGGACAGCCGCCCCCGGGCGGCTGTCCCGCTTTTGGAGAGTACGCACGACGCGACCCCGCGGCGAAAGCGTCTTTCCCGGGGGAATCCGCTGTGACGGTGACCGTGGTCATCCCCTCTCGGCTGGGCAGCACGCGCCTCCCCCAAAAAGCGCTGGCGGATCTGGGTGGCGCGCCGATGATCGTACGGGTGTGGGAGCAGGCGCGGCGGTCAGCGGCCTCGCGAGTGCTGGTGGTCACCGAAGATACGGCGATCGCCGAGGCGATCCTCGCGGTAGGTGGTGAGGTTCGCCTCACCGGGCCTGCCCGGAACGGCACCGAACGTGTAGCAGGCGTCGCTCCCGAGCTCGACGGGGACGTCGTCGTCAACGTCCAAGGAGACGAGCCCTTCGTGGAGCCCGAGCTCATCACCCGGCTCGCCGAGCACGTCCGCCCCGACCGGCCGATCGTGACCGCGGCGACCCCGCTCCTCGAAGACGTCGGCAACCCCGCCCGGGTCAAGGTGTGGACCCGCGAGGACGGCCTTGCCCGCGGCTTCTCGCGTCGCCCGATCCCCGAAGGCGGCCCGTACTGGCTACATCTGGGCATCTACGCCTTTTATCGGCCCCTCCTGCCGACGTTGGTAGCGCTACCGCCCTCCGAGTGGGAGCTGGCAGAGTCGCTTGAGCAACTACGCTGGTTACACGCTGGCTATCCGATCACGGTGGTGCCAACGAGCGCCGCCGCGCCGGGCATCGACACCCCCGAAGACCTGGCGCGCGCGCGTGCCGCCTGGCCCCAGTTCAACTCACTACGAGGTGTGCCTTGAGAACCAAGTTTATCTTTGTCACCGGCGGCGTACTTTCCTCGCTCGGCAAGGGCCTCTCCGCGGCGGCGATCGGCGCGCTCTTGGAAGCGCGCGGGCTCCGCGTCGGAAACATCAAGATGGATCCTTACATCAACGTCGATCCCGGGACGATGAGCCCCTACCAGCACGGCGAGGTCTTTGTCACCGAGGACGGCGCCGAGACCGATCTCGACCTGGGCCATTACGAGCGTTTTGTCGGCCGCCCAACTGGAAAACGTAATAACTTCACTACCGGACGGGTGTACCAGGCGGTGATCGAACGCGAGCGGCGCGGGGAGTACCTCGGGCGCACCGTTCAGGTCATTCCCCACATCACCGACGAGATCAAACGCCTGGTCCTGTCCGGCACTGAAGACGTCGATGTCGCGATCATCGAGGTGGGAGGCACCGTCGGCGACATCGAGTCCCTACCCTTTCTCGAGGCGATCCGGCAGCTCAAGTCCGATATCGGTGTTGGCAACGTGCTTTACGTACACGTCACCCTGGTGCCGTACATCCGCGCGGCCGGAGAGCTCAAGACCAAACCGACGCAACACTCCGTCAAGGATCTCCTCTCAATCGGCATTCAACCCGACATGTTGCTGTGCCGCTGTGAGGGCGATCTCGATCGGGACATCCGCCAGAAGATCGCCGGGTTCTGCAACGTCGGCATTGACGACGTGATCGCGGCCCCGGATGTTGACAACATCTATAGGTTGCCCCTGGTGTTTCACGATCAGGGCCTCGACGACCGTATCCTGCGCCAGCTGGGCATCTGGGCGGCCCAACCCCGACTCGAGCGCTGGCAGGCCTACATGGAGCGCGCGGAGCGTCCCCGCCGGCGCGCCCGCATCGGGATCGTCGGGAAATACGTCCACCTCACCGACACCTATAAGAGCCTCAACGAGGCGCTCGCCCATGGCGCCAACGCCAACGAAGCAAAGGTAGAGCTCGTTTTTGTCGACTCCGAGGAGCTCACCTCCGAAAACGTGGCGGCGCGGCTCGCCGGGATGGACGGTATCCTCATTCCAGGCGGCTTCGGAAACCGAGGGATCGAGGGCAAAATCGTCGCGGTGGCCTACGCTCGCACCCAATCCGTACCCTTTTTCGGTATCTGCCTGGGCATGCAGGTCGCGTGTATCGAGCTGCTTCGAAACGTCGCCGGCCTGGCCGACGCGAACTCGACCGAGTTCTGCCGTAGCGCTCATCCGGTGGTGGATCTCATGGTCGACCAGCGGGATGTGACCGAGAAGGGCGGGACGATGCGGCTCGGGGCCTGGCCCTGTACGCTCGCCGAGGGTAGCCGCGCACGGGCAATCTACGGTGTTGAACGTATCTCTGAGCGCCACCGCCATCGTTATGAGATCAACCCGGACTACCATCAGCAGCTGAAGGATCACGGTATGCGAATCTCGGGGACCTCACCCGACGGCCGGCTCGTGGAGATGGTCGAGCTCCGCGACCACCCCTACTTTGTCGCCTGCCAGTTCCATCCTGAGTTCAAGAGCCGCCCTCTGGAGCCGCATCCCCTGTTCAGCGCGTTCATCTCCGCGGCGCTGAGCAGCTCGACCCGCCGCGAGCCCGCCGCGTGAGCGTCTCCGCGCCGATCCTCCCGCTCGTCGCCGCCTTCCTGGCGTGCGCGGCTGAGGATCCTCCTCCACTGCCGGACGTCGTGGTCGCGGAGGGGGTGAGCCTCGTGACCGCCGGCGGAGAGAGCGCCACGGCGACGCGGGCCGAGTTGCGGGGCGAGCGGGTGGTCGCCGACGTGGTGACCGTGACGGCCGGACTGGACGTCCGCTCGCGGCGCTCGGACTGGGATCTCAAAGCGGGAACCGCACTTTTTACCCAGGACGTGGTCGCGGTGCGCGGCGAAGTGACGCTCCGTTGTGAACGCCTGGAGGTCGTGCTCGGGAGTGCCGGAACGATCAAGAGCGCGTCGGCGAGCGGCAAGCTGCGGCTCTCGACAGGGGGAAGGGAGGCCACCGCCGAGCGCGCGGAGCTCGACGTCACGAGCGGGACGCTCGTCTTGACTGGTTCGCCGCGGATCTCCGAGGCCGGACGCAGCTTGAGCGGCGATCGGATCCGTGTCGAGCTGGATGGCGGGCGCGCCGTCTGCGAGGGTGATCCGTGCCGTTTGACGGTCGACGACGGCGGCTTGCCCGCAGGAGGGGCGCCCTGAGGGCCGAAGGCCTCAGCGCCCGTGGACTCTGTAAACGTTGGCGCAATGTCGTCGGCGTCGCCGGAGTGGACGTGGACGTACGGCCTGGCGAGGTACACGGGCTGCTCGGCCCCAACGGGGCAGGAAAAACTACGGTTTTTCGGATGCTAGCCGGCGTCGAGATGCCGGACGCAGGCGAGGTCTGGCTCGACGGCGTAGCGCTCGGTCAGCTACCCCTACACCGCCGCGCTCAGGCCGGTCTCGGGTATCTTCCCCAGGATGACTGCCTTTTTGTCGATCTGGATGTCGCGGCGAACGTCGGGATCGCCGCCCGGCTTGGCGTAGACGTCGGCGGCTGCCTCACGCTGGTGGGGCTGGACGGCTTCGGTCCGCGGCGAATTTCCGGCCTTTCGGGCGGTGAGCGTAGGAGGGTGGCGATCGCCCGGCTGCTGGCGCTCAAGCCTCGGGTGCTCCTGCTCGACGAGCCCTTCGCAGGGGTCGACCCGGTGGCCGTTCAGGCATTTGGCCAGCTTGTACGTGCGTTGGCCGAGACGGGCGTCGGCGTGCTGATCACCGACCACGCCGCCCGCGAAACGCTCGCGCTCTGCGACCGGGTCACCCTGCTCGATGCCGGCGTGGTCCAGGTGGTCGGCTCGCCCGCGGAGGTGGCGGCAGACCCGCGCGCCCGCGACCGATACCTGGGACGCGACTTCCTGCTTCCTGCTGTTGCCATCGCCCCCCAAGACCGATACGATCCTTCCTGAGGCAACAAGAGCTACGTTTCTGGCTGAAAAGCCAGGAGACGCTGTCTTGCACGGCCTCCCTGTCGCCCGTGTCACCCTTGCTCGCGCCGGACCGAAAAAACTGACTTTACGAGGGGAACGCCACCCCGGGAGTGTGATGGGACTGGAGATCCGGCAAAACCTGAAGCTGCAGCAGTCGCTGGTGATGACGCCGCAGATACAGCAAGCTATCAAGCTGCTCCAGCTTTCGCACCTTGAGCTCGCGGACCAGATCCAGCAGGAAATCCTGGAAAACCCCACGTTGGAAGAGGTTCCTGGCTCGGTCACGGTGGAGAACGACCAGGGTGAGCAGGCGATGGCCACCCAGGCGCAGAGCGAGCAAAAAGACGAAGCTGAGCGTACCAATTCCTCCGACAACGAGTTCGATTGGGCCACGGTGCTCGAGGGCCACGGAGACCGGAGCTACGAGCAGCGCGGCTCGGCCGGCACCGAGGAGCTGCCGCCGATCGAGACCAACCTGGTGTCGGCCTCCAACCTGGCGCAGCACCTGGAGTGGCAGCTCCAGATGACGAGCTGCACCGACGGCGAGCGCGTCGCCGCCGAGGTGATCATCCGCAGCCTCGACGACCGCGG
>CANKTH010000158.1 GCA_947486185.1 Deltaproteobacteria bacterium
CTGGGTACATGAGCGCGCACACGGCGCCCGGGACGCAGAGGCGACGGTCGCCGCCAGCTCGGCGCGCGTCAGCATCCTCACGGTCCACGCGAGCAAGGGCCTGGAGTGGCCGGTCGTCATCGTGCCGTTCCTCCAGACGATCCCTCGGGGCCAGAGCGGGGTGCGCTTACGGACCCCGACTGGGGGCTGGGACCTCGCCTTCGAGGTCGTACACCCCTACTCCGGAGAACGTCTCGCCCCACGCCGCCTCAGCGAGCTGCGGGAGCACGCTGCGCTGCTCGAGGACGCCGAGAGTCGCCGTCTGCTCTACGTGGCCTGCACCCGCGCCGCCGATCACCTGCTCCTCACCTGCTCCTTCGACCCGCTCACCGCCGGCGGAAAGCCCCGCACCCCGCCGAAGGGCTCCTGGCTCACGCACTTGTGGCCGTGGCGTCAACAGAACGAGATGTCGCCGCCGCCTTGGCTGTCGCTGCCGACCATCGCGCCCGTGACTTTCGACGGCGACCGGGCGCAAAGCCTGCCCCCGTTGGACCCGATCGACGTGCCCCCGATCCCCCTGCAACGCCGGATCGTGCTGAGCCCGAGCCAGTTGGAGGCTGGGCAGGAGGCTGCGGGCTACGGGCTACGGGGGACGGGGGAACCCCAAGACCCCCAGGAAGAAAGCGACCGTCTGGCCCTGGCGGGCTTGGTCGGCGAGGTGGTTCACGCGCTCATCGAAGACGATCTGCTCGATGACGAGGTCCGAGCGGAGCGGAGGTGGCGTCTGGCCGCGCGGGAGCAGGGAATCGAGCCAGGCCTGGTCGCGAGCCGCTGGGTGGGGATTCGGCGGCAGCTCCGGGCGCTGCGATCCAACGAGGAGGTTCGGGCGCTGCTGGGCCGTAAACAGTACCGCGAGCTGCCCGTGCAATACCGCCTCACGACCGAAGACGGCCAGGAGGTCCTGCTGCGCGGTACGATCGACCTGCTGGGGAGAGATCCGCTCGATGACGCCTGGATCGTCGTGGATCACAAGACCGTACGCGACGACCCGGACGATCCCGAAGCCGACGCTCGGTTGATCGGCAAGTACCGATTGCAACTGTTGGCGTACAGCCTGGCAGCCTCGCATGTGTTGGAGCGGCACGGCCAGGGGCGCGTGCGGCGAGGAGCGCTGTTGTTGACCCGGTCTGCGAGGATCTTGCGGCTTCCGGACTGGACCGAGGGGGATTGGGGGGAGATCGAGTCGAGGCTCCGGATGGTCAACCTTGGTGAATTCCATGAGCGAAACGGAGGGCCTCCGAAAATTCCATGAGCGAAACGGAGGGCCTCCGAAAATTCCATGAGCGAAACGGCGGCCCGTGACACTGCGTCCGGCGATCCGGCATCGTCTGTAGATTTCCAAGAAATCCCACCCACGACGGATAGTCCGGCCCCCCAACCCGCACAGCATGGGCGTCACCCCTCCGCGGAGTCCGCTCATGCACCGTCGTACGTCTTCCCTCCTCCTTTTGTCGCTCGGCCTGCTCCTCCCGGCGCTGGCGGCCTCCGGGGGACCCGACTCGTACGGCTACTACTACGCCGACAGCGATGCCACCGGCGGGATCGCGTACTCCAGCTCGCTGTTCGACACCGTGGTCGCCAGCGGGACGGCGCTGACGACCGCGGGGGGCACCAACGACTCCTCGGAGTCGGTGACGCTCCCGTTCACGTTCAGCCTGTACGGCACGTCCTACACGTCGTTGTACGTCTGCGCGAACGGCTACATGAGCCCGACCAGCACGTGTACATCGTCGAACACCGCTCTGAGCTCCAACTCCCAGGTGATGCTCGCGCCGTTCTGGGACGACCTGGACATGAGCGACAGCGACGCCGACGTGTACAGCTACACCTCAGGCGCGAGCCCCAACCGGATCTTCACAGTCGCGTTCATCGACGCGGAGCACGACGACTACGATGGGGAGATCACCTTCGCCATCCAACTCTACGAGACCTCGAACCTGATCGTGTTTCAGTACCAGGACGTGAACGCCGACGACGACTGGGACGATGGTGGGACCGCCACGGTCGGCATCGACGGCGGATCGACCTCCGGCTACTACACCCAGCTCTCTTCCAACTCCGACTCCTACCTCGAAAATTCGCTTGCCGTCGCCTTCAGCACGACACGCGCCCCCATCGCCGAAGCCAACGGACCCTACACAGCCACCGAGGGCGTCGCCACCACGATCTCCGGCGCCAACTCGGTTGGCGTGTTCGGCAGCATCACCGACTACGCGTATGACTGCACGACGGACGGTGTGTATGACACGAGTGGGACGAGCGCGTCGGGGACCTGCACCTACGCCGACAACGGGACCTACACAGCGACCGTCCGGATCACCAACAGCACGGGCGTGACCGCGACGGACACGGCGGCGGTGACCGTCTCCAACGCAGCGCCCACACCCACGGCAGTCGGCGTCACGTCTGGCTACTACTCCAGCGTGACGAGCACCGTCGGCTCGCTCACCTACTACACGATCTACGCCTACGAAGGCACAACCATCACCCAGACCGGCAGCGCGACAGACGTGGCGGCCGACACCGTGACCATCCACTACGATTGGGGCGACGGCACGGTCGGCACGTCCAACAGCGGCAGCACGACGTCTCATGCGTTCGCGGACAGCGGCTCGTACGATCCCGCGGTCTACGCCAAGGACGAAGACGGCGGCACCAGCGCCGACATGTGGAACTATCTCGGCTACGGGCTGCTCTTCGAGATCACCAATGTCGCGCCGACGATCACCGCGTCTTCTGCGACCAGCTCGACCGAGTCGACCTCCTCCACCTTCACCGCTACCGCGACCGACCCCGGCACCGCCGATGTGCTCACCTACACCTGGAGCTTCGGCGACGGCACGAGCGGCACCGGGTCGAGCACCACCCACCAGTACGCCGACGACGGCACCTACAGTTGGACCCTGACGGTCACCGACGGCGACGGTGGCACCGCCACGTCGTCCGGCACCGTGACCGTGACGAACGCGCTGCCGACCATCTCTTCGGCCAGCTTCGGGAGCGGCGTCGAGGGCGACACCATCTCCTACTCGGTGACCGCGACAGACGCCGGAACCGCGGACACGTTGAGCTACTCCTGGAACTTCGGCGACGGCACGTCCAGCACATCCAGCACCAGCACCACGACACACACCTATGCGGACAACGCAAGCTACGCTGTCACCGTCACGGTCACCGACGACACCGGCTCGGTCACATCGAGCGGCACGAGTGTCATCACCAACGCCAACCCGGTGATCGGCAGCGGGACCTGGCCGACCGGTGGCACCGCGGACGTGAGCGTGTCGTTCGTCGCCTCGGCGACAGACGCAGGCACGGCCGACACCCTGACCTACCTCTGGAGCTGGGGCGATGGCACGACCTCGACGAGCTCGTCCGCCTCTCACACCTGGGCCGACAACGGCACCTACACCATCACGCTCACCGTGACGGACGACGACGGCGGGGTCACCACCTCGAGCCAGCTCATGGTGATCGCCGAGGGCGCACCTGTGATCTCCTCGATGTCCGCCACGACGCCGCTGGTCGAAGGCAGCTCCGGCACGTTCACCGTCTCCGCCACAGACGCCGATACCATCACCTACAGTTGGGACTACGGCGACGGCAGCACCGGCTCCGGATCGAGCACCACCCACGCCTACGCGGAAGACGGCACCTACACGGTCACTGCCACAGCGACGGACCCCAGCGGCGCCAACGACTCGCAGACCAGCACGGTCACCGTGACCAACGCCAACCCGGTGATCGGCTCGGGCACCTGGCCGACCACCGGAAGCGAGGGCGTCAGCGTCTCGTTCGTCGGGGTCGCGACAGACCCCGGCAGCTTCGACACCCTGACCTACGCCTGGAGTTGGGGCGACGGCGAGACCTCCACCGGGGCGAGCGCAAGTCACACCTGGGCGACGGAAGGCAGCTACACCGTCACCCTCACCGTGACCGACGACGACGGGGGCACCGTCAGCACCAGCCAGACGATGGTCATCGCCAATGTGGCCCCGGTGATCGGCTCGATCTCGGCCACGAGCCCGCTCGCCGAGGGCGAGACCGCCACCTTCACCGGCACGGCGACAGACGTGGCCGGCGACACCCTGACCTACACGTGGGACTACGGAGACGGCACCACCGGCACCGGGGACAGCAGCACCCACGCCTACGCGGACAACGGCAGCTACACCGTCACCCTGACTGTGACGGACGACAGCGGCGCGACCGATGTCTCCACCACCACGCTGACTGTCAGCAACGCAGACCCCGTCATCGGGTCCGGCAGTTGGCCCACGACCGGCGCCGAGGACATCGCCGTGGACTTCGTCGGCGTGGCCACCGACGCCGGCACGACCGACACGCTCACGTACACCTGGAATTGGGGCGACGGTACCACCTCCACCGGCGCGACCGCCAGCCACACCTGGGCAGAAGACGGCGCCTACACCGTGACGCTGACCGTCACCGACGACGATGGGGGCAGCACCACGACGACCCAGGAGATGGTGATCTCCAACGTCGCCCCCGTCATCACCTCGATCACCGCGACGACCCCGCTCATCGAAGGCGACACCGGTGCGTTCGCCGGCATGGCGACCGACGTGGCGACCGACACCATCACCTACACCTGGGAGTACGGCGACGGCGCCACCGGCACCGGGGCCGAGACCACCCACATCTACACCGACGACGGCACGTTCACCGTCACGTTGACCGCTACCGACGACGGCGGGTTGCTCAGCACCGCGACCACCACCGTCGAAGTGACCAACGCCGCCCCCGTGGCGTCCTTGGTCACCACCCTCGACGGCAACGAGGGCGATGAGCTCGAGGTCTCCGGTGTCGGCGCCGACGTTGGGGCCGGCGACACGCTCACCTACACCTGGGACTTCGGCGACGGTACGACCGGCGAGGGCAACCCCGCCACCCACATCTGGGAGGACGAAGGCAGCTACATCGTCACCATGACGGTGACCGACGATGACGGCGCCAGCGACAGCGAGACCGGCGGTGTCACCATCGAGAACCTCGACCCGACGATCACCAGCGACGCGATCCTGACCGCGACTGAGGGCACGCTCTACGAGTACGCCGCCACCGCGAGCGACCCCGGACTGGCAGATCTGTTCACCTGGTCGGTCAGCGGCCCGGATGGCATGGTCGTGGATGCCGCCACGGGCGTGCTCTCCTGGACCCCGACCTACACCGACTCGCTCTCGCTCGTAGACGTCAACCTCATGGTCGAGGACGGCGATGGCGGGTTCGCGCTCCAGGAGTTCGTGATCGAGGTGATCGCCCTCGACAGCGATGGCGACGGGCTCGCCGACGGTTGGGAGCTGCTCAACGGCCTCGACCCCTCCGACACGACGGATGCCGATGCCGATGCCGATGCAGACGGCGTCTCGAACATCGACGAGTACCTGGCCGGGACGGATCTGAACACCTACGACGGCCCGGACGCCCCGACGCCCTACGCCCCGATCGACAGCGCGATCGTCAGCATCCTCACGCCCGATCTGGTGGTGGACAACGCATCGAGCCCCCGCGGTCTGGCGCTCACCTACGACTACGAGGTCTACCTCGACGAAGCCGCGACCATCCTCGGCGCAGCCGGCTCCGGCGTAGCCGAGAGCCCCGACCAGACCGCCTGGACCGTCAACCTCGACCTGCCCGAGGAGGCGATGGCCTACTGGCGCGCCCGCGCCGATGACGGCCTCGTCGACGGCCCCTGGTCCGACCTCGCCAGCTTCTACGTCACCACCGACGAAGACGCGCCGACCATCCCCGTGCCTGTCAGCCCCATCGACGACGTGGTCGTGACCACCCTTTCGCCTGACTACGTCTGGACCATCGCCACAGACCCCGCCGGCGGGCCCGTCACCTACGACGTCCGTGTGATGGACGAGACCATGGCCGTCGTGGTTGACGAGACAACCGGGGTGACCGACGACGCTGCCGACGCCTACGCGAACTGGACCACGACCGCCTCGCTCACCGACGGTACAGTCTACGCCTGGGAGGTGCGCGCCGTCACGGATGCCGGGGTTCAAGGCGGCTGGTCGGACCCCGGGTACTTCATGGTGGACACCACGAACCTCGCCCCCAGCACGGTCACGTGGCTCGACCCGGTGGACGGCGACGTGCTCGAGGACGTGAGCCCCTCCCTCTCCTGGTCGGTGTCGACGGACCCCGAGGGCACCGCGGTCACCTACACCGTGCAGGACGACGTCGATGCCGCGTTCACCGCGCCTAGCGAGTGGACGGTCGACGTCAACGCGCTGGACCTCGCAGCGGAGGGCGCTTCCCTGGTCGAGAACACAGTGAACTGGCTGCGCGTTCGCGGCACGGACGGTGACGGGATCAGCGGAGAGTGGTCTACCATCGAGGTGTTCGTCCGCGGTCCGAACGACGCCCCGGCTGTACCTGTGCTGGTCAGCCCGTGGGACGAGTCGGAGGACCCGGCCCCCACCTTCACCTGCCTCGAGGTGTCCGACCCCGAGGGCGACACCGTGACCTATCAGATCGTGGTCTCCATGAACGAGGACTTGAGCGATCCGGTGGCGACCGGCGCCGACCTGCTGGCCATCGACGGGGTCGTGAGCTGGGAGCTCACCGCCGAACTGGCCGCCGGATCCTACTTCTGGTCGGCCAACGCGATCGACGATTCCGGGCTCGCGGGGGAGTGGGCCGAGCCTTGGTCCTTCGAGGTCACAGATTCCGGAACCGGCGAGACGGGTGAGACGGGCGAGACGGGCGTGGCCGACACGGACACTGGAACCTACGACTCGCCCGGCCTGGTAGACTCCGACACCTTCGGGGTCAAGAGCGGGGACTGTGGGTGCGCCTCCGCCTCCGACAACACGTCCTTGGCGGCTGCTTCTCTCGGCTTGGTCGGCATGATCCTGATCCGCCGGCGGCGTCGCAGCGGGCAGGCCTGAGGCTCGGAGGATCCGGGTGGACCGGGGGATCGCGTGGCCGAACTTGCCCCCGCGGTCCCGTGATCGCGAGGAGTTCCTGGGTGGGATGCGGGGAACCATCAGCTATGATCCGCCGGTGGTGTCACGCCTGCTCCCCTGCTTCCTCCTCCTCGCCGCCCTGATCAGGTCGGCGGGGGCAACGCCGACGGCGGTGCTGACCCTCCCGCCCGGGGAGCGGGCGAGCGACTGGAGCGAGGCCGCGACGCTGGGCGGGTTTCGCCTATCGACAGACACCAGCGGCACACGCGTCCTGGTGACCGTGAACGCTGGCGGATGGCGGCTTCACGTCGTGGACGCGAGCGGCGTGACCCATGAGGCGACGGTCGTGCCCCCCCGAAGCCCAGAGGAGCGGGAGGACCTGATCTGGCTCGCCCGCAGCCTCCTCACGCCTGTGTCCGCAGTGGGCTGGGGGATGACGAGCCCCGCCCCAACCCCTGCGATGCGCGTCACCGTCACCCCGGCCGCCCCTCGCCCGGCCCCCCCGTCCGTTCGCACGCCGCCCGTCGTCGCCGCCCCCAAGCCCCGTCCAGCGTCGCCGGCGGGGACACCGCCCCCCGCGCCCGTGCCGATACCCGCGGCCGCGCCGACCGCGCCCTCGCCCACCGCACCCGCTGTGACGGTCCCAGTCGTCGATTCCACCGCCCCACCCGCGGTCGCAGACGCCACCGCGCTACCCGTTTCCATCGCCCCGCCCCCCCTGCCCGACCCGCCGACCGACCCGAACCCCGAAGCGACGGTCGCTCTCGTCCCAACCTCCGAAACTCGAGTGCCACTGTCCGGTTCCGCGAACGTGAGCGTGGGCGTCGCCGGAATGGTCGGGTATCGAGCCGACATCGGGATTGCCGTGGGGCTCCGTGTCGCCGCTTCGGGGCACATCGGGTGGCTCCGGTTGGGTGCGGCGGTAGACTGGCAACCGTCCACGGCGCTGGACGCCCTGAACCAGGAGCGTGCGGTGTCGGAGTTCGGGGTCACGGCGGAGCTGGGCTGGGAGGGCAAAGGGCGGGTTCGACCGGCTGTGCTCCCGATGGGTGGCATGGCGGTGCGCCGGTTCACTCAGGGGACGCTGGTGGTGGACCGGGTGCCGACCCCCCAGTTGGGGCTTCGCACAGCGCTCGGCTGGGAGGTCCGGCCGGGTGTCATCATCGAGCCCTGGGTCTCCACCACATTCGATCTGCGCCGCATCGAGCTGGACGTGGCCGGGGACCGCGAGACGCTCGGCGGTCAGACCGGCCGGGCGGGGTTGACCCTTCTTGCCCGATTTGGAACCTGATGGAGAGTTTACGCCCGGTCGTTGCACAACAGGGGCGAATGTCCCTGATCCCGCCCGATGCCAACGAGGTCCTCGCCGCACGCGCCGGCAACGCCGCCGCGTTGCGAGCGCTCACCACGCGAGCGCTCCCCCACGTCCTGCAATGGTGCACGCGGCTGGGCGGCCCCCGGGTCGATCCCGAGGACGCCGCCCACGACGTGATGGTCGTCGTCCTCACGCGGTTGCACACGCTGGCGGACCCCGAGCTGTTCGGCTCCTGGCTGTTCGGGATCACGCGGCGGGTACTCGCCGGCCACCGGCGGCGGCGGTGGTTCGAGTCCTGGATCCCGGGCTTCCATCCTGATCGGAGCGACCCGCACGCGGACCCCCACGACAACGCCGAGCGCACGGAAGCGTCCAGGCGCGTTCAGGCTGCGCTCGAGGAGCTGTCCGTTGAACATCGGGAGATCCTGGTGCTCGCGGACGTCGAGGAGCGCACCGAGCGCGAGGTCGCCGAGCTCCTGGGGCTGCCCATCGGCACCGTGCGGAGCCGCGTTTATCGGGCCCGCCGTTCCTTTCTGCTCGCGGCCGAAAGGCACCAGCTCTCCCCGATTGTCTTCGAGACCCAGCGGGAGGCGCCTTGAAGCATCCCCTCAGACAATTTGGCGACGACACCCGCGCCACCGGCAACGCCGTCGGTCGTGTCGAAGCACGGCTCACCCCTCAGTTTGCAGAGCCCGCCCGTGTGCGCTCCCGGCTCGCCGCGGTCCCGACGGCCTCCACGGCGGCGGCGACCCGCGTCCTGGCCCGACTCCGGACGCGGAGCCACGTCGCGCCGTCGCACCGTCGCCCCTTGCTCCTCGGCACGCTGCTCGCGGCTGCGGTCATGCTGTGGACCGTTCAGCCTGCCCCCGCGCCGTTGAACGCCGCCCTGAGCGCGACGACCTGGCAGACCGTGAACCCAACGGAACAGGTGGCGCTGACCTTTCTTGGCGACGGCACGCTCAGCGGCTCCACCACAACGCCCCGGATTGAGTGGCGGGCCGGAACCCTACGTGCGGAGGTCCAGCCGAACCAGGGCGTCCAGCTCTCCGTGAGGACCCGGGAGGCGACGGTCCATGTCCTCGGCACCGGCTTCTCCGTGGAACGCGGGGCCCTCGGGACCACGGTGCGGGTGAGCCACGGTCGGGTCAGCGTCATCTGCGACGCGGGCGAGGCAGCTGTGCTTGGAGCCGGTTCGCAGCAGGTGTGCGCGCCCACCACCTCCGCCGCGTTGCTCGGACGCGCCCGGGCGTTGTCCGCCTTGGGCGCGCCGCCGGAGGACGTCCTCGGGGCTGTCGAGCTCGGGCTCGGTGCCGGGCCGACCGTTCCCGTCCGCGAGGAGCTCCAGGTCGCGCGGACCGAGAGCCTCGGTGCGCTCGGGCGTTGGGACGAGGCCTACCAGGTCGCCACAACTGCGCTGGGCGAAAACCCCACCGCTCGACGCCAGGATCTCCTCCACCTTCAGGCGCGCGCAGCGGGTGCTACCCAAGGGTGCCCGGCGGCCGCACCGCTTTGGGGGAGCCTGTTCCAGGACGGTCAGGCGTCGCCGCCTGAGCTGGTCGCCCTCGCGGATTGTGTCGGGCCCACGGACCCGGCTCTCGCCCGACGCGCGCTGGAAAAGGCCATCGAGCTCGGGGTTCCAGAGTCGGAGCGCGCCGGCGTAGATGCACGCCTGGAGGGCCTACGCCCATGACACGAGCAGGGGATCTCCTCGAACGCCGCGCCCTTTGGGCGGTCTCGTGGCTCGGAATACTCGCGCTTCTGGGGGCCTGCGAGCTGAAGGTTGTTCGGTTCCCCGACACCGGGGGCGTTGGCGATACGGCCCTCGACACGGCGGACAGCGACGCGGATGCGGACGGTGATGCGGATGCGGACAGCGACTCCGACGCGGATGGCGACAGCGATACAGACGCGGACAGCGACTCCGACGCGGACAGCGACACAGACGCGGACAGCGACACAGACGCGGACAGCGACTCCGATGCGGATGGCGACAGTGATACAGACGCGGACAGCGACTCTGACGCGGATGGCGACAGCGATACAGACGCGGACAGCGATAGCGATACAGACGCGGACAGCGACTCGGACGCGGATGGCGACTCCGACGTGGACAGCGACTCCGATACAGATGCGGACACCGATACAGACGCGGACAGCGACACCGACGTGGACAGCGATACAGACGCGGACGGCGACAGCGATACAGACGCGGACAGCGATACAGACGCGGACGGCGACTCCGACGGGGACAGCGATACAGACGCGGACAGCGACTCCGACGCGGACAGCGACACCGATTCAGACGCGGACAGCGACACCGACGCGGACAGCGACACCGACGCGGACAGCGATACAGACGCGGACAGCGACACCGACGCGGACAGCGATACGGACGCGGACAGCGACTCCGACGGGGATGCAGAATCCGATAGCGACGAGGACGAGGACGAGGACGGGCAAAGCGACAAGGACAAGGATACAGCCGGGGCGGATACAGCCGGGAACGCCGATACGGCCGGGGCCGATACGGCCGGGGTCGATACAGCCGGGGCTGATACAGCCGGGGCTGATACAGCCGGGAACGCCGATACGGCCGGGGCCGATACAGCCGGGGCGGATACAGCCGGGGCGGATACAGCCGGGAACGCCGATACGGCCGGGGCCGATACGGCCGGGGCGGATACAGCCGGGGCTGA
>CANKTH010000159.1 GCA_947486185.1 Deltaproteobacteria bacterium
CGGTCGGCGGGCGCTGGGGGTGGAGCGCTGGGGGCAACGCCGGATCGCGTACGTGGGCCACTGGCTGGCGCCCGCGTTGGTCACGCTCGACGCCGATGACAGCACGATCAAGGTGCGTGATCCGGGCTTCCGGGGACGGCCGCCCCACACGCCCAACACGGTGCAGTGCCCCTCGTGCGCCGCGCCGCAAGCCGTCGCCGATGAGCGCACAGTACAGCTTGTATGTAGCTCCTGCACGAGCGTGCTGGGTATCGACGCCACCGCGGCGCGGGTGTTACGCGCGAAGCAGGGGGCGCCCCGCCAGCTTGTGTTGGGCCTGGACGAGGAGGTCAAATGGAAGGGCGAGCGGTACCGCGTGCTCGCGCGGATGCTGTGGTCCGAGGAGGACAGCGAGGATACCGCAGCCTTCTATCTGTATAGCCCGCGGCAGGCGCCGCTCTGGATCGAGTGTTACGACGGGGAGTGGGTGCTGTTCCGTGACACCCACATCCAACCCGAGAAGGATCCCTTCAACAACAGCCGCCTCAGCACGGGGGACGGCCGGTCGTGGTCACGGCTGGAGGGGGGCACGAGTCGCCTCTCTTATGTCGACGGCGCCCTACCCTGGCTTCTTTCGGTGGGTGACCGCAGTGAATATGTGACCTTTTCCGGTCAGAATAACCAGCTGCTCGACGTGGAGCGCCGCGCGGGGGAGCGAGAGTGTGCGCTGGCGGAACGCCTCGACAGCGCCACCCTCGCGCGGATGTTCGACAAGCCGGTCGCGGCGGCGTCCCCGTCTGCCGGGACGGGCGGGGACCGGGCACCGCTTGGAGCGCTCATCGCCGGCGCGGTGTTGTGTTTGGTCTGGTGCTGCGTGCTCCACGTCTACGCGATCTCCGCCGGGCGGGACATTCACCGGGAGTCGTTCAGCGCCGCGGCGCTTGAGACTGAAGCTTGGACCGAAGCTTTCGAGTTGACGCACTCCGAAACGGTGCTCGGACTCACCTTCTCCGCGGGGCAACTGGACAACACCTGGGTGATGGTCGACTGGGGTCTCGTCCGTGAGGGGGATCTCACGGTCCACGTCGATAATACGGATGTTGAGTATTATCACGGGGTTGAAGGTGGTGAGTCCTGGAGTGAGGGCAGTCGGAGCGAGACGGCCTACCTCCTGGTTCCCGAGCCGGGCAACTACAAGCTGGTGCTTCACGCCGGCTCCGGTGCTGGCGAGGCGACCGCGCCCGACGGCAACCAGGAGCCGCTCACCGTGACGGTCAGGGCTGACGCGCTGCCTACCACCTGGTCGTGGGGCGGTATCGTCGCCAGCATCATTGTGGCCGTCATCCTCATGATCCTCTGGAAAAAGCGTGAGGCTGACGAATGATTGAGCGAATCGCCACACACCCGGTCATCTGGCTGCTTCTCTTGATCGCGCTCCTGAGTACCGCCGGCACGGCCTTCGCTTGGGGCGTTGACGATCCCGAACACCCCGAAGGCGTCTCGGTACGCGACGGGAGCACCCACTTTTTCACCAGCTACAGTCGCGCCCATCCCGGCGGCGGCCTCGCTGACGGCAAATAGGAGAGCCAATGGACACCACCACCTTCCTCTGGACGCTGGCTTATGTAACGCTGGGTCTGTTCATCATGCTGAGCAGTCTGTTTGTATTGTCGAGGCTCCTGCCGTTTTCTTTACGCAAGGAGATTGAGGAGGATCACAACACGGCGCTGGCCGTGGTGATCGGCGCGGGCATCCTCGGAGTCTGTCACATCATCGCCGCCGCGATCCACTGAGCGCGTCGAGGGACGCCGAGCCGGACGTCCCCCCGGTGAGCCCCCGCGTCCGGCGTTCGGTACTTCTGGCCTCGGTTTTTGTAGTCGCTGCCTGCGGCCTCGCCTACGAGCTGCTCGCGGCGTCGATCTCGAGCTACCTCCTCGGCGACACCATCACGCGCTTCTCCCTGGTGATCGGCACCTTTTTGTGTGCGATGGGCATCGGGGCCTGGTGCTCCCGGTGGGTCAAGACCCGGCTGATCGAGACCTTTGTGGCCACTGAAGTGGCGGTGGGCCTCGTCGGCGGACTGTCGGGGATCGTGCTGTTCATAGCCAGCGCCTTCCTCGGAGAGTCCTTCGAGGCGGTGTTCTACCCCTTGATCCTGGTCATCGGCGCCGCCGTGGGCATCGAGATCCCGCTCCTCGTACGTATCCTCCAGGAAGACACCGACGTGTCCACCGCCGTCGCCAACACCCTCTCCCTCGACTATGTCGGAGCGCTGGCCGGCAGCGTCGCGGTGCCACTTATAGCGCTTCCGTACCTCGGAATGTCGCGCTCCACCCTTGTCTTCGGCATGCTGAACCTCGCGGTCGCCGCGCTCGGCCTGCGGCTGATCCCGACCCCCCGGCGGCTTCGGCGGGCGGTGCAGGGCTCCGCGCTCGTCCTCGTCCTCGGCTTGTTCGGCGCCGAAGAGCTGGTGTCCTACCTGGAGGACCTACACTACCAGGACAACATCGTCTTCGCGAAGAGCACGCCCTATCAACGGATTGTCCTGACCCGATGGCGGGGCGACGTACGGCTCTACCTGGATGGGCACCTGCAATTGGCCTCTCCCGACGAGGCCCGGTACCACGAGGCGCTGGTGATCCCCGCGATGGAGGCGACCCTGGCCGCCGATGTGTTGGTGCTGGGCGGGGGCGACGGTATGGCAGTGCGGGAGGTGTTGAAGTATCCAAGTGTCAAGACGGTGACGTTGGTGGATCTCGATCCCGAGATGACCCGGCTGGGCCGCGAGCGAGCGGAGCTGGTGGCGCTCAACGACGGTGCCCTCTCCGACCCGAAGGTGACCATCCACAACGAGGACGCGATGAATTTCGCGGCGGCTCAACCTGCCTCTTACGATGTGATCCTGGTGGACCTCCCCGATCCGCACAGCCCCATCCTCGCGCGGCTCTACAGCACCGCCTTCTATCGGCTTGTCTTCCGCCGACTCCGCCCCCACGGGGTGCTCGTGACCCAGGCCACGTCACCGTTCTACGCGCGTGAGGCCTTCTGGAGCATCGAGGCTACGATCCGGGCGGCGCTCACGCCTGGCGTCCGCACCTTTCCCTACCACCTCAACGTGCCGAGCTTCGGTGAGTGGGGCTTCATCCTGGCGACGCGCGTCGACCTCGATCCCGCCGCGGGTCAGCCCACCGTGCCGCTCCGTTTCCTCAATCCCGGGTCGCTCGCCGCGATGTTCGTGTTCCCGCTCGACATGGCACGGCCGGAAGAGCCAGCGATCAACGAGGGGGATCGTCCAGTCCTGGCGCAGCTCTATCGGCGCGGCTGGGCACAGTTCAACAACCGCTGAGGCTCGAGCGACGCGCCAATCGAGCCCGGCCGAGCGCTCAGCGCGCCCGTGCGGATGCCGCCTCCACGGCGCGCGCGAGCGTGGCGTAGAACCCCGCTTCATATAAAGTTTGCCGCATAGCGGCTGTCGTGCCGCCCGGGCTCGACACGGCGTCGGTGATCGACAGCGGGTGTAGCCCGGGCTCGTGTGCGCGCCGGCGCTCGAGGTCGGCGAGGGCCGCCAGAAGCACTGGAACCACGAGCTCTTGCATCGATCTCGAAGCGCCGTTGTGGTTGAGCGCGGTCTCCAGGGCGTAGACCAGCTCGGGAGTGAGCCCATACAGCGAAGAAAGTACCGTCGCATCCGCGAAATCTCGCTCTGATGCCGCGCGGCGGTGCGCGCCCCAGGCCGCGAGGACAGAGGCGAGCCAGGGCCGCTCTTCGCTGGTGTCCCAGACGCCTACGCCCTGGCCGAACGCGCACGCGAGCGTCGTCATCACACGGGCTGGCGCGGCGCCGGTCGCGGTGAGCTCGGACAGGCTGACCCGCGCCATCGCCGAGAGCAGGAGCGGGCGGTTCTCGAGCGGACGTCCACCGAACCGTTCTGCCCAGACACCGTGAAATACACCAGGTTTGACGGCGCTGATGATGAGGTCGGCGTGGGCGGGTGGCTCCTCGACCGGAGCCAGGCCCATCGCCGCGATCGCGGCTCGGTTCGACGCGCGGGTCAAGATATGCAGGCTCGTTGGGGGTTGCCCGCCTCGAAGCAGACCGGCCGCGAGCGCCTGCCCCATCTTGCCAAAGCCGAAGAACAGGACGGAGTTGGGGCGGGTCACAGTTTGATTCCGAGGAGGAGGAGGCAGGCGGCGACGCCGATGAGGACAAAGGTAGCCGTAATACCCAGAAAACGTGGGACGGATGCCCCGGCGCGCCGACCGAGGCCGACCGCGTGGCTGATACGTGCGGCGACCAGGGCTACGCCGTAGCCGTGGAGCGCGTGGGATGAATAGCCGTTGCTCTCCAGCAGCAACAGCAGGATCACCCCGAAGGGCACGTACTCCGCGAAGTTGCCGTGCACGCGGATGAGCCGGGCCAACAAGCGGTTCTCGCCGTCCCCGATGCCGACCCTGAGTCGGATTCGGGTCAGCGCGACCGCGTTGGAGAGCCCAATGTAGAGCAGGGCGAGCAGCGAGGCGTAGAAGGTCGTGATGGGGAGTGGCACGACCGGCGGTTATCCCGCCCCGGGCTCCCGGCCGAGGCCAGGTAGGCCGCCTCGCGGAAGAGGAGCCGGTACGGCGCTTTGGGGTCACGGGCGCTGACCTCCGGCCTCCGATCGCCTTCACAACCGGCTGGCTCCTGGTGGCTCATTGCGGAAGGCGTGCCCTCCTTCCGCGACGCCGCGATCGCGTTGCGCCGCGTTGCGCCATGAGCCTCGTCCAAGGGGGAAGGTTCCGGTCCTCCGGCCCTTCGGGCCTCCCCTTCCATCGGCGCCGAGGCGCCGATGACATGGCGCCTCGGCGCTCACAGAATAGGCTCGGGTCTTCGGAAACGCGCCACGAGCCCTTCTGCCGGATTAGCCCTGCGTATGCACGCTCATGACTCCCAACGTCCTGTCGCAGCGGTGGTCATCACCGTCTCCACCTCTCGCGCTTCGAAGGGCGCCACGCCCGATGACGCCTCCGGACTCCTTATTTCGGAGCTCCTGACCTCTCACGGTCACACGGTGGTCGCGCGCAACCTGGTTGCCGACGACCCCGAGGCGATCGGCAAGCTCCTGGATCAACACCTCGCCGACGCGGCCGTCGAGGCGATCCTGCTCACCGGAGGTACCGGCATCTCCGCGCGGGATTGCACCTCTTCCGTCGTCCGCGGCCGCCTCGACCGGGAGCTCCCCGGTTTCGGCGCGCTTGTTCGTATGCTCTCGTATGAGCAGGTGGGCGCCAAGGCGATGTTCTCCACCGCGGTCGCCGGCGTCTCGCGCGGCCGCCCGGTTTTCAGCCTGCCCGGCTCGCCGCGGGCCTGCGATCTCGCGATGATGAGGCTCATCCTCCCCGAGCTCGGCCACTTCGTCGTGGAGGTCCAAAAGGAGGGGCCGCTGCCCATAACGACCGCCCGCCCGGCCCCCGCGACGGGGCTCGCCGCGGCTCCCGATCGCAACGCCGCCGCCGACACCAAGAAAGACAGTGCTCCCGCGGACGCAGCCCCCCCTCCGCCCGAGGGCGTCTCGGCGGTGGCCCCGGCGCTCGTCACCCCCCCCGATGAGGCCGAGATCGGCTCGGGCTGGCGCGCCGCCCTCAAGAGCCTCTCGGCGACGCTCGACACGAAAGACTGGGGCGAAATCCCCGCCGCGCTCGAGCGTATGCGCCCCGTGATGGACGTGCTGGAGGCCGCCAACGCGCGAGCGACCGTTCTGTTGCCGGGGGGCCGACGCTACACGGCGTTCGGCTATCCCGACCTGGTCCGGAACCAATCCAAGGTGCTCCTGGTGCGGGAGACCGAGGCGCTGGTCGAGATCGTGGCGCTTCACCGTTGGCCGCGTGAGACCGGCCTTTGTGGGGATGGAGACGAGGGCATTCTCCCTTCGGCCGACCTCGATCCCGGCCCGGTCACCGAGGCACGGACTGGTGGGCGCTACGCCGGATCCGGACGATTGTTTGCCCTCGATGGGCAAGGCGTCTACATCCAGGAGGAGCGGCGCGTGGCGCTGTGGGACGGCAAACGACTCGCCCCTGGTGTGCCGCCGACCTCAGCGCTGGGCACCCTGGTCCTCGGCTGGTCGCAACGTTGAACGCCGCCGAGCGGCCACAGGGACCGCCGGGGCGGTGACCCAGACGACCGGCCCGGGCTTTCGTATCGGGGAAACGCGTGGGCCTCAACCCCGACACTTGCGGCGCCGCCGCTGACGGCTAAAGCCCCGCGATGGATCCTTACCAGTACCTTGAACCCGCCGCCTCACGCGTGCGGGACCCGCTCACCGGCCGTTCGATCTGGCTCGCCGGACTCATTCAGGACGCTATCATCGAGGACGAAACGTTAAAGTTCGTCATCGCCGTCAAGCCAGGGCACTCCCTCGAGGACCGGGGCCGGATGCGCGAGGCCCTCTTACGAAACCTGGCCGAACGAGGTTGGACCACGAAGATCGCCTGTGAGCTCCGCGGGGACTCGCCGACCAGCGCGACGTCCGCGCCGCCACCTGCCGCGGCCCAGAGCCACAACCACGGCCATGACCACCAGCACGGCGCGCGGCCGCCCGCCAAGGACCCGGTGCGCGGCATGAGCGGGCCGGGAATGGCGCCGCACGGCGGGCCGATCACCAAGACGCTGCCCGACGGCGTTCAGCACATCATCGCGGTGTTCTCTGGCAAAGGCGGCGTCGGGAAGAGCACGGTGGCCACCAACCTCGCGGTCGCGCTCGCGCGCGCAGGCTACGCCACCGGCCTGCTGGACGCCGACATCTACGGCCCCTCCTTGCCCCTGATGATGCACGTCACCGGAAAACCGCTGGCCAGCGCGGACAAGAAGATCATCCCGCTGGTCGCCCACGGCGTCCGCTGTATGTCGATGGGGTTCCTGGTGGACGAACGTGAGCCCATCATCTGGCGCGGGCCGATGGTCATGGGCGTGGTCAACCAGTTCTTCAAAGATGTCGACTGGCGTGGGACAGACTATCTCGTCGTCGATCTCCCGCCGGGAACCGGCGATACCCAGCTTACGATGATCCAGGCGGTGCCCATCTCGGGCGGCGTGGTGGTTACCACCCCCCAGCCCGTCGCCGTGCTTGACGCGGTGCGCGGGATCGAGATGTTCCGCAAGCTCGACGTGCCGGTGTTGGGCATCATCGAGAACATGAGCTGGATGGACGTTCCTGGCGGCGGCCGGGTGTATCCTTTCGGCCGGGACGGCGGGCCCAAACTCGCGGCGGACTATGACGTGCCGCTGCTCGGGCAGGTGCCGCTCCGGGAGGGCATCCGGGTCGGAGGTGACGTCGGCCGGCCCGCGGTGCTGGACGGCGAACCGGCATTTGAGGAGCTCGCGCGTAAGGTCGCGGCGGCGCTGCCGCTGCGCGGCGCGCGGGAATGACCATGGCCCCGGCGCCCCGCCCCGCCGTCCCGGCGCTGTTGGATCGTTTCGGACGTCTGCACAGCTACATCCGCGTGAGCGTCACCGACCGCTGCAACTATCGGTGCACCTACTGCCTCCCCGAGGCGGGCCTCACCTGGTTGCCTCGGCAGGACGTGCTCACCTACGAGGAGATCGCCCGCCTGGTCCGGGTGTTTGCGGCGATGGGGGTCCGGCGCGTTCGGCTGACGGGCGGGGAGCCGACGGTGCGTCGGGATCTCCTGGAGCTCGTTGCGGCGATCTCGGCGGTGCCGGGAATCGAAGACTTGTCCATGACCACCAACGCGCATCTGCTCGCCCCGCTGGCGCGGCAGCTCCGGGACGCCGGGCTCCGGCGGGTCAACATCTCCCTGGACTCGCTGGATCCGGAACGATTTGCGCGGATCACGCGCGGAGGTCGCCTTGGACCGGTGATCGAGGCGATCACCGAAGCGCGCGCGGTAGGCCTCTGCCCCATCAAGATCAACATGGTGGTCATGAAGGGGCAGAACGACGACGAAATCCTCGCGATGGCCCGGTATTTCCTTCCTTACGCAGAGACCACCGTCCTCCGGTTCATCGAGTACATGCCCTTCGACGGGCGGTGGCACGAGAACGTGAGCGCTGCCCAGCAGCGAGAGGTCCTCGCGTCCGAGCTGCCGTTGAGTCCAATGCTCGATCCGGACGGTCCGGGCGACGGGCCGGCCCGCTATTGGAGGGCGGGACCACTGAAGGTGGGCTTCATCGCGCCGCTGACCGAGCACTTTTGCGCCTCGTGCAATCGGCTCCGCCTGCTCGCGGACGGGAACCTGCGCACCTGCCTTGCCCATGAGCCCCATCCCAACCTGCGCGACGTGATCCGCGCCGGGGCCTCAGACGAGGAGCTCTCGGCGCTGATCCGGCAGATCGTCCGCG
Source organism: Deltaproteobacteria bacterium (assembly GCA_947486185.1). Lineage (GTDB taxonomy): Bacteria > Myxococcota_A > UBA796 > UBA796 > SXON01 > CANKTH01. The sequence goes on from CANKTH010000159.1 coordinate 8,317, forward strand.
CAAAACCCGCGGGCCATGAGGTGCAGGTGGAGGGTGGCCGGTTTTTTGAAGGCGTGATGACCGGCATCGGCGGCTGAGCCCAGCCGGTCAGTGCCGGTTGGTCTTCGGCTCAACGCCCCCCCATCATGAAGAAGCTGGCCCAGCCCGGTGGGGGGGTGGTCGAGACGTCCTTGACCCCGACCGCGTGAGCCCGCGCCTCCGAGATCGCCCGGGAGGTCGCCACCCGACCGCTGACGGTGTCCCAGAATGACGCGAGGAACGCCTCTTGGACCTCCCGCGTATTGGTCCACGCGGAGCCGACGAGGTTGACCGCCCCGGCGTGCTGGAGCGCCGCGATCCGGCTGTAGGCGACGTCGGGGCTGGGCGCGCCTACGAACACGACCTCGGCGTGGATCCGCGTCGCCGCGATCTCCGCGAGGGTGAGACTCGTGCCATTCGCGAGCTTGAAGCCTGCTCCGTCGGGTGAGCTCGGCAGGTTGCCGATGTGGATGAACCTCGCGGTGCCCGCTTCCGCACGCCAGGACTCCACGCTCGCGGTCTCGCCGACCACCACTCTGGCGTTGGGGAAGGTGGCGAGGATGCCCTGGGCTTCGGGCTGGTCCGCGCAGATCGCGTACATGTCGGTCTTGAACTCGGCGAAGGCGTCCTTCTGTACGGGGAGGAAGGCATCAAACGTAGGTTCAAATCCGATGAATCGTACGGCGATCAGGAAACGGAGGCCGTCCTCCTGCTCGGGCAGCGCGGTCAGCGGCATCAGCCCCAGCTCGCCGTCCCCGACGAGCACGTAGCGCCCGATGCCAAGCAGCAGGTCGTTCGATCCGTCGAGGAGCCACTGACGGACCCGGTCGCCGATACGGATATCCACCTTCCCGCTCTGGACTCCCGCGAAGTAGCTTCGGACCTGGCCGAGCCGATCCGCCGGCACTTGGGTCACGCGACCGCCGGCTTCGGTGATGAGGAGGAGCTCGAGCCCGCTCGGGCGCTCGCGGAAGGAGAACACGGCCTGGCCGCTGAGGGCCTCACGGAAGGTGGTGAGGCTCGGCGACTGGAAGGCACGAAGGCCAGCTTCGGCCTCGGCTTTGGTGAGCGCCGTCTGCGCCTCGGCTGGCCAGGCGCCGTGCCCCGAGGCCCAGCGAAGCTCGGCGTAACGCCGCGCGGCCACCGCCTCCCACAGCGCCTGGCTGACCTCGGGCTTCGTCGCGGGCGCGAGCGGGGCGATGCCGTAGCGCCAGCGTCGTTCCGCCGTCGCGCGCCGGTGCGCCCAGCCGTGCACGTTGGTCATGACGGTGACCGAGTCAAAACCTGGAGCAAAGTTGCTGAAGTCCCCGTCGACCTCGTCGAGGTTCGGCGCGTTCAGCACCAACAACGACCGCCATGGTCCCGCGCGCCACGCGGGCTCCGCCAGGGCGAGGGTTCCGTATTCGCGGGCGGCGAGCGGCGCGTCGCCGGCTGCTACGGCCGTCCGCGCGCGTGCCCACGCGTCGACGCCGACGCCCGCGGCGGCGGGCGTGCCGCTGATCAGCGCCGTCCAGCCGGCCGTGGCGGGGTGGTCGCCGGTGGGGGTCGTGGTGGCCGCCCGGTCTTTCAGCCAGCTCCTCACCGCAGCTTCGCTCCTGAGCGGCGCGCTGTCGGTCTCGGTGACCGTGATCGGCTCCCGACCGGAGACCCGGACGAGGAGCTCCAGATCGGTCACGACGGCTCCGCTTTGTTTAGCGGCGTCGACGGCCGCGGCGAGGGCCTCCGGGTGGGGCTGGAACTGGTGGACCAGGGCAGTGTGTACGGCGACACGGGAGGGCGGCAGGCCGGCTACCGGCAACGTGGCGGGCTCGCCGTTCATCGCTCCGGAGAGCACGAGCAGGGCCGCTTTGGCGGCGCCCGTCGCGTCGGCGGCCGCGCTGGCGGTTCCCGCGGCGTTCCCCAACGCGGCCGAGCCGAGCCCGCGCCACCACGCCGCCTCCGCTTTTCCGGCCTCGGACTTGTCGACC
>CANKTH010000160.1 GCA_947486185.1 Deltaproteobacteria bacterium
CCCCCCGAAGGTCGCCGTCGAGGCCTGCCAGCAGGTCGCCAACGTGTTGCGGGTGGTACACGCGCAACGTGGCGGGGGCGGCGAACCGCTCGCCGTCGTCCACCGGGATGTGAAGCCAAAAAACGTGTTCCTCACGCCCGCCGGTGAGGACAGGTGGCAGACGACCCCCAGGTGGCGGACGACCCCCGGGGGGATCGCCAAGCCACGACCTTCCGGAGGGGGCCCCTCCCCCCGATCCCCCCTCCCCCTGCTACACTCCCCGCATCGCCCCCCGGATCCCCATGCGCCTGCACCACCTCGCCCTGCTCCTCCCCTTCGCCCTCACCCTCGGCTGCCGCAACAAAGCCGTGGACACCGGCACCGGCGACACGCTCATCGGCACGGACTCCGACCCCGACTCCGACGACCAGGACGGTGACGGCTATGTCGCCAACACGCTGGGCGGCGACGACTGCAACGATGCCGACGCTGGCGTGAACCCCGGCCAGCCAGAGGTGCCCTACGACGGCATCGACAACGACTGCAATTCCGCCACGCCCGATGACGATTTGGACGGCGACGGGTACCCGCTCGCCACGGACTGCAACGACGAAGACGCCACGATCAACCCCGCCATCGCAGAGATCTGCGACGGGCTTGACAACAACTGCGACAGCGTCGTGGACAACGCAACCGACGCGCCCACTTGGTACGCGGACGCGGATGCCGACGGGTACGGCGACAGTGGGACGAGCCAGGCCTCCTGCGAGCAGCCCGAGGGCTACGCCGCGATGGCCGACGACTGCAACGACCTCGACGCCGCCTACAATCCCGGCGCCGACGAGAGCGACTGCTCGGACCCCAACGACTACAACTGCGACGGTTCGGTCGGCTACGCAGACGCGGACGGGGACGGCTACCCTGCCTGCGAAGAGTGTGACGACAGCCGCTACACCGTGAACCCCGCCGGCATCGAGGTCTGCAACGATCTCGACGACGACTGCGACGGCTCGGTGGACGACTACGCGACCGACGCGACCACCTGGTACCAGGACGACGACGGCGACACCTACGGCCAGGACGCCAGCACGGCGTCCGAGTGCGACCAACCGACGGGCTACGCGGTGATCGCGGGCGACTGCGACGACACCGACGTCGCCTACAACCCCGCAGCTACCGAGTCCTGCTCCGATCCGAACGACTACAACTGCGACGGTTCGGTTGGCTATGCAGACGCAGACGCAGACGGCTACGCGGCCTGCGACGAGTGCGACGACGAAGACGGCGCCGTATTCCCCGGGGCGGTCGAGGTCTGCAACGGCATCGACGACGACTGTGACGGCGCGGTGGATGGCGAGGCCGCCGAGGGCGCTTCGGTCTGGTACCAGGATCTGGACGCCGACGGGTTCGGCGACGACACGGTCAGCACCGTTTCGTGCGACCAACCGACCGGCTATCTCTCGACCGCCGGGGACTGTGACGACCACGACGACGACATCCACCCCGACGCCGCCGAGACCTGCGACGATGCCGACAACGACTGCAACGGCGAGATCGACGAGGCCGGCGGTACCACGCTCTATTACACAGACGCCGACAGCGATGGCTACGGAGACGGGGCCACCGGCGCGCCTGCCTGTGATCAACCCGCGGGGGCCGTCACGTTCGGCACCGACTGCAACGACGCCGACGCCGCCTACAATCCCGGCGCGACCGAGACCTGCACCGACACCGTGGACTACAACTGCGACGGTTCGATTGGGCTGACCGACGACGATGGCGATGGCTTCGCCGCGTGCGAAGAGTGTGACGACAGTCGCGCCGATGTGAATCCCCTCGCCTCCGAGGTCTGCAACGACCTCGACGACGACTGCAACGGCGCTGTGGACGACGGCGCTTCCGACGTCACCACCTGGTACGAGGACCTTGATCTCGACGGCTACGGCTCCACGGTCTCGGCCACCGCCTGCGATGCGCCCGCTGGCTACATCACCGCGACCGGCGACTGTGACGACAGCGTCCGCGGGGTGAACCCCTCCGCGAGCGAGGTGTGCGACGGTGTGGACAACAACTGCGATGGTTCTACCGATGGTTCCGACGCCGCGGGGGCCGAGACCTGGTACGCCGACAACGACGGCGATGGCTTCGGCGACGACAGCCTGTCTGTCACCCAATGCGACGAGGCGCCCGGCTACGTGGCCGATGACCGCGACTGTGATGACACCGACGCAACCGTGTACCCGACCGCCCCCGAGTCCTGCACGGACACCGTTGACAAGAACTGTGATGGTGCGTCCGGCTATTCCGACGGGGACGCCGACGGCTTCGCCGCCTGCGAGGAGTGCGACGACGGCGACGCGAGCAGCTTCCCCGGGGCGCCCGAGACCTGCGACGACGCCGACAACGACTGCAACGGCACGGTGGACGACGCCGCGACAGACGCGGCCACTTGGTTCGAAGACGCCGACAGTGACGGCTACGGCTCCAGCGTCTCGACAGACGCCTGTGACGAACCCTCCGGCTATTCGGCCGAGACCGGCGACTGTGACGACACCGAGCGCAGCGTCAACCCCAGCGCGACCGAGGTGTGCGACGACATCGACAACGACTGTGACAGCGCCATCGACGGGGCCGACGCCACCGGTGCCACCTCCTGGTACGCGGACGCCGACAGCGACGGCTACGGGGATCCCAGCATCGCCGTGACCCAATGCGGCGCCCCCTCCGGCTATGTTGGGAACGCGGGCGATTGCGACGATGCCAACTCGACCGCCAACCCCGGCGAGACCGAATATTGCAACGGGTTTGATGACAACTGCGACAGTCTCACCGACGGCTCCGATTCCGTCGATGCCACCGTCTACTACACCGACGGCGACGCCGACGGCTACGGCGCCTCCGCCGGTATTGCCTGTACGCCTCCCACCGACTCCGTCAGCGTCGCCGGCGATTGCAATGACAGCGACAGCACCATCTCCCCTGCCGCCACCGACACCTGCGACTATGTGGACAACGACTGCGATGGCACCTCGGACGACCCCTACCGCTCTGGCACCAAGTACGTGCTCGAGACCGACTGCGGCTCGTGCAGCAACGACTGTTCCACCTACACCTACGACAACGCCTCCCCGTTCTGCGATACCACGCGCAGCACCCCCCTCTGCGACTACACTTGCGACAGCGGCTATTACGACGTGAACGGCAGCCAGGCCGATGGCTGTGAGTGTTCGTATGTCTCCGCCACCGACGCCCCCTTCGACGGCTTGGACGCCGACTGCGACGGCTCCGATGGCCCGCCCACCGACGCGATCTACGTCGCCACCACCGGCTCCGCGGTCGGCGCCGGCACAAGTGACGACCCCCTCGACACCATCCAGGGCGCTATCGATCTCGCCGACGCGAGCGGCGTCACCTACGTCATCGTCAGCGAAGGCACCTACACCGAGAACATCGCGCTGGTGGACGGCATCAACGTCTACGGCGGCTACGACAGCACGTACGCCAACCGAGACATCGGCAGCTACACCACCCGCATCGACGGGATCGGTTCGACGGCCAGCTCCCCCGCGACCGTGCTCGCCTCGGGGATCTCGTCCGCGACGATCTTCGAAGGCTTTACCGTCATGGGCAACGCCAGCGTCGGCACCGGTCAGGCGGCGGTGGCCATGTGGCTGGAAGAGTGCACCGACAGCCTCATCGTTCGCAACAATCACATCGAAGCCGGCTTGGGCCGCGACGGGTCGGACGGCACCAACGGAGACTCTGGGGGCGTCGGCGCGTCGGGCTCCAATGGCACCACCGCGAGCACCGGCGACTGTTCGTCGTTGCCCTCCGGCGGCGCGGGTGGCAAGACGGCATGCGGCTCAACGGTGACGGATGGCGGGTCCGGCGCGGGCACCACCTGCCCGGTCAACGGCGCCTACGAGCCCTCGGGCAGCGCCGGCTCCCCGTCTGGCGGTTCAGGCGGAGCGGGGGCTTGCAGCGCCGTGATCTACAACGGCTACTGCGGCACCGCCTACATCTCCGGGTGCTGGGACGAAGGCGCCGACGGCACGGCGGGCGCGGACGGTTCGGCCGGCACCGGCGGCCTCGGCGCTGCCGATCAAGACGGCGACGTGCTCGCCGGCTACTGGGTCGGCGAGGCCGGCAGCGACGGCGTGGAAGGCACCTTCGGCACGGGCGGCGGCGGTGGCGGAACGGGCAGCGGCGTGGACGTCGGCGCGAGCTGCGGCAGCTACCAATACGGTGGCACCGGGGCGGGCGGGGGCGCTGGCGGCTGCGGCGGCGGCTACGGCCTCGGCGGGAGCGCGGGCGGCGCGTCGGTCGCGCTGGTGTTGAGCTACAGCGCATCGTCCACGGTCTTCCCGGTGCTGACCGACAACGAGATCATCGGGGGGAACGGTGGATTTGGCGGGGATGGCGGCGACGGGGGGGCCGGCGGAGACGGCGGCCTCGGCGGGACCGGCGGCCTGCGGGAGACATCTGGCGCGTGGGCAGCCCAGCCGGGTGGAAACGGCGGGGAGGGCGGGACCGGCGGGGGCGCGGGGGGCGGGGGCGGAGGCGCCGGCGGGCCGAGCTACGCCGCGCTGGCGTTCGGCGCGACACCGACGGCCACCTGGCTCTCGGCGGACAATACGCTGTCCCACGGGACCGGCGGATCGGCGGGCCGCGGGGGGTCGGGTGGCGACAGCACGGCCGGGGACGGGGATGACGGGGTGGCGGGCACGTCGGGGGATCAGAACTGGTAGGTTGAGACCCTACCTGGACGCTGTCCGATCTCCAGCGGCGTTCCGCACGCGACCTCACCGACACTCCAGGGTTCCAAGCCGCCCATCTCCCCGGCACCTACCAAAACTGAGCCCCTCCTAATTGTTACATCGGCAACCGCCCGTCGAGCGCGCCTGCGCGACTTTGGCCGCGCGACTGGGACATTCAGCGGCGACACCAGATCCGTCGCGTGCGCCACCTCACACTGTCTGGCTATGCGAAAACCTCGCCGCCTGAACGATAGGGAGCTACTGTCGGCGACATGGCCGCACGCGCCCTGCTTCTGCGCCTCAGGTGCGCCCGCCTTCTCCCGCGCCTCAGGTGCGCCCGCCTTCCCGCAATCGCGCTCGGTCTGTTCACCGCCCCCGGTTGTGTTCACGTCTACCAGCCGCTGTCGAGCCTTCACCGCCCCGTGGTGGTCGATCCGCAGGCCGCCAACTTCCAGGATCTGCGCCTCTCCGTGGTCTGTCCGCCGGGGGGGCTCGTCAGCCGCGGGGAGGCTGAGGTGCTCTGCGAGCGGGTGAGCAAGCTCTTCGAGAACCAGGGCGCGACCGTCACGACGAGCGGCTCCGACCGGATCGGGGAGGATCTGGCAGAGGATCCCGAGCAGGAGACCGGAGACCCGGTTGCGGCGCCGACCACCGACCTTGTGTTGGAGCTGCGGTCCCGCGAGACCCATTTCACCAATGACCCGCTCTCCTGGGTGCTGTGCGTGGGGACAGCGACCCTCGTGCCCGCGTACACCGAGTCCACGTTCGCCCAGGACGTGATCATCCGCGACGGGACCGGCTTTCTGCTCGCCTCCGACTCGCTCCAGGGGCGGATCATCCGCACCTTCGGGTTCGGCACCTGGGCGGGCAACAAGGTCCTGGACCTCGTCTGGCGAAAAAAGGAGGACGAGCTCTCCACCGCGCAGGTGTACGCCGAGGTCTCCGCCGATCTGTATGGGCAGCTCAGCCAGCTCGTGTTCAACGCAAAGATGCGCTGGCAGATCCTGGAGGAGGCGACCCCGAACGGGCGCGCCACATCCCCCGTTCCGGCGGAGCGTGCGCCGTGATCATCGTCATCCTCGGGCTGCTCTTTCTGCCCACGCTCATCCACAAAGATCCGGCGCCGGGCATGACCATGAGCCGGACCCGCTCCCGCACGCTGGAGTGCGAGCGGATCACCGCCGAGGTCGCCAGCCAGCGGTATCCCGGGAAGGTGCAGCCCTCCCGGCCACGGGGCGAATACCTCGAACGCAGCGCGCTCGTGTGCGCAGAACGCCTGGTGCGCCCCGGCCTGCGTGAGGACCGTGACGAGGCGATCCTCTCCTCGCTCCAGGCGTTGGTTGCCGACCTCACCTCTTCCGCGGTGGATCTTCACCCTGAGCTCGCCTCGCGCACCTGGCTGGTCGAAGCCTTCTACCCGAGCGCCCCGGTCTCCGCGAAGCTGAGCTTTGCGACGAAGAACGCGTTGGTGGAGCGGGGGCTGTTGGTGTCGGACCGCACGCCCACCCTCTCCGCGGGCGACGTGGACGTGCTGACCCGAATGCCCCCCGAACAGGCCTACCCCGCCGCCTGCCGCCGTTACAACGACAACGGGAGCATGGGCGCGGAGCACGCCCTCCTGGCCATCGTGAGCCGCGACCCGCGGGAGACCATCCTGCACGCGGGGCTCTGCGCCGACGGGCAGTGGAGCTGGCTGAAGTGAAGATGTGGCTCGCCGATTCTCCCGCCCGGCGCACTTCGTGCCGCCTTCAATTCTGGCTCCCGCTCCTCTTCGCGCTCTGGGCCAGCCCGGTCCGAGCGGCGAGCCCCGTCCAACTGGCACAAGAGGCCGAGCTGAACCGCCTCCGCGGGGAGGTCGCGAACCAGGTGCAACTGAGCGCCTACGACCTGGTGGACGAGCTCGTCGTGGGCTGGAAGACGGACCCGGTGTTCGACGAGGCCACCCCGGTGGTCCTCGCGGGGGTCACCGTGCCCGTGGGCCTGGGGACCGGCATGGCCGCGCTGCTGGAGAACCACATCGCCGCAGTGCTCGCCGAGAACCCATCGACCCACGTCCAGCTCGTACACTGCCCGACGTGTACGGCGGTCGTTGTGCACTCGGATGCGGAGGCGACGGTCGTGTCGCGGGGCATCGACGATCCCGCAGTGCTCGCACAGTTGGGCACCGACACCGGCAAACACGCGCTCTTCATCGACATCGAGGCCGAGGGCACCTGGCTGGTGCTTCGTGCCCGGCTCACGCGGCTGACCCCGGACCTGCCCATCGTCTGGAGCCGCACCATCGCGAGCTCGACCAGCACGCCAGCGCTCTTGCGAGCGTCGAGCGATCTCAAGTCGGCCGCCGACGCGCGAGAGGACTACCTCGCCGCCTTGCATGATCGCGGACCCCTGACCATCCCCGTGCGCCTCGGCGTCCGCGCCTACGCCGCGCCCACCGACTCCTCCGGCGTCACTGTCCCGCCGTTCATCTGGCTCCAAACCGGCGTGGAGATGGGGGCCACGGACGCCCGGGCGTGGACCTCGAGCGTGCTGGTCGGCATCAGCTTCATCCCCCAGGCCTACCAGGGGCTGATGGCCCAGGCCCGGGTCAGCCGGCTGGTGACCGGCCGCACCCGGTCGCTGTCCCGGCCGGATCTCTACCTGTTCCTGGGCGGCGCGATCATGACGGTGTGGGGCCCCGCCACCGCGCCGTTCCAGGCCGACCTGCTCACCGCCGACGACCTGATCACCTCCCTGGATGGCGACCCGCCGCGCACCACGCTCGGCACCTTGCAGATCGGCCTCGACCTTCGCCTTGGCAACCGCATCGGCCTCTCCACGTTCTTCGAGACCATCCCCGACCGCAACCAATCCGAGAACTTCGGCACCTACACCCGCATCCTCGGGCTCGGCTTCCAGAGCTTCGGCACGGAGGTGACGTTTTGTTTTTGAGCGCCGCCCTCGCCGCGTTGCTCTCCGGACCGGCCCTGGCAGGGCCTGCGACGACCCGAGACTCCCTCGACCGGCTCGAAGAGGTGCTCGACCTCCGCGTGGAGGACGGGCGACTCCTGCCCGAGCAGATGATGCCCGCGATCCTCGTCAGCGCGCAGCCCCGGACGGAGGAGTCGCAGTCCTGGTACGCCACCCGCGTGATCGAAGTCCTGCAGCACGCGCTCGGCGACGGCGGATTGCGCCTGTGCGAGGCCTGTATGGCGCCCCGCGCGACCGTGGACTCAGGCCAGATGGTCTACCAGACCGGGCCCGTCGGCATCGACGAGATCGTGCGCCTCGACGACCTGAACCGCGGCGGATCCGAACCCGCCCGCACCGCCATCTGGGTGGACGAGAACGCGGGCGGCGTCTCCATCCGCATCGTGGATATGCGCACGGCCAAGGTGGTCTTCGCCCAGAACGTGGACCCGATGATGATCGAGAGCAAGAACACCCACCGGATGTACTCGCTCACCGCGGAGAAAGAGCGCCGCGCCCGCGGGGATGGGCTGACCCAAGCCTTCATCGACGTGGCGGTCTACCCGGGCCAGCACATCTCGCTCGACTGGACAGACCAATGGGGGCGCTACAACAAGCAGTTCTCCGGGATGACCATCTCCATCATCGACCCCTTCCTCGGGATCGGCGCCGTCCACTACTTCTGCCTCCCTATCCTGAAGTCGCTGGTGGGCGCCCAACTGGTGCTGAGCCTTCCGACCGGCATTGTGCAGGGCCTCGGTCAGGAGGGGGAGGTGCTCGACCCGCTGCTCACCGGCGTCGCCGTGGTGCGGGTGCCGTTCGGACGCTCCAACTTCGGGGGTGTCCTGACCGCGTCTACCAACGGACAAGTTGGGTTCGGGATCTCCCTGATGAACATAAGCCTGCTACCGGTGTTGCCATGAACCGCGAACTGCTGATCCCCGCCGATTCTCCCGCCGCGCGAGGGCGCGCGCCGGGACTATCGGCCAGTGTTGGCCAAGAACGCCCGCATCCGCGGGCTTGTGTTCGCGTCGATTCGGCCGGGTCCGGCGCTATCGCGCCGTTCCCGCCCGAGACGCAAACACGGGAGCCAGCGTTGAAGGCGCGCACTTCGTGCCGCCTTCCATTCTGGCTCCTCCTGCCGCTCACGTTGGGCTGTGCGGCGCACAACTACACCCACTACTTGATCGAGCCAGCCCCTGCGACGAACCCGGCCCTGGAGGAGGAAGAAGGCACCCAGTTGCGCCCGATGGGGTTTGGTTCGACGACCGCGATGAAGGTGAGCTGGAACGACGGGACGCTGCTCACCGAAGTGGAGATCCCGCTGCTGTCCAGCGGCCAGCGCATCGTGATCGAGCACTCGAAGGGCGCGACGGGTGTTTCGACGATCCCGGCCACGCGCCTGGTGCTCCCGCCGCCCACCGTGGCCGACACCTCGCTGGACGCCGCCTACCGGGAGCGGGGGCTTCGCGTGAACCCCGATGCGCCCGAGCTCAGCCTCACGGGCGCTCGCACGCGGATGCAGGAGGCCCTTGCAGGCGGCAACTACCAGCTGGCGCTGGAATGGTGCGAGCTGGTGCTGGCCCGATACCCCTCACATCCCGAGACCTTACGGGCCAAAGGCTCGATCCTCGTGATGTTGGGCGAGCGGGAGAAAGCCATCGAGATCTACGAAGCGGTCGAAGAGATTGAGTCGGATCCATCCGTGCGCAAGCAGCTCGAAGAGCTCCAGCGCACCAACAACAGATAAGAGAGACCTACGTGCAACTGATTGGACTTGCTCTGTTATTCTTCGTCGTCTCCTTCGGGTTCGAAGAGCGGGGGACAACAACCATCTCCGCCTTCGACCTGCACGCCTTTGTCATGGTCATCGGTGGTTCGCTCTCGGCGGTGATGGTCTCGTCGAGCGCGATGACCACGCTGCGCACCTTCCTGTGCCTCCGCGAGCTGGTACCCGGCCTCGGGACCCTCGCTCGGTCCACCCGGGCGCTCGAGGCAGAGCGTATGAAGATCGCCGAGCTCTGGCTCGACGGCCGTCGATCCCAGGCCGTGGACCTCGCGGAGAAGAGCGGCGAGCCAGCGCTTCGACGGATGCTCCAGCTCGTCCTGGGCCGCGCCCCCGAGCAGGCGACGGGCGCCGCGTTCACCGAGCTGCGCCATGCCGAGCTGTCCCGCTGGCAGCCCGCCATCAGCAACTGGGAGATCCTGGCGAGGCTCGCCCCCTCGTTCGGGATGGTCGGCACCATCACCGGCATGATCCAGCTTTTCCAGAACATGGGGGCGGACAGTTCGAGCCTCGGCTCGGCGCTCTCCCTGGCGTTGGTCGCGACCCTCTACGGCGTAGCCTTCGGCGCCGGGGTGGCGGGGCCGATCGGCCACTACCTCCGGAATCTGTTGGATGAACGCCTGGGCGCGGTCGAACGCTGTGAGAAGTCCGTGGGCGAGTTGGTTGCGCGCGCAGGCCGCGACGCCAGCATGGTCGGAGGCTGACGTGCAACGACGCAGC
>CANKTH010000161.1 GCA_947486185.1 Deltaproteobacteria bacterium
CCGGGCAAGTCGCGCTGGTGGGTTGTAAGCGGCCCTCCTCCGGCATCCTGGCGGTGGCGCCGCGGGAGCCGCTGGTGCTGATCGGCGCATGTGGTAGCTTCATCCTACAGACCCGCGTCACCGAGGATCTGCTCTCGCCCCGTGGGCTGATCGTGCTGGCCGACCGGATGGTGGACGAGGGGGGTGATGTTGGTCCCGTGGAGAACATCAAGGTAGATCCAGGTGTTTCTGTGATCGTACGCGGCCAGCTGGACGCGACGGTGGGAGATCTTCACGCGCTCTTGCGTCGCCTGGGAGACGCTGGAACGGTCTACCTCGGCTGGGGGGTGAGGCTCGACGGCACGCCCTTCGGCGTCGGTATCGACCCGGATCTCCGGATCCGTACCAAAGCTGCCGCTTCATCCCTGGACTCGGCCGCCCCGGCGACGCCGCCTGCTCCCGCGGACCTGCCCGGTTCGTAGCCGCCCCGGCTGGTCAGCCCGACGCCGATGCCGTAGGATGCGCGGAATGACCCGAAGCTCTCAGACCGCCCTCCAGCTCGGGGGCTTCCTGCTCCTTGCCGCCATCCTTCTCGTGAACACCCGGCAACTTGATCAGGTAGAACAACGCTTGATCGCACTGGAGGGGAAGGAGCCCCGGGTCATCGAAGCCCCGACTGCGCCGGTGGCGGCGCCCGCGACCGCGAGCGAGCTCCTACCCTGGATGGAGGCGGACAACAAGGGCTTGAGTCGGAACGCCGGTGAGGTGCTGAGCCCTCACACGCGCCGCCTGGTGACCGCGACCCACGTGCGCGGCGGCACCCTGCGCCGACAGTTTGGTAGCGACACACGCAACCTCAACCTCTACATGAACAACAGCACCGACGGGACCGAGTGGGCACGGTACTACAACAACCGTCTTGCTTATCGGGGTTTGGAGAACCCGGACCTCTGGCACCCCGAGCTCGCTATCAGCCTGTCCACCCCCGACGGGGGCCTCACGTATCGGATCGAGCTGCGGAAGGGGGTGAAGTGGCACAAACCGCTCGTCGCGGCCGACTCGCCGGGCGCCGCCTGGTTCCTACGGGATCGGGAGCTGGTGGCCGACGATGTGCTCTTCGCCCTGGACATCATCAAGAACGAGCAGATCACCGCGCGTGCGGCGTCGTTACGCAACTACTTCGAAGCGCTGACCAGCTACCGTGCGATCGACGATCACACGATCGAGCTGGTGTTCAAGGAGCGGCTCACCTCGAACCTGCCCGCGTTGTTGGGCGACGTCGAGCCTATGCCCCGTTGGCTCTACCAATATGACGAACAGGGCCATCGTTATGACGAGGCCACCTGGGGACTGAAGTTCAACGAACATTGGTACAACAACAAAGGCATCGGCGTCGGGCCCTATCTTTTTGAACGTTGGGAGCCCGGCACGGTGATCGAGTTCAAGGCCAACCCGGACTATTGGGGAGAGTCGCCGAGTTTTGATCACATCATGGTGTATACGCTGAAGGACCAGCAGGCGTGGGTACGTAAATTCAAAGCGAAGGAGCTCGACTACACCAATCTTCAGCCCGAGCAGTACCGCGCCGAGATCAAGGGGAAGTCGCCCCCGTGGATGGGGGACGCCAACGTGACGCTGAGCGAGCACCCGACCCTGTCTTGGTTCTATATCGCGTGGAACCAGGCGCGGCCCCTGTTTGCGGACAAGCGGGTACGGCGGGCGCTGACTATGGCCTTTGATCGAGAAGGGTTGATGAACAACGTCTACAATGGGCTCGGTGCGGTCATCAGCGGGCCCTTTCCACTCCAATCCCCCTGTTATGACCAGGCTATCAAGCCCTGGCCCTACGACCTGGAGGCCGCCAGGGCGCTCCTGACCGAGGCGGGCTGGACCGACACCGACAGCGACGGCGTTCGTGACAAGGTGATCGACGGGAAGAAGGTGCCTTTTGAGTTTACCCTCATGATCTACGGCTCCTCCACGGAGTACGAGACCATCGCCAGTATATACCGTGAGGCGCTGTTGAGCGTAGGCATTCGGATGCGGCCCGATCCCGTGGAGTGGTCCACCCAACAGAAGCGTCAACAGGAGCGCGATTTTGACGGCTACACCGGGGCCTGGGCCGCTGACTTGGAGCCCGATCTGATGCAGATCTGGCACAGCTCCGAGGCAGATAGTCCGGGGTCATCCAACTATATTTCCTTCCGGAACTCCGATGCCGATCGGATCGCCGAGGGGCTCCGTCGTGCTTTTGATGTGTCCGAGCGGAACAAACTCTGTCACGAGTTCCACGCGCTGCTCCACGAGGAGCAGCCATACACCTTCTTCTTCCAGCGCAGGACGCCGGTCGTGTCGTGGAGCTGGATGAACGAGCTGGAGTACCAGCTCGAGAACCCCAACCGGGACAATCGCCGCTACTCCTTCCGCGAGGCCCGGCCGTGAGCACGCGATGATCCAGTACGCGCTCAAGCGCCTGTTGCTGATGCCACCCACGTTTTTCTTGATCTCGATGGTGGTGTTTCTGCTGCTCAACCTCGCGCCCGGCAGCCCCACTGAGACTACGGGCGCGCACGGTGAAGGTGGTACGTCGGCGGGGGCGAGCGAGAGTCTGAGGGTGTTCAAGGAGCAATTCAGCTTGGACAAGCCGATCCTGCTCAATACCCGGCAGTGGCTGACCGCCGTAGAGGTGAAACGTCTGCTCCTGGCGACCGGCGCCGGCTCCGACGCCGAGCGGCTGGACGCGGCCGAGGCGCTCGATGACGGTGGGAACGATCTCGTGCCCCACTTCGTCGTTCTGTTGGATGACCCCGAGGTCCAGGCGGTCGCCCTGCTCCGGCTCCCGCAAGCGGCGAAGCTCCCCTACATGCCTGATCACCGAGGGACCGCTGACGAGGTGCGCCTACGAAACGCTGTGGTCGAGGCCCACAACGCGGAGGTCAACGCCTGGCGTCCCGCCAACCTGGGCGCCGCCGAGCTCGTGACACGGTGGAAGGACTGGTACCCGTTACATCGGGCCGAGTATGAGTACGACGGTTTCGGCGAGCGCGTGAGCGACCTGGTGTTGGACACACGTTTTGCCCGGTATTGGGGTAACCTTCTCCGGCTGGACTTCGGTCGGTCGGTGATCGACCGACAGCCGATCACCCCGAAGATCCTGTCCCGTGTGCGTTATTCGCTGTCTCTCACGCTTGTCAGCATCGTGCTGGCTTACCTTGTCGCAGTGCCGCTCGGCATCTTCTCGGCGGTCAAACGAGAGTCGCGCGCCGACACCGTCATCACCGTGCTCCTGTTCATGATGTACTCGTTACCCACCTTCTTCACGGGTACCGTGCTCTTACGTTGGCTCTCGGTCGGGGACCCCTTCGCCTGGTTCCCCACGGGAGGATTCGAGACGGTGGATCGGGTCGAACGGACCGTGCTGAGCCAGTTGCTCGACGTAGGGTGGCACCTGATCCTTCCCGTGTTCACCTATACGTCGGTGACCCTCGCGGCGCTGTCAAGGTACGCCCGCGCCGGCGTGATCGAGGTGATCCGCTCTGACTACGTCCGCACTGCGCGGGCGAAAGGGCTGTCGGAGCCCGTGGTCATCCTCAAACACGCTGCCCGGAACGGCATGATCCCCATCCTGACCCTGCTCGGCGGCCTCTTGCCGCTCTTGTTTGGCGGTAGCGTGGTGATCGAGGCGGTGTTCGGGATTCCGGGCCTCGGACAGTTTCTTCTGGAGAGCATCGGACTGCGGGACTACAACGCCGTCATGGGGGTCCTGCTCATCTCCAGCGTGCTCACCCTGATCGGCATCTTCTTGTCCGACCTCTCGTATGCCCTGGTCGATCCCCGGATCTCTTTTGACTGAGCCCAAGCCTCCTGAGGATCCGACGTGGCTCGACATCGTCGTAGGCCAGTTCTTCCGCCGCTCCCTCTCGGTGAGCGCCGCGCTGGGAGTGCTGGTGTTGTGGGGGCTCGCGATCCTCGCGCCGGTGATGGCGAGCAACAAACCTTTCGTGTGGCGCGTCGGGGACGGGCCGCTCCAGTTCCCCTGGTTCAAGAGCCTGTTTGATCAGATCTTTTTCGAGAACGGTGTCGATCTGTTCTTCAATACGCTCCTGGTCGCCCTGGTGGTCGTGGGCCCGGCGGTGTTCCTGTTGTGGCGCCGGAGCGCGTCGCTCCCGCGGCGACCCCGGACGCTCCGCCGCGGGTGGATCGCGGGTGCCGCCGTGGGGATCTGGCTGGTCTTCCTCGGCGGCGTCATGGCCTTTCCCTACCAGGCGCCCAAGGAGGTCTACCCGCTCTTGGAGAAGTCCGTGCGGGCCACAGGGCAGGAAGTACTGGCGATCTACCCACCAATCCCCCACTCGTTCCGGGACGGGGACATCGGTCGCGCCCTACAGCCGTCGAGCAGCGACCATTGGTTGGGCACCGACTCCTCGGGGCGGGATGTGTTGACCCGGCTCTTGTTCGGAACCCGAGTGTCCCTGACGGTGGGCGTGTTCGCGGTGGCGCTCTACGTGACGTTGGGCGTGATCATCGGGGCCTTGGCTGGCTATTTTGGCGGTTGGGTGGACCTCGTCATCCAGCGCGTGATCGAGGTGGTCATCTGTGTGCCCTCTTTGTTCCTGGTGCTCTCGGTCGCCTCCTTCCTGACCGAGCGTAGCATCTTCCACATCCTGTTCATCATCGCCGCGGTGTCGTGGACCGGCCCGGCGCGGTTGGTTCGGGCGGAGTTTTTGAGGCTGCGAGAGCTCGACTTTGTCGCCGCCGCGCGTGCCGCAGGCTTCTCGCAGCCGGTGATCATCTTCCAGGAAATCCTGCCCAACGCGCTCGGGCCGGTGCTGGTGAGCGCGACCTTCGGCGTCGCAAGCGCGATCCTGGTTGAGAGCACCATGAGTTTTCTTGGGTTGGGCGACGCCACCTTGCCAAGCTGGGGACAGATTCTCAACAATGGGCGCTCGTCCGGTGTCTGGACGATGATCCTGGCGCCAGGCTCGGCGATCTTTGTCACCGTGAGCTTGCTCAACCTGGTGGGAGAAGGCGTCCGAGACGCCCTTGATCCCAAACTGAGGAAGTGATGCGCCTCGACAAGCCCGCCCCCGGAGAGCTGCTCCTCCACGTTGACAGCTTGAGAACCCACTTTTTTACCGATCAGGGCGTTCTGCCCTCGGTCGACGG
The DNA here is from genome assembly GCA_947486185.1 of Deltaproteobacteria bacterium. Taxonomy (GTDB): domain Bacteria; phylum Myxococcota_A; class UBA796; order UBA796; family SXON01; genus CANKTH01. The sequence goes on from CANKTH010000161.1 coordinate 5,146, forward strand.
GGTGTCCTTCACCGTCAACGCAGGCGAGGTCGTGGGCATCGTGGGGGAGTCGGGCTCAGGCAAGTCGGTGATGTCGATGAGCATTCTCCGGCTGATCCCCTCGCCGCCCGGTCGGATCGTGGGCGGGCGTATCGAGTTTCTGGGCCGAGACCTTACGAAGATCAGCGATGCCGAGATGCGTCGTGTGCGGGGCAACGACATCGCGGTGATCTTCCAGGAGCCGATGACGTCGTTGAACCCGGTGTTCACGGTCGGCGACCAGATCGCCGAGGCGGTGATGCTTCATCAGGAGAAGGACGAAGATGAAGCGCGTGATATCGCGATCCGAATGCTCGAGTCGGTGGGCATTCCGTCGCCCGAGACCCGCGTGGACAGCTACCCGCACCAGCTCTCCGGCGGCATGAAACAGCGGGTGATGATCGCGATGGCGCTGGCGTGTAAGCCGGCCTTGCTGATCGCCGACGAGCCCACCACCGCGCTGGATGTCACGATTCAGGCGCAGATCCTCGATCTCTTGGACAAGATCCGAGACGAGCACGGCATGGCGATCCTGCTCATCACCCACGACCTGGGCGTCGTCGCCGAACATTGTGACAAGGTCGTGGTGATGTACGCCGGGAAGGTGGTGGAGTCGGCGCCTACCGCCGAGCTTTTCGAGAACCCGATTCACCCCTACACCCGCGGCCTCCTGGCGAGCCTGCCCGGCCTCGCCCCGGCCGGTGCCCGCTTGCCGACCATCCCGGGCATGGTGCCGAGTCCACTCGACTTTCCGACCGGATGCCGGTTTCGAAGCACCGTTCGTGACGCCACGCCTGAGGAGCGGGCCGCGGGGGTGAGCGCGCCCGCCCGCTGTCCGCGTGCCGACGCCGCGTGCGCGGACGACCCGCCCCTGGTCTCCAACGGTCCGGACCACCAGGCGTGGTGCCACCACCCGCTCGGGAGGGTCTCGTGAGCGGCCCACCCCTGTTGTCGGTCCGGGGCCTGGTCAAGTACTTCCCGGTGCACAAGGGATTTTTCCGTCGAAAGGTCGGCGAGGTGCAGGCGGTGGATCACCTCTCATTCGACATCCAGGCGCGCTCCACGGTCGCGATGGTGGGAGAGTCCGGGTGCGGAAAAACCACGGCAGGACGAGCCTTGTTGCGCCTTGTGGAGCCTGACGCCGGGGAGGTCTGGTTGGCTGCCGGCGGGAGCGCCCCGGTCGACGTCCTCAAGCTGGACGGCGCGGCGCTCCGCGCAGCCCGCCGCCACATGCAGATCGTTTTTCAAGACCCTTTTTCGAGCCTGAACCCGCGGCAGACCGTCGGCCAGATCATCGGGCGGCCGATGTTGCTCCACGGCATCTGCAGCCCCTCGGAGGTGGAGGAGCGCGTAAAGGACCTGCTCGAGCAGGTGGGGCTCCAGCGCCCCTACACCTCACGCTATGCTCACGAGTTTTCCGGCGGTCAACGCCAACGTATCGGGATCGCTCGAGCTATCGCGCTCCACCCGGACCTCGTGGTCTGTGATGAGGCGGTGTCGGCGCTCGACGTGAGCGTACGGGCGCAGGTCCTCAACCTGCTGTTGGATCTGAAGGAACAGTTGGGCTTGTCCTACTTGTTCGTCACCCACGATCTCTCGGTGGTGCAGCACATCGCCGATGAGGTGCTGGTGATGTATCTTGGACAGATCGTAGAGAAGGGCAGTAGAGAGCAGATTTTCTCCCGTCCATGCCATCCATATACCCAGGCGCTGCTCTCTGCCGCACCCGACCCCCATCCGGCGCGGCGGCGGAAGCGGATCGTGCTCAGCGGCGATGTTCCGAGCCCGGTCAATCCACCTAAGGGCTGTCGTTTTCACACACGCTGCCCGCTCGCCGCCCGCCTGGGTACCCGGTGCGCGACCGAGGCGCCCCGCCCTCATCCGGTACAAGACGGGCAGTTGGTGGCCTGCCACTTGTACGAACAGCAGACCGAACCGGTGCTCCTGTGAGCCGTCCGGCATCTTCACGGGCAGAGACGCCGAGGATCGAGTCGGGTCGTCCCCTGGGTCGCACCGGTCCCAAGGTCGTGATGGCCTATCCGTCGCCCTATAAAGTCGGCATGTCTTCGCTTGGGTATCAGTGGATCGCGAGCCTGCTGTCGGATGAGGGCTTCGCGGTAGAACGTGTGTTTCTGCCAGATGACGACCGCCCGCCTCGTACCGAAGAGTCGGGCACGCCGCTCGGCCGCTTCCCCCTGATCGCGTTCAGCCTCGCCTATGAGCTCGAGCTCGCCGGGCTCATTCAGTTGCTCCAGCGGGCAGGCATTCCGCCGCGCCGCGCGGACCGGGGGCCGGGCCACCCCAAGATCCTGCTCGGCGGGCCGCTCACCTTCTCCAACCCCCTGCCGGCCACCCCCTTCGTGGACGCGATGTTGTGTGGCGAGGCCGAGGACACGGTCAGCGACGCCGTGGGCGGTTTTTATGATCACGGCCACCTCGGGCGGGTGGGGGAGCTCGCAGGGGGGTGGGTCCCCGAGATGGAGGAGCGGCTACCTGCGGTAGCGCGCGCGGGTGACCGCCGACTGCCGGCGCGTGCGCGGCTCTGGTCTCCGGACGCCGAGCTCTCCAACATGTTCCTCATCGAGGGGGAGCGTGGCTGCCACCGGGCCTGCACCTTCTGCGTGATGCGGCGGGGCGAGCCGGGGAGCGGCATGCGGCTGGTCACGCCGGAGACGGTGCTCGGGTGGGTGCCGGACGACGCCCGGAAGGTGGGGCTGGTCGGGGCGGCGATCTCCGATCATCCGCAGCTGGCTGCGCTCCTACAGGCCCTCGTCGACAGCGGACGTGAGGTGGGGGTCTCGTCGTTACGCGCCGACCGCATCGCCCTGAAACCTGAGCTCTCCCGCCTGCTTCGGCTCGGCGGTTACCAGACGCTCACGGTCGCGTCGGACGCCGCGTCGCAGCGCCTTCGACGCACCCTGCAAAAGGGCACCACGGAAGCGCACCTTCTGGCGTGCGCCGAGGCGGCGCGCGAGCACCGCTTCCGGCTCCTCAAGGTGTACATGATGGTGGGCCTTCCGGACGAAGGACCGGAAGACATCGAAGAGCTCATCTCGTTTACCGGGAAGCTCGCGGCGATCCACCCGGTCGCGCTGGGCATCGCGCCCTTTGTGCCGAAGCGGAACACGCCGATGTGGCACAACCGCTACGCGGGCATCCGGGAGGTGGAGGCGACCCTCAAGAAGCTTCAACGTGGTCTTCGCGGGACCCGCGCCGAGCTGCGCCCGACCTCCGCCCGCTGGGCCTGGGTGGAGGCGGCGCTCGCGACGGGCGGCGCGGCGGCGGGTGAGGCGGTCGCCCAGGCGGTGGCGGCCGGAGGGGCGTACACCGATTGGCGGAAGGCGCTTCTCGCGGCAGGGGCGCGAGAAGATGCGGCGGGAGAACGCCCGGGAGATGCGAAGCACGTAGCCGCGGGTTAGCGGGGGCCGTCGGCGCTGGGCCGACGGTGGAGGTAGGATGCTCGCCCTGTGGTTGCTGCTCGCTTGCGTGTCGAAAGGGAAGTATGAGGCTCTTGAAATGGACCTCGATGGCACGCGGGCCGAGCTCGTCGCGCGGACCGCCAGCGGGGATCAGGAGGCCGCCGACCTACGTGCGGCGCTGAAGACCGAGCAGGCCCAGGTGGTCGCGCTCGAGGCCCAGGTCGAGGAGCTCAAGGCCACGCTCGCCGCCGAAGAGAAGCGCGCGCAGGGCTTGGTTGACGAAAAGACCGCATTGTTGTCCGATAAGGCGCGACTCAAGGGCTCGATGGAGGAGATGAAGACCGCGTTGAGCGAGCTGGAGGCGCGTAAGCTCGCCGCCGAAAAGCGAGTTTCGGAGTACAAGGACCTGCTGAGTCGCTTCAAGAGCCTCATCGACGCAGGCAAGCTCCAGGTCAAGATCGTCGACGGGCGGATGGTGGTCGCGCTCGCGACGGACGTGCTCTTCGCGTCGGGCTCAGCCGCGTTGTCACCCGAGGGCAAAGCGGCGATCCAGGACGTCACGCGCGTCCTGGTCACCATCCCCGGCAAGGCCTACCAGGTGGAGGGTCACACCGACAACGTGCCGATCGCCACGGCCGCCTACCCGTCGAACTGGGAGCTGGCCTCGGCCCGCGCGATCACCGTCGTGCGTGCGATGGTGGAGGCGGGATTGCCCCCCGGTCGGGCCAGCGCCGCGAGTTATGGCGAGTACAAACCGGTGAAAGCGAACACCGCCACCGAAGGCAAGGCCGCGAACCGGCGCATCGAGATTGTCGTTGTGCCTGACTTGAGCGGACTTCCCGGCTTTGAGGAGCTGAATCGCGCGGGCGGTTGAGCGGCTGGCGCGGCCGGTCCACGAATTTCTGAGAATCGTGGCCCGTCTTCATTGCGCGGCGCCATGGCCTACGATAGTCGCCGACCGCTTGAGAACGTCCGGAGCTGGAGCGGATGCACGAGTAGTTCGTGCGGAGGCGGAACCCCGAAGGAACAGTAACGAGCGGCAGCACCAGGCTGCACATTTTCCGTGGATGGGCGGCACGTCAACGGAGAAACACCAGAAGACGTACACACGTCAGCGTCCGCATGCACGAGAGCAGTAGATGAACAATCGGATCTTCGTCGGTAATCTGTCCTTCAACACCACTCAGGAAGGCCTTCGGGAGGCGTTCGGCGCTTTCGGTGAGGTAGCCGATGTTCGGCTCATGACCGATCGCGAGACGGGTCGGCCTCGCGGCTTTGGCTTCGTCACCATGGGGTCGCAAGAAGCGGCCGCGGCCGCGATCAGCGGTCTTGACAACTCCCAGCTCGATGGTCGCGCGATCCGCGTCAACGAGGCGCAGGAGCGCTCCAGCGGCGGCGCAGGCGGCGCTGGCGGCGGCGGTCGTACCGGCTTCGGCGGCGGCGGCGGTCGTAGCGGCGGCGGCGGCGGCTACGGCGGCGCTGGCGGCGGCGGTGGTCGCAGCGGCGGCGGCGGCTACGGCGGCGGCGGCGGTCG
>CANKTH010000162.1 GCA_947486185.1 Deltaproteobacteria bacterium
CCGAGCGGTCGCTTGGGCCTTCTCTTCGGCTGTGTAGTGACGGGACTGTGGAGTCGTGACCATGGACCACCTTGCCGCGCGGCCCGAACGCGGACGGAAGTGTCCGGGGTTTCGAGGTCGCTACGGGTGGTCAGGGTGCAACAAGAGCACTGCGACCGGTGGGGCTCGACCAGGCGGAGACCCAGGAGCTCATCGGGGCGCTCCGGAGCCGGGGGGCGTGGGAGGAGGAGGTCCGTTAGCGGACGGTCCGCCGACCCGCGATCTCCCCCCACCGCCCGCCGACCCGGTTCGGAGCGCCCCACGCCTCACCGGATTAGCCGGACGGCAACGGAGGCCTCATGGCCCTCATCTTCCTGGTGCTCGCCGCGTGCACGCCCGATCCGGTCAAGCCCGATGACTCCGGCGCCACCACGGGTCCTGCCGACTCGCCCACCGACTCGCGCCCGACCGACGAGCACTCCGGCGACTCCCCGCCCGACTCACCTACTGGACACTCCGATTGTCAGCCTTCTACCTGGTACGCAGACGCCGATGCCGACGGGTTTGGCGACCCCGCGAGCCCCAGCGAGGCCTGCGAGGCCCCGGCCGGCGCCGTGGCCGACAGCACCGACTGTGACGACACCAACCCCGCAGCCAACCCCGGCGCTGTCGAGGTCTGCGATGGCGCTGACAACGACTGTGTGCCCAACGCCGAAGCGGGCATCGTGTCGGTAGGAACGAGCGTCTACGGCTCGATCCAGGAGGCCGTCGACGACGCGCCCGAGGGGGAGACCGTCTCGATCTGCGAAGGCACCTGGCCGGAGGTCGTGGTGGTGTCCAAGGCGCTGACCCTGCACGGGGTCGCCGGGGCGGAGTTGACCGTGCTCGACGCGGGCCTGCCCGCCCCCGCCCGCTCCGCGCTCACCATCCAACGGGCCGCAGTGAGGGTGCTCGGGCTCACCATCACCGGCGGCACCGGCACGATGATGGAAGGCGACACCTGGGGCGGTGGCGTCTACGCCGGACAGTCCGATGGGGTCGAGCTCGTCGACTGTGTGGTGACCGGCAACGTCGCCAGCTTTGGCGCAGGTGTGCTCGGCACCGGGCTGTACCCCGCGATGGAGCGCCTCACCAACGTACGGATCGAGGGCAACAGCGCCACGATGGGCGGCGGGGGCTTCCTCTTGTTCCACGCCGAGCTTGAGGCTGTGGAGGTGACCGGGAACGACGCGTTCGTCGGGGGCGGAGGCACGGTGTGGTACTGGGACGTCACCGCGGACGCCGCGACCTCGATATGGGGGAACGAGGCCGAGTTTGGCGGCGGCTTGTACCCGTGGGACGAGGGCCACTGGATTGGCGGAGAGATCCGAGACAACTACGCGACCAGCGGCGGCGGCGGTGTCTACGCCAGCGACGACAGCACGGTCGACGACGCGGCGATCCTGGGCAACAGCACGCCCGGCCCCGGCGGGGGCATGTATGTGCAGGACGCGGTGTTCTCATCCTCAAACCTTATCTTCAACGATAACGTGGCCGCGTCGGGGGGCGCCGTAGCGCTCGAGGGCGGTCGGGTGTCCTTCACCTCCTGCGACCTCGGCGCTCCGCCGGTCGACAACTCGCCCGACGATGTCGCGGCAACCTACGCTGGCTTCACCACGACCTATCAGGTGGACGGGGTGGCGACCTTCAGCTGCAGCGCGCCAGCGGGGTGTGTCGGGCTCTGAGGGGTGCCGGGCGCGGTCGGGGCGGCGACGAGGGGCGAAAAGAGCCGGTACAAGCTTGAGGGGTAACAGACCTGGTCGTCCGGTCTCCGGCATCTGGGTCGGGAGTACGCTCCCGGAGACGACATCTACCTGTGCCTGAATTTCTCGTACTTCAACAACGCAGCGCAGGAAGCCGGCGTGCTGCTCAACGACTTCCTCAACGAGAAACAGTTGGGGGAGCGGGGCCTCCTCAAGCGGCGTCGGCGATGGGGTCGATGACGTCGACGAAGGGCTCAGCGCGTCGTGCCATGCTCACGGGTCCGGAGGTGTCGCGGCAGGCAGCCCTCCCGCCGGCAAACGCACATCCATTCGGCGGCGGCGGTGCTCCATGGTAGAAGCCCGCTATGTCAACCGCGACGCAGCGCTACGACTTCGTCATCGTCGGTGGCGGGATCGCCGGCGCATCATGCGCGCACTTCCTGAGCGAGCGGGGCGCGGGATCGATCTTGCTGCTCGAACGCGAGAGCGGACCGGGGCACCACGCCACCGGCAGAAGCGCCGCGTTTCTGAACGAACTTGACTTCGTGCGACCGTTGCAGCAACTCAAGGCGGACTCCGGTCGCTTCCTGCGTGCACCGCCGCCGGGCTTCGCCGACGGCCCGCTCGTAGACGACGTAGGCGTGCTCTCGCTGTTCGAGACCAGCTGGCCCCACTTCGTCGACCAGATCGCGCCCACGCTGGCGGCCGACGGTGTCGCGCACCTGCTCCTCGATGACCCAGGGAGCGCGAAGGCGCGCGTAGAGGTGCTCGAACCCTCGACCTTCCGCGGCGCGGTGTTTCTGCCGGAGAGCGGCAACCTCGACGTGTACCGACTGTTGTCGTCGTACTTGCGCCACGCCCGCGCGCGGGGTGTCGAGGTGCGTTTCGACAGCGAGATCACGGGCATCCAGGTCGAACGGGGGCGCTGTGTCGGCGTGGTCACCGCCGAGGGCCTCATCCGCGCGCGTTCTGTCGTCAACGCCGCGGGTGCTTGGGCGGGCGTGGTCGCGCGGATGGCGGGCGCGGCACCGATCGCTGTCCAGCCTATGCGCCGCTGCGCCGTCACGTTCACCGCGCCGGTCGGCGTGGACCCGCGGGGTTGGCCGCTAGCGGCACACATCGATCGCTCGGTCTACTTTGAGCCCGAGGGCGATGGGTTCCTGATGAGCCCGATGGACGAGGCACCGATGGAGCCGTGCGACGCGCGTCCGGACGATGTCACGATCGCGGCGGCGATGGAGCGCCTGGCGACCTTCGCGCCGCGTATCGTCCCGCAGACGCTGCGGCGCAAGTGGGCGGGCCTGCGTACCTTCGCCCCCGACCGCGTGTTCGTTGTCGGCGAGGATCCGCTCGTACCCGGCTTCTTCTGGCTTGCGGGCCAGGGCGGCTGCGGGATCGAGACCAGCCCCGCCGTCGGCCAGATCGCCGCCGACCTCTTGACCACCGGAGCGACCGACCGCTTCGACGCGCGCGTCCTGAGCCCGGCTCGCTTCGCGTAGCCGAGCGCCTGCGGGTGGGGGCGAGACAGGCCCGCTCGATCCCCGATAATCCGCGGAGCTCGAACCAAAACGCGCTCACCGGATCGGGCCCGGATTCGGCCGCGATAGCCTCACGGGGGCAGGAGGAGCCGGTACGAGCTTGAGGGGCAACGGACCTTGTCGTCCGGCCTCCCGTCTCCTTGTGTCACGTCACGCTCGTTGTGCCGGGTAGCAGGTGTCGTAAAGAGCGGTCCCCTTCCTGGACCAACGGAGGTCCGCTTGCTCCTCATCGCCACCGCCGCCGCCGCGTTGCTCGACCCAAATACCGATGTCACCCTCGACCTGCCCGCCGAAGCGGGTCCCGAGGAGCCCGCCCCCGTCGTCGGCGGCCGGGACACCCCCGCCGCGAAGTGGCCCGGGATCACCGCCGTCTTCATCGACGGAGACGTCGGATGTACCGGCACCCTCGTGGCGCCGAGGGTCGTGCTGACCGCGGGGCACTGCGCCCAGGGCATCAAAGGGGTGAGCTTCGAAGCCAGCGACATCGACGGACTGCGCGCCGAGTACGCGGTGGAGCGGATCGTCGCCCACCCACGCTGGGCCCGCACCTACGACGTGGCCATAGTGATCCTGGACGAGGATGTGCCGGTTGAACCTGCGGTCATCGCCCGAGGGTGCGCGCTCGACGCCCTGACCGCCGGGGCGGCGGTCGACGTGGTGGGCTACGGCGCGGTGGATGCCCGGGGGCGGCGCTACGACGACCAGCTCCAGGCCGGCAGCACGCTGATCATCGACCCCGAGTGCCTCTCTGAAGAGAAGGGGTGCAACCTCGAGGTGTCTCCCGGCGGCGAGCTCGCGGCGGGCGGGAACGGCGTCGACGCTTGCCTCGGAGACTCGGGCGGGCCGATCTACCTCGAGACCTCCGACGGCATGCTGCTCGCCGGCGTGACCTCCCGCGGCTTCGACGACGCGGACCTCGCCTGCTCGGAGGGGGGGATCTACGTCCGGGCCGACGCGGTCGCCGACTGGATCGAGCAGGAAGCCGGCGTCGAGCTGCCGACCCCAACCTGCGACGCGGCGGGCACGCCCGACAAGGGCCAGTTCGCCGCCGAGGTGTCCGAAGAGGTGGGCATGTGCAGCGTTGTCGATGCGCGGGGGGCGTTGGGCCTGCTGCCCCTGGCCCTCGCGATCGCGGGCCTGCGGCGGCGCCGCTCAACCCCGCCGGCGGGGTGGTAGTCGAAGTGCGGCCGGGGGAGAGCGGCATCGGAGACCCCTGCGCCCAAGCTCACGCGATACGAGCAGGCCGGGGAGAGACAACGCGCGAAGGGATACGCTGAGCCCGAGGCCGGTGATGAAGGGGTTCGCGGAACACGATGTGGTGCTCGATGGGGTGAGACACCACTACGCCGAGGGCCCCAACAACGGCGGGAGCGGGGACGAAGGCCTGAGCTCGCCTCACGCCACCGCCCACCAGTCCTTCCCCTCCACCAGGTCTGGGCGCCATGCCGCGAGCATCGCCCGGATCTCTCCCCGTGCGCCCCGCGCCCCGACCGCCACGATCAAGGTGTCGAAGCGCCCGTCCACCACCGCCTCCCGCGGGAACCGCGGCACCCCCCGGCGCGTACTCCCTCCGAACACGTCGTACACCGCCACCACGGTCACCGGCTGAGTCTCGAGCCAGGAGAGCCAGGGGCGGCTCGTGTGTCCCCCGCCCCAAACGGCCACGGTCCTCCCGAGCCGGCTCGATAGGAAGCTCTGCTTCAACGGTAGGAACGCAGCCCTCCGATAGCGGGGGTCGGTCCGAGTGAGCCGGTCCGGTCGATCCCGGAGGCGCACCACCGGCTGCGCCACGGCGCGGAGGGACCAGCCGGCGTCCGCCAGCCGCAGCCAGAGGTCGTAGTCCTCGGGCCCGTCGAGCTCGCGCCACCCGCCCACGGCGGCCAGCGCCGAGGCCCGCAGCGTGGTGGCGGGATGGAAAAGCGGGGCCTCTACCAGGATCTCCGCGTGGAGATCCTCGATCCCGTTGATGCGCTCGACGTCGCGGCGCATGCCCTCCCCATAAGGCTCGATCGGCTCGGCGCGCCCACCCACGGCGCCCACCTCCGGGTGGGACTCCAGGATCGCGAGCTGAGCGTCCAGGCGCCCCGGCAGCGCCTCGTCGTCGCCGTCGAGCCGGGCCACGTAGTCTCCGCGGCAGGCGGCACGCCCGGTCTCGAGCGCCGCCACCAGACCGCGGCCCTTCGCCGGCAGCAGGCGCACGCGCGGGTCGCGCGGGAGGACCTCCCCCGGATGGTCGGTGCTCGCGTCGTCCACCACGACGAGCTCGTCGTCGGGACCACACTCTGCGAGGGCCGATCGCGCGGCCGCGCCGAGCCAGGGGGCGGCGTCGCGGACGGGGATCAGCCAGGAGACACGGGTGGGCACGGCCGCCCGTCTAAGCTATCGGCGGCCTCCCTTCGAGACCCCCAGACTCACCCCGCTCCACGCGCCAAATTGCTCGGGCTCGCGGGCGTGCCGCCGGTGCAGGAGGCCGCACCCCCATCATCGCGGTGCGCTCCGAACGATCAGGTCCAGGCACCGGGCGAGCGCCCCGCTTCGCTCGACCGTGGCGCAGGTCACCATCCAGTCCGCGCCGTAGCCGACCACGACCCGCCGCGCCTCGATGCCAGGGAGCGTCAAGACCACCGTGGCGGCGGCGGTGGCCCCAGGGAGGGTCACCGGCTCGCGACCCGCGGCCCCCGCCGCGTAGGACAGCTGGGGGTCGGCGAGCGCCAGCGCGCCCTGCCGCCCGTGCTCGGGGCCAGCTCCCCAGGTCACAACGACGCTATCGCATCCGAGGGTCCGGAGGCCGCCGGGGAAGGCCTCGGCGGTGCATCCTTCGGGGATCGGCGGATCCGCCGCGAAGGCGAAGCTGAGGAGCACAAACATCGGGTCACCCGTCGTTGCAGGGCTTAGCGGCTGACCTGGTGACGCGCACACACGTTGCACGGCGCGCACGCCGACTCGACCCTCACAAGCTTCGGTCCCGCCACCCGTTCAGTCGTGCGCGGGCCTCCCCCATCCACTCCGCGAGGCCGGGCTCCGACCACGCCCAGTCCAGAGCCGACGAGCCCGGACCACACAACCAATCGAGGCTCATCAGCTCATCCGAAGCGGGCGCCGGACCGACGACATAACGGTCCCGAGCCGCGATCACCTCCACGCGCCGAGCCGCGTCCGCTACCGAGGTTTGTCGGTATGTTTCGCAGTATTGCTCCCGACGATCGACGAGGCGCCGCTCTACCGAGCGCCGCACATCAACGTTGGGCACCGACGGATTGAGCACCTCGTCCCAGGCCGGGGTCACCCAATCTTCCCAATCGAAGGGACGAGACTGCACGACACAACCGCCCTGGAGCTGGAAAAGGGAACCCTGCTGGAGCAGCCCCACGTAGAAGTCATAACCCGCGGCGTTTGCGGCGAGGTCTGCGTAGCTGAACACGTTGGATGCGAGCTGGCCGTAGAGCGAGATCTCGGTGATGACGCCCCAACGATAGGCCGCCTCGGGGTCCCGCCCAAAACGGGAGACACGCGCGTACTGGTAGCCAAGCAGGAAGAAATGATCGACCTTGTCCGTACCGATCAGCTCGCCGCCCAGCCGGATGGTGGACGCCACCCCCGCGACTCCGAGCACCAGGGAATCCGCCGGCGTCAGATCGGCGTAGATATCCGCGCGATCTACAAAAGTACGGCGTGGAATATCGGCTTCCTCCAAGCGTGCGGCGTACTCCACGTAGCCGAAACCCTTGAGCTCGCGCCCCTCTACGTAGTCCGGACGCGCGGTAGCTCGGGCGATCTGCTGGGCCAGCTCGCGCTGAGTACGATTCACACCGTGCGAACACCGCGTCAACCGGTTGGTCTCGAGGACGGCCTCCGCGAGCAGCTCGTCGGCCCAGCGATTGGCAACCTCCGACACATCTTCGAGGGGAAGCTCCCGCCCCGTCAGCTGATCCGTCTCATATGCCGAAGCGGCAGGTACCAATAACCACATCGCGGCCTCATATTCAACGTGCCCGGGGCGGCCATGCCCGCTGTGTATTTGCTTGTCACGCAGTCAACAACAGCGGACGCCGACACCACCCGGTGACGCCCAACCGGAACGGCCGCGGGGGCAGGCGCACGGGGTGTCCAGTGCCCATGAGCCGAGCCCACCCGTCTGTACGGTGTGGGCCTGATGCGTGCTCTCGGGTCACGGGGTGACGAAGCGGGCGGGCCGGCGAGGCGCGAAGCGACATGAGGCGGCGGCGACGTGGTATCCTACTCCGATGCTGGTGTTCTGGATTATCGGCTGTGCGCCCGCCCCGGCGGTCCCCACTTCGCCCAGCTCCCCGGACGACGGCGCGTCGGTGACCGTTGAGCACGTGACCTTCGACGAATCGGACAGTCCGCCCGACGGGGGCACCGACAGCGGCGCCACCCCGCCCGACGAGACGACCGACACCACCGAGACCACCGGCGGGACCCCGCCCGACGACACGCCTCCCGACGACACGCCGCCTGAGGAGATTGATCCTTGCGCTGCGGCCGCCGGCGGCCTCGCGCTAGGGGACGATCACGACGTCGAGATCGACGCCTACACCGGCGACGGCGAGACCACCGAGCCCAAAACCGACGCGAACGATGGGGCCCACGGAGACAACCCAGAGTTCCAGCGTCACAACGTCGCGCGCGGTCACTGTGGTGGCACCTCCTGCTACTGGTACTCCTCCAGCCACCAGGAGGCCGGCGAGCCCGATCCGAGCGGCTCACAATGGGTGGACTACACCCCCGATTTCTCCGACCTGGGCGTAGGCTGGTACCAGATCACGGCGCGATACCGGCAGACCGAGAACCGGGCCGACTACGAGGCCTGGTATCGGGTGTCGCATCGCGACGGCGACACGCTCACCGAGGTCGACCAGCGAGACGGCACCGACGACGTGAGCTTCGACCTCGGTACCTACTGGATGTGCCCAGGCTCGGTGGTGCGCGTCGAGGACCCCGGCTCGGAGTCCATCACCTTCAACGACATGAGCTTCGCCTACCTGGGCGGCTGAGCGCGGCTATCCACGTTTCAGTCGAACACGACCCCCGGTCCCCGAACCGCGAGCAGGATCAGGCTAATGGACGTCTACCATGACCCTCGAACAACTCATCGCGGAAGGACGTAAGCTAGAGCGCCCTTGTAGTTTTCTTCGTCCACAACGAGCAGGCGCGGTCGCGGCCATCTGGCATGAACGAGACGTCGACGAGATTCTGCGCACCGGCCACCGTTGCTGGCTCACGGTGGATGCCCGCCGCATTCCAGGTTTGGAAGCGAACGTCTCCGGGTACCTCAGCATCTTCACCGACGAGGAGAAGTGCCAGGGCGGAAAGATCGAGGTCTCGACCGCGTGGCCGAGGCGCGGGGGCACACAGCTGTACGCGCACGCCGCCGCTGTTTTACCACCGATCTACGCGGTGTTTGCACGCGGTTCGGATGCTGTCGGCGAGTGGATTCGCTCTCACGGTTGGGAGCGCACCGATCGCTACAATGACAACTTCACGGACGCGGTTGTATTGGAATACGAGGGCGTACGGCAGCAGGAGTTCCCCATCTATTTCGACTCCGACATTCACGCCGTGCTGGGAGGTTGGCACTTTCCGATGGCGGACGATGACTGGCATCAACTGCTCCACGACCAGTTGATGGTGTTCACGCTCCGTGATTCTGAGCCGTGGGTCGAGGCCTGGCGCACGAACGCCGGCGAGTTCAACGTGATTCAGCGGACGACCTGAGGTGGGCGTCCGCGCCGTGGCTGCCGGCCCGGCTTGCGATCGACGCGCGCGTGACAGATCCACTGACCGACCGAAAGAATGGGACTACTCAACCCGTCCGGGCGCGATCTTGCCCGACGCTCCCGTTGAGTTAGCGGCCGCCCCGGGGGTGCGGATGGGTCTCATCGTCTTGATCGTCGCGGGCTGCGAGTCTACCGGTGGTGTTTACGACATCGCGGATCTCGCCTACGCGCTCGTCAGCACCGACACCGAAACCGAAGAGAACTACGACAGCGCCGAGCCCTGGCCCGACACCGAGGAGGACTCGGTGGAGACCTTGCAGTCGATCAGCAACAGCACCCTCGGCACACTCGAGGTCGACGGAGGTCAGGCGCGCTTCTACGTGGGCACGCTCGGCTTCACCGGCACAGTCACGGGGGACACTTGGGAGCTCGAGCACACCTACTCGAGCAGCTCGACGGAGGCGGTCCCTACGGGGACTGACGCATCGTTCACGAAGATCACGGGCTCCATGGACGACTTATCGCTGAGCCTCACCGTGACGGGCGACAGCATCGAAGGTAGCGGGGAGTTTCTCTACGACGACTTTACGTCCTACGAGATCTCCGACGAGTGGGATAGCGAGAACGGCTCATTCTACGAGGCCTGTACGCTGGTGGATGACACTGGGGCCGGCGCCCTGAACTACTCCGACGTGGATGACTGTAGTGGGGAGCCATCTTTGACCGTAGGGAGTACCCGCCACCAAGGCAGTACTCCCTGGTTCATTTTTGGGGCTGAGAACCAGCCCTGAGCGCCCAGGTTCTCGTCAACCACGGCGCCGAGCACGACCGGGGCGCGGCGGATGACATGAGCCGCCCCGTGCGGCCCGCCGTCGTCCACGCCGACCACGGGGAACGTGTACTCGATGGTCAGCTTGTCGCCGTCCGCGGTGATGCGCTTGATCCACGCCCGTAGGAGCGCGCGGCGCTCGTCGATGCTCGCCCGGTCGAACACCGCCCGCATGTTCGCGACCCAGGCCGAGACCTCCTCCGGGGTGATCGCCAGGATGGGGTTCCGCTCCGTGGTGGGCAACGCTGCCAAGCGGGCCGCG
>CANKTH010000163.1 GCA_947486185.1 Deltaproteobacteria bacterium
CCAGCACTGCGCGACAGGGGGAGGCGGGCGGCGTCCACGGAGCGCCAGGCCCCGGATATCCAGCGTACAACATAGTCAACGCGAGCGTGCGCCATAACGAGGCGCACAACACGTCGAGATTCTACTTGACGGGAGAGAGAGTATCTCCGGCGGCGGAAGTCGCCGAATCTGGCCGTTCTCATCGGATCTCCGCGCCGCAGAGGCATAAGAACCACAACTCCGACTGTCGCTCCACACGATGTGGTACCCTGTCGGACCCATCGGAGAAGCTATGTCCCTTCTCGCCCTCGCTCTTGGTCTCCTCCCCGCAGCGCTGGCCCAGGACCTGCTCGTCCTCGATTTTGACGATCCCGCCGATCCCTGGGTCGATGCCTCGCCGAGCGCTCGTGTGCTCACGGCGGGGTCGTTCACGGAGGACAGCTTCACGGGCGCCGGCCCGACGATCGACACGACAGAGCCGAGCCCGGGCGGCGGCTACGCCGCTTACTTCGATGGGGCGAGCCTGCTGAGTTTCCCATCCTCCGCCGACTTCATCTTCTCAGGCGATTTCACGGTGCGGTACTGGTACCGTTCCCCCGGCATCGTGCGGAGCGCCAGCTTTGGGCGTGCGAACCGGCGTATGCATACGGTCGGGTTCAACGCGCGGGCCCCCACCGCCCTCAACTTCGACATCGATTTCGACGATCCCGACAGCGCGGGTCAGGGCCTCTGGGTGTATTGGAATGGCAGCGGCGCGAACCAGGTGTGGTCGGGCGCGGGCACCATGGGAGATTGGACCGACGACGCGTGGTACGAGATGACCGTGGTCCGCACCGCGGGGGTCATCACGCTGTACATGCGCGACACCGCGGGTACCCTGACCGCCGTCGAGAGCCAGGCGGACGCCTCGATCATCGGGTCCACGGACGCCAGCGTGATACATTATCTCGGCCGTTCCTCCTACTTCGGCGCCTCGGCCCCCCTTGGGTACAAGGGCTGGATCGACGCCTTCGAGGTCATCGCAGCCGCCGAGGTGCCGGTGGCTGGCCCGATGGACTGGTGCCCGGACCTTGGCGGTGCTCAGAGCGCCGACGCCGATGTGGACTACATCGGCGACGATTGTGACAACTGCGATTCGACGATCAACGTCGATCAGGCCGACCTCGACCTCGATACGATCGGCGATGTGTGTGACACCTGTACGGACGTAGACGCCGATGGTTACGGCGACAGCACCGTCGCCACCAACACCTGCGCCGACGACTGTGATGACACCGCCAGCGATCGTTATCCCGGCGCGACCGAGATCCCCTACGATGGGATCGACCAGGACTGTACCGGCGTCGACCTCACGGACGTCGACGGTGACGGCTACGACGGGGGCGGCGCCTCGGACTGCGACGACAACGATGCGGCGGTCTCGCCCGCCGCGGTGGAGGTCACCTACGACGGTGTGGACAATGACTGCGACGCCGCGACGCTGGACGACGATCTCGACGGTGACGGCTTTGTATTGGCCGACGACTGTGACGACGGGGATGCCAACATTTCCCCCGTCGCAACGGAGATCTGGTACGACGGCGTGGATCAGGACTGCGCCGGGGACAGCGACTACGACGCCGATGGTGACGGCGTTGACTCCGCCGCCTATAGCGGCTCGGACTGTGACGACGACGACGCTACGGTCTACCCCGGCGCCACCGACAGCTGGTACGACGGCGTGGATCAGGACTGCGCCGGGGACAGCGACTACGATGGCGATGGCGATGGTTACGACTCAGCCGCCTACGGGGGCTCCGACTGCGACGACGCCGACGTCACGGTGAACCCGGGCGCTACCGAGCTCTGGTACGACGGCGTCGACCAGGACTGCGCCGCGGACAGCGACTACGACTCCGATGGGGACGGCGCGGATTCGGCGGCCTACGGGGGCGCCGACTGCGACGACGCCGACGGCACGATCTACCCCGGCGCCGCCGAGCTCTGGTACGACGGGATCGACCAGGATTGCGCCGCGGACAGCGACTACGACGCCGATGGCGACGGCGATGACTCGGCCTCCTACGGCGGAGCCGACTGCGACGACGCGGACGGCACGATCTACCCCGGCGCCACCGAGGTCTGGTACGACGGCATCGACCAGGAATGCGGCGCGGACAGCGACTACGACGCCGATGGCGACGGCGTGGACTCGGCCGCTTACGGCGGCGCCGACTGCGACGACGCGGACGGCACGATTTACCCAGGTGCCACCGAGATCTGGTACGACGGGATCGACCAGGACTGCGCCGCGGACAGTGACTACGACGCCGATGGGGACGGCGCGGACTCGGCCGCTTACGGCGGCGACGACTGCGCCGACGCTGACGCGACGATCTACGCCGGTGCCGCCGAGATCTGGTACGACGGGATCGACCAGGACTGCGCCGCGGACGGGGACTACGACGCCGATGGCGACGGGTACGACTCCGGGTCGTACGGCGGTGATGACTGTGACGACGCGGACGCCGATACCTTTCCCGGGGCGCCCGACCTCGGCGACGGCGTGGATCGTGACTGCGTTGGTGGACCCGTCGATGACCTCGACGGCGACGGCTACGTCGGCGCGGACTTTGGCGGGGATGACTGCGACGACGCCAACGGCGCCGTGAACCCTGGCGCGGCCGAGCTCTGGTACGACGGCATCGACGGCGACTGCTCCGGCGGGAGCGACTTCGATCAGGACGGGGACGGCCAGGACACCACGGATTCGGGTGGTGACGACTGCGATGACGCGGACGCGACGGCCTACCTCGGCGCCACCGAGACCTGGTACGACGGCGTAGACTCCGACTGCTCGGGAGGAAGCGACTTCGATCAGGACCTGGACGGCTACGAAACCGCCAGCGACTGTGCCGACCTCGACCCCTCGGCATACCCAGGCGCCGCCGAGATCTGGTACGACGGCGTCGACCAGGACTGCGCCGCAGACAGCGACTACGACGCCGATGGGGACGGGTACGACTCCGCATCGTACGGGGGTGATGACTGTGACGACGCCGACGCCGATACCTGGCCCGGGGCGCCCGATCTCGGTGACGGGATCGACCGTGACTGTGAGGGCGGCCCCGTCGATGACCTCGATAGCGACGGCTACGTGGGTGAGGCGTATGGCGGCGATGACTGTGACGACGCCAACGGCGCCGTGAACCCCGGCGCCACCGAGCTCTGGTACGACGGCATCGACGGCGACTGCTCGGGCGGCAGCGACTTCGACCAGGACCAGGACGGCTATGACACCACCGACTCGGGCGGCGACGACTGCGACGACGAAGACGCGGCGGTCAACCCCGTCGCCACCGAGCTCTGGTACGACGGCACCGACGGCGATTGTTCCGGTGGCAGCGACTTCGACCAGGACCAGGACGGGTACGACACCGCCGACTCGGGCGGCGACGACTGCGACGACGAAGACGCCGCGGTCTACCCCGGCAATACGGAGATCTGGTACGACGGCCTCGACCAGGACTGCTCTGGCGGCTCCGACCATGACGCCGACCTCGACGGGCACGACACCATCGACTCCGGCGGCGATGACTGCGATGACAGTGACCCCACGGTGTATACGGGCGCCGGGGTCGTGCTGGAGGACGGGATCGACCAGGACTGCGACGGCAAGGACGAGCTCGAGCTGGAGCAGAGCTACAGCGGCGGCGGCGGGAAGGACCTCGAAGAATGCGGTTGTGACTCCGGATCGGGTGGCCCGGGCGCGGCGGCGTTGATCCTCGGTCTGGCGCTGCTGCGGCGCCGTCGCCACCCCAGCCTGGGGTAGGCGGGATCGCGGGATGGTGCAGATGCGCCAGAAGGAGGCTTTGTCGGCTGACGACTCAGATCCGGATTTCGTTCTCGCCGCCGGCCGCGGTGTCCTCGCGGCAGAGTCCTCGCCCGCCAGGCCTTCGGTGGATACGAAGCGGCTCGGGGCGCGGAGCGGTGAAAGGGCCGGAATCGGGAAGGGTGTCGTGTTAGTACCGGGTTCCGTCCGACTGACCGTGCCGCTCACCTGTTTCGTACTGTGGGCCTGCAACCCCTCCAACGCGCTGGCGCCTGCGCCAACTCCGGCTACGCAGCAGGTGCCCGAAGGGCACGACGGCGCCCCGGTCGTCACCTCGGAGCGGGCAGTAGCCGGCGTTCCGGTCCGGGAGGATCACCAGCTCGGCGACGGTCCCACCTGCCCGGAGTCGATGGTGCGTGTGCCGGCGCATGGGCCGGGCTTCTGTGTCGATGTGTATGAGAACGTGGTCAGGGGCGACCCGGGACGCATGGACCAGGGCGCGCGCTGGCCCGACGGCAGCACGCTCGCCACCTCGAGCCCGGTCGCGGGCGCCT
Source organism: Deltaproteobacteria bacterium (assembly GCA_947486185.1). Classification (GTDB taxonomy): domain Bacteria; phylum Myxococcota_A; class UBA796; order UBA796; family SXON01; genus CANKTH01. The sequence goes on from CANKTH010000163.1 coordinate 4,345, forward strand.
GGCCCAGCACGGGGATCAGTTGGTATCAGGCGTATGCGATCTGTCTGAACAACGGAAAACACCTGTGCACGGCGGCAGAGTGGCGCGACGCCTGCGACAGCCAGCTTGGTCCTGAGGGAGAACGGCAGCCTTGGGGACCGAACGCGGAAGCGATGTGTTCGGTCAACGCACGACAGGCCCAGCAGCTCCGGTTCGCGGGCTCCGCGTCCGGCTGCGGCACCGCGGAGGGCGTGTATGATCTCGTCGGTAACGTCTACGAGTGGGTGGACGTCGGGGAGCGGGCCCCGGACGGCCGCCCGCGCACCGGGAAGCGCGGCGGCGCTTACTATGCCGGCGCGGCGGAGGACTGCGATGCGCGGCCCTTCTACCTACACGAGCCGTTCTTCACGGGCACGATCGGCTTTCGGTGTTGCGTCGCGCCGAGCTGACCCGCTGGAAGCCGCGGCCGTCTGGGCGGGCGCGGACCGGTGCTCGGGCCCAGGCCGCGGTCGCGGGAGGGGCGAGCTCAGGGGGCACCGCCACGAAGGTCCAGCCGCCGGGGCCGGCAAATCGAAAAAGCGTGGGCGCCTCTCCCCGGTTGGCGGTGGTCCGCGCCGGCCTCGGTTCACCCCGACTCCTCCTCATACAACCAGCCATACCAGGTAGTGGACGCGACTGTGCGGAGCACAAGCGGCGTCCGGACGAGCCCTATCGGCGCCGAGAAGGGCTGCTCGATCGTCAACGACAGGACCGCCGCGCTGCCCGCGCCCGCGATCTCTGCGGTCACCGAGGCCAGCCCGGCCACGAGCGAGATCAAGGCGACGATCACCAACGAGAATTCGGTCGCCGAGGCCCCTCGGCGCTAAGCCCCGCAAGGACCCGGGCGCGCGCGGCGGCCTCCGGCTCGTCCACCTCACGGGTCAGGGCCCCCGTCAGGGCGCCGTCTCGTACGATCTGAACGAGCGCCACCTCACGCGGCAGCACCTGGCCCCACACGAGCACCCCGACCGTCACCACCAGCATCACGGGGAGGGACAAGGCAAATTCCAGCGAGGAGCGCCGAGGTGTCGGCCCCTGAACCAAGGTTGACCGAGGATCCGGGGGTGATCGGCGCGCAGGCGTCATCGATGGTCCCGTCCTCGAACCACTGATTCATACACGCGATGATCGCGTCGACGTGGTCCGTCGCCCACGCCGCGCTCGGGGCGGCGGCGGCGCTGCGCGCGTTCTCCAGGCCGTCCGCGGTGCCGTCGAGCACACGCGCCGCGCCTATCGCCGCGGCGTCTACACCGACCTGAAGCTCCGCCCGGACGAGGCGGGCATAACCAACGTCGATCACGAGCGCGACGAAGCCGCAGAGCACGAGCATCGAGAGCGCCAGTACCCGCGCCGAGACTCCCTGCCGCCCGCGGCGCCCCGGGCGGGTGCTGCGGCTCATCGTCCCTCCAGGTCCGGGATCATGTGGCTCGTCACGGTGATGATCGTAGGGCCCAGGAGGACAATAAATAGAGGCGGAAGCACGAAAAGGACCATCGCCACCGTGAGCTCGGGCGCCGCCTCCGCGGCGAGGCGCTCGGCATCCAAGAGTCGACGACGTCGCGACATCTGGGCGTGGGACCGGATCGACTGGGAGATGCCCGTGCCGTAACGTTCCGCCTGCGCGAACAGATTGACGAGCGCTGAGACCTCGTCCACCCGGACCCGTTCGGCGAGCGCGCGGAGCGCCGCCGCACGAGGGAGCCCGGCCTGTAGACCGGCGTTGAGCACGTCCAGCTCGGCGGCGAAGGAAGGAGAGATGTGTGAGAGCTCACGACTGACGTACTGGAAGCTCGAGTTCAGGCCGAGGCCGGCCTCCAGGCAGCTCACCAGCATGTCCAGGAGGTCGGGGAGCACCGCGCGCGCTTGCCGCTGACGTTCCGCTCGACGTGATGCGACGACCAGCCAGGGCGCATAGTAGGCGCCGGCGGCCAGGACGAGCCCGAACAGGAGCCCCGTCGGCAGTCCGGCGGGCTGGACCAGCAGGAGGCCAATCGCGGGGGCCGCGAGCGCGAGCCCCGCGCGGATCGCGACGTAGATCTCCAGGTTCCGTGGCCCACGAAAGCCTGCCTGTACCAGCTCTTGTCGCTGAAGGTCCAGCTCTGCCGGGTCGGAGGGGGTGGCCTGGCGTCCCAGGCCCTCGGTGACCGCCGAAGGCGCCGCGGCCGTCGCGAAGGCCGAGACCGGCGGGGCCGCGACGGGTCGGCGCCGGAGCCCCAAAAGGCCGAGCGCGAGCGTCGTGAGGGTCCCGAGAAACACAGCGAGCGCCAGCAGGATTGGACCCATCTCACACCTCCACTCGCGCCAGTTGGCGCATCACGAGGGCCCCGAGGAGCAACGAGCCGCCGCCGACCGCGAGCATCTGGTGTCCGAGCTCGCTCTTCAGCAGTGGCGCGAGGTAGCCCGGCTGAAAAACGAGCAGAAACGCACACACCAGGAAGGGCAGGGCCCCCAGGATCAGCGCGGAGACCCTGACCTCTGCGGTCAACGCGCCCACCTTACGCTGGAAGGTCTGCCGCTCCCGCACGGTCTCGGCGATGTGGTCCAACATCTCGATGAGGTTGCCGCCCGTCTCGCGGTGCAGCAGCACGGCGCCTACAAACAAACGTATGTCAAAGCTGCCGGCGTTCCGCTCCGCCAGCGCCCCCAAACAGTCGCGCATGTCGATGCCCAGACGGTGCATCTCCGAGACCCGGGCGAGCTCCTCCCCGACGGGCGCGGGCATCTCGTCCCCCGCGCTGCGGAGCGCGTCCGAGAAGGCGTGTCCGGCCCGCAGCGTACGGGCGATACGGTCAAGGGCCTCGGGCCGCTGATCGGCGAGGCGAGCCGCGCGCTCGTTCGCCTCGCGGCGAAGGCCCAGGAGCGGCACCAGGCCCAGCGAGAGCCCCAGGAGCGCGGCGGGCCCCCGGAACAGGGCGAGCGAGCCGACCAATCCCACAAAGCTCAGCAGGCCCGTAAATAGAAACAGGTCCTGCTCGGAGGCGCGGGAGCCGGCTCGTTCGATCAGTTGGCGCAACCAGCGGGTCGCCCCCTCTCCGCGGTCGGGCACCAGAGTCGGCGGGGGCTCGGCCGGGGGGCCTACGCGGTGGGCGAGCATCCGCCGTGCCGCTGCGCGCCGGTGGGCCCAGCTCCACCGAAGCAGGGTAAACGCCGTCATCATCGCGACGAAGACGAAGACGGTGAGCAGGATGAGGAGTAGTTCAGGCACGTCACACCTCCTCGCGCATGGTGAAGGCCGCCGCGGGGAGCTCGATTCCGAAGGCGCGAAGCCGCGTCGAGAAGTCAGGTCGGATACCAGTAGACTCGAAGGCGCCCCGCACCCGGCCGTCGGGGGTCTACGGTACGTTGGCGGAAGCGGAAAACCTCCTGGGTCGAGATCACCCCGCTCTCGATACCGCTCACTTCGGTCAGCGAGGTGATGCGCCGCCGCCCGTCCGAGTGGCGGGTCGTCTGCACCACGAGGTGGATACCCTGGGCGATGATCTCGCGGATCGCCGCGCCAGGGATGTTCCCCATACCCAGGCCGACCATCGTCTCGAGCCGGCCAAGCGCGCGGCGGGGACTGTTGGCGTGGATCGTGGAGATGCTGCCTTCGTGACCCGTGTTCATCGCGTGGAGCATGTCGATCGCCTCGAGTCCGCGGATCTCGCCGACGATGATTCGGTCCGGGCGCATCCGGAGGGCGTTCCGGACCAGGTCCCGCGTGGTGACTTCCCCGACCCCCTCGAGGTTGGGCGGTCGGGTCTCCAGCGGCACGACGTGGGGCTGCTGTAGCCGCAGCTCGGCGGCGTCCTCGATAGTGACGATTCGTTCGTTCGCGGGGATGAACGACGACATCACGTTGAGCAGCGTGGTCTTGCCCGAGCCGGTGCCGCCTGCGATCAGCACGTTCAGCTTTGCGCGTACGCAACCTTCGAGGATCTGCATCACCATGTCGGGGGCACTGCCGAGCCGCACGAGGTCCTCGCGGCGGACCGGGTTGATACCGAAACGCCGGATCGAGACGATGGGGCCATGTAGGGCCAGCGGGGCGATGATCGCGTTGAAGCGGCTCCCGTCGGGCAGGCGAGCGTCCACCATCGGGACGGACTCGTCGATCCGGCGGCCTACACGTGAGACGATCCGGTCGATCACGTGGCGAAGGTGCGCCTCGTCCCGGAACCGAACGTTGGTCTTTTCGAGGAGGCCGTTCCGCTCGATGTAGACGGTGTCCGGGCCGTTGACCAGGATGTCGGTGACGTCCGGCAGGCGCAGCAGCCGCTCCAGCGGGCCGTGGCCGAGGATTTCGTCGAGGATGTCGTCGACCAGCCGCTCGGGCTCGTCGTGGGTGAGCGGGAGTTCACGCGTCCGAACGGTACGCGCCAGCCGATCCCGGAGCTGGCCATCGAGCTCGGAGCGAGCGATACGTTTGGCGGCAAGCGGGTCGATCGCGGAGACGAGCTCGGCGTGGAGCTCACGTTTGACCCGGTCGTAGACCGTCTCCGCCGCGGGTTCGTCGAAGCTCGAATCGAGGATACGTTGGGTCATGTCCAGCCTCCCAGCCAGGAAGTCCGGCGGCGAAGGGGTGCGGCTTCCCCGGTCAGGCGGGCCCACAGCGTCGCGAACTCTCGCCCGAGGTTCGAGCCTGCGGCGACGTCGCGGAGCGCCTTACCCTGAATAACTGCGAGGTTGATCGCTGGTGTATCCTCGGCGAGAGTCGCCGAGGCGCGCACCCTGAGCAGATCCTCGACGTCCTCGAGGCTGAGCGCGGGGTGACGAGAGAGCTTGTTCAGCACGATCCACTCCTTCTCTTCGGGGATGCCGAGGCCCTGGCGGAGGTCGCGCAGGCGCACGACGTCCCGAACGGCGAGCACGTCGGGCGTCATGACCAGGATCACCCGATCCGCGAGGTTTAGAGCCTCGATCATCGGCTCGTCCACGCGGTCGCCGCAGTCCACGAGCACCAGGTCCCAGGTCTCACGGGCGACCTGAAGGAGTCGGGTGACGTCGCCCTTGGACGGGTGGACCGCGTCTCGAAGCGAGGTGGGCTGGACCAGGGCGACGAGGCCACTGACATGGTGGGCTGCGCTGCCCCGAAGCCTCGCGGCGTCGAGCGGTCCGGCCAGCAAGGTCGGGATCGAGCTCGGCGCCTCGAGATTGAGGAGCCCCGCGAGGTCACCCCGACCGAAGTCCAGGTCGATCACGCAGACGCCGCGCGTCGAGGCGAGCTCGGCCCCGAGGTGAACGGTCAGCGTCGTCGCGCCGCAGCCACCTTTCGCGCCCACGACGGCGATGAGTCTGGGATCGGCCAGGCTCATTTCTTCCGTTGGATCTTCGCCGACTCAACCTGACGGCCGCTCTCATCGAAGGTCACCACGGTGGACGTACCGCCCGAGACCACCTCCTGGGTGGGGTTGGGCGGCGCGACCGCGGCTCGGCGCCGGGCGATCCGCGTGGTCCGTGTGGGGCTCGGCTCGGCGCTGATGCCGACCAGGGTGTTGGTGATGAGCGGCGCCGTCTGCTCAAGCAGGTCGAAGTCGTTGCGGCCGCGGAGAGACAGGTGGATCTCGCCCCGGGCGGTAGCCATCGCGATCTTCTCGAGCTCATCCGGCTCGACCTCGAGCGTGACGAGGATCTC
>CANKTH010000164.1 GCA_947486185.1 Deltaproteobacteria bacterium
AGGGCGCCTCGATCTTCGTCAAACCTTGCTTTCGGATCACCATGACCCCCCAGGCCCGCCAAAGGGGTCAGGGGTGATAAACCGGGGGTGGGTCGGATGCGCGCGGATATCTACGCCTCGATCGCGCGTAAGTAGCCCCGCTTTGCGTAGCCAAGCAGCTCGCGATCCCGCGTGACGAGAATGGCGCCCTCATGACGAGCAGTCGCGGCGATGATTCGATCCGAGGGATCGCCGTGGACGTCGCCCGGGAGGCGAGTGCTGGCGACGGCGATCTCGGGGGACAGCGGGAGGACACGGAGGCCTGCGCGTTTGGTAGCCTCGGCCACCCACTCGAGGCAGTCCATCTGGAGTTGGAGGCGCCCCTTGGATTCCAGCATCGCGACCTCCCAGACGGAAATCGCGGAGACGGCGAGCGCCGACTCGGCGGAAGCGCGTCGGATGGCGTCGGTCGCGCCGCCGAGCAGGCGCTCCGGGCCGCCGTTCACGAGCCAGATCCAGATGTGCGTGTCCAGCAAGTGGAGGTCTACTGATCCGCTTCCCACTGCTCCTCCAGGGGCGCGACAATGTCCCCGACGACGGTGACGGTGCCGCGCATGCAGCCGAACACATCCCGTGCGCCGGCCTCAGCGACTGGCACGAGCTTCGCGACGGGCCGACCGCGCTTCGTGATGACGACCTCACGACCGGTCTCCTCAACCTCGTCCATCAGCTGAAGGCAGCGGGCCTTGAACTCGCCGGCGGGGATTTCCATGATGCACCTCACCATGGTCATATAGCCATGGTCATCACCCGTCAAGCCCGATGTGGCCCGGCCATGCAGGGGCGGCCGAGCCCCGGCGTTCGCGACCCTGACCCCTCACCCCCGTGAATCACGAACTGAGGCGTCCGCGAATCATTCGCTGCAACGCCGCGCTTGGCTCACCAACCTCCACCAGGCCCGCCGTACGCCCCCATGTCGTTATACGTGCCGTCGGTATCGTTGTGTCCCGCGCCCGGATTCCCGGCGTTCCGCGAGGCGGACCCCGACACGAGGCTGAAGTCGTCGTTGTTCAGGTTTCCGTCACAGGTCACCGACGTGAAGTTGCCGCCCGACGAGATGCTCCCGACGCCCGCCACCAACGACCCGCCGTAGGTGCTTCCGCCGGCGTTGTAGACGTTGTTGTACTCCAACAGGCCGAGCCCGGCGCCGTACAGGGAGTATACCGTCGTCCCCGACTCAACGATGGAGTTGTACAGGTAGAAGGAACCCGACGACCCCACATACGCTTCGGAGCCACGCGCCGTGCCCACTTCGCTCGACGTGTTGCGATAGAACGCGGTATTGGTCAGGTTGATAGAGCCAGAATCGTCAACAAACGCACCGCCGCCGTCCACCGCCGCCTCGTTGCAGAACACCACCGCGTTGACGAACGTGGCCCCGCCGTTGTCCACCGCGATCCCGGCGCCGTCACTCGCCTCGTTCGACGCCAGGTAGCCATGCTCAAAGGTCATCGCCGCGCCGGCTCCCGCCCAGAGCCCGCCGCCCTGGTCGGCGAAGTTGTCGTAGACCCACACCCCGTCGAAAGTAGCCGCAGAGTTCTGGATCGCCGCACCACCGCCGTAGCTGTAGAGCCAGATCTGCGCGAAGCTGCCTCCTGCCACGTCCTCTTGCACGAACTCGGGGAGGGTGTTGCCGCGGATATGCACATCCTCAAAGGTCGGGTCGTCGCCGTTGATGTAGACGCCGCCGCCCTTGTACATCCAGGTCTCCACCGTACAGGTGTCGCGCCCGTTGTGAGACGCCGAAGAGTCTGCGCACGTGGTGGATGACGTGCTCGAAACCCCGTATCCGGTGCCGCCCGTGATGGTGAAGCCATGCAGATGCGAGGTCGCGCCGGAGCCTGAGGCGATGGTCAGCGTAGCGCCGCACTCGCTCGGATTGACATAGGTACACTCGGTCTGCTGGCCGTCGATGATGGTGCGTTCCGCACCTTCGACGCCCCAGATGTCGATGCTCTTGCCGTCGAGGTCCACCGCGCCGTTGTAGGTGCCAGGGTAGGCGACCACACACTCAAACGCGTTGTCCACCGCGTCTTGCATCAGCAGGAAGGGGTTGTTCAACGAGCCATCACCGCTGGTCGAGCCGGTGGTCGCGTCGACCACCACCGGCTCGGTCAGATTTCCGTCGTTACAGTCGTAGGCGTTGTCGGCGTAGCCCGGCGGCACCGAACACGACTCGACCGACGTGCCGGGGTCGCCGAAGCCGTCCCCGTCCGCGTCGACGTAATACACGGTGCCCGTGATCGGATTGTCGTCGATCACCCCGTTACAGTCGTCGTCCGTGCCGTCGCAGACCTCAACCGCGCCAGGGTTGGCCGAGTTGTCGAGGTCGTCACAGTCGGTAGCGTCCGAGACATAGCCCGAGGGCGCTGTACACGCGACCGTGGGATACGTGACGTCGCCATAGGCGTCCACGTCGGCGTCCCGGTACCAGGTGGGCGCCCCGACCGCGTCCGCTTCGTCGGTGCTGCCATCACAGTCGTCGTCCACGCTGTTGCAGACCTCGGTCGCCCCAGGATTGACCGCGATCTCCGCGTCGTTACAGTCCGAGCTGTCGGCTACGAAGCCCGAGGGCTGCGAGCAGTCCAGGTCCGTCACGGCGCTGGTGCCGTAGGCGTCTCCGTCACTGTCGAGATACCAGGTCGCCACGTCCAACGCTGCGTCTTCATCGGCCGTGCCGTCGCAGTCGTCGTCGTAGGTGTTGCAGAGCTCGATGCCGCCCGGTTTGCTTTCGGCCCGCGTGTCATCGCAGTCGGAGCTGTTTCCGACATAACCCGCCGGCTGTTCGCACTGGGCCAACGCACTCCCGGCGTCACCGAAGCTGTCTCCGTCTATGTCGGCGTACCAGGCGCCCGCGTCAGCGGAGCTGTCTTCGTCGATAGCGCCGTCGCAATCGTTGTCGGTACCGTCACACAGCTCGGTCGCCCCAGGGTAGGCGGCGGTGGCAAGGTCGTTACAGTCCGAGAAGTCCGCTACATAGCCAGTCGGCGCGGTGCAATCGACCACGAAGGTCGCGGAGTTGCCGTAGCCGTCACGATCCGCGTCGAGGTAGTAATAGACCGCGTCGACCGCCGCGTCATCGATGGAGCCGTTGCAGTCGTCGTCCACCCCGTTACAGAGCTCCGTGCCGCCCGGGTAGGTCGTGTCGAGCCGGTCGTCACAGTCGGTGCTGTCGGCGACGAATCCGGGAGGACCCGAACAGGACACCACGGACGTCGCGGCGTTGCCGAACCCGTCGCCGTCGGAGTCGCGATACCAGGCCACCGCGTCGGTGGACGACTCGTCGACCGCCCCATCGCAGTTGTCGTCGACCCCGTTACAGACCTCGACTCCCGCGGGGTTGACGGTCGCGACGGCGTCATCGCAGTCGTCGGGGTTGAGTGCGTAGCCCGCGGGCACAGCGCAAGCGGGCACGGTGAGCGCGGCGTTCCCGTAGCCGTCGCCGTCGACGTCGGCCCAGTAGGTGGTGGTCACCCCTTCATCGACCACGCCGTTGCAGTTGTTGTCCAGCGCGTCGCACGCCTCGGCATTGCCCGGGTAGGCGCGCGCGCTCGAGTCATCACAATCGGTGTCGTCCACGACGTAGCCCGAGGGCTGCTCACAGGCCGTCAGGCCCGTCCCCGAGTCGCCGTAGGCGTCACCGTCGGCGTCCGCGTACCAGGTCGAGGACACGCCCTCGTCGACCGCCCCGTCGCAGTTGTTGTCGATGCTGTCGCACACCTCGGTGTTCCCGGGATAAATCGCGACGTTCCCGTCGTCACAGTCGTTGGAGTTCTGCACGGTCCCCGCCCCCGCTTCACACGCCTCGGACTCGACGAGGGGGTTTCCGAATCCGTCCCCGTCCGCGTCCGCGTAGAAGGTCTCAGTCACGCCCTCGTCGATCGTGGTGTCGCAGTTGTCGTCGATGCCGTTACACAACTCGTCCGCGGTAGGGTGCACGAGCGGGTTGTTGTCGTCGCAGTCCTCGGCGCACAACGCGCCGTCGCCGTCCTCGTCACACTTTCCTGTCGGCGAGGTGGTGTTCGGCCCGGAGTCCTTCCCGGCTGCGGCAGTCGGATCACAGGCGGTCAGCCACGAGAGCAGGGCGATGGGGAAGAGGAGGCGCAACATGGGTAACCTCGGGGAGCTCGACCGGGCGGTGTCCGCCGGATCCGGTCGCTGGGGTGAAGCGATAGGCCCTCACAGAAGGAGCGGCCCGTGGTCAATCATACAACAATGGGCGCTGCAGGCAACTGCGGTCGCGTTTTTCTGCACACTCAGGCGGCGAGCCTGCCCGGTGGCGGCCGGTTAGATTCGCGCGCCTCCCCGGCGGGGTGGGCAGCGGTGTACCCGGGGGCTCGACGGCTCGGCGCATGACCGAGCGAGCGGCTACTCCGTAAGCAGACCGAAACGCAGGCCACGCTCCGAGATACGCCAGCTCTGGCGCCGTGTACTCTCGAGCAGATGGCTGAGGATCATCGCGCCTGCCAGCAGGGTGTCTGCGCGTTCGGGGCACACCGCGGCGAGGGCGCGCCGCGCCTCTGGCCCCGCGACGAGGAGCCGGTCGATGAGCCGCCGTAAGCTGCCGGCGTTGAGCGTTGCCCCGTGGATGCGCGCGCTGTCCCAGCTCGAGAGGCCCAGCTCGATCGCCGTAAGCGTCGTTGCCGTACCTGCCACCGCCACCGCGACGCGTGGCATCAGGGGCAGATCGACGGCCTTGACCACTTCGGCAATATGCTGGCGCATACGAGCAAACTGACCGGGGTCGGTCGGTCCATAGCCGAGGAACTGCTCTGTCAGCCGGACCGTGCCGATCTCCAAGGATATCCGGGTCCGGATAGTCTGGCCTTCCCCGAGGATCACCTCGGTTGAACCTCCGCCCACATCAGCGAGCAGCACCGGACCCGGTGGCAGGTCGAGCCCGCTCACCCCGCCGGTCCACGTGAGCCGCGCCTCGTCGTCCCCCGAGATCACGTCGACCTTGAGGCCGGTGGCTACACGAACGGCGGCGTAGAAGGTCGCGGCGTTGAGCGCGCGCCTCGACGCGGAGGTCGCGGCCACCCGCACTCGCTCAGGCGCCACCCCCAGGGCCCGCGCCGCCTCGGCGTACTCCCGCAGTACTCCGAGCGCCAGCTCCATCCGGTCCGTCCGGAACAACCCGCGCTCTCCGAGACCCTTACCCAGGCCGACGACCCTCGCCTGGTCGTGCAGCACCTTCCCGTCCGGGCCAACCACCACGAGGAGCACGGAGTTGGAACCAATGTCGATCGCCGCTTTGTTCATCACCAGCTCAGGTGGGGGGACCAGTGGGGGTTGCTGTATCCGCCGCTCCCGGTGGTGATCTGCACCTGGTGCCGACCGTCCGCTGAGGCGATCCACAGGTGGGAGGCGCCGCTTCGGCTGGAGGCGAACGCGAGGTAGTTGCCGTCGGGCGACCACGTGGGATCTTCGTTGTCGCCCTGTCCCTGGGTGACCCGCTCCATGCCGGTGCCGTCGATGCCGACGGTGAAGACGTCGAAGTTGCCTTCGCGGCCCACAAACGCGATCCGATCTCCCGCGGGCGACCAGGCCGGGTCGGTGTTGTACGTGCCCTGGAAAGTGACCCGTCGCGGGTTCGAGCCGTCGCTCCCCATCACGTAGATCTGCGGTCCGCCCGAACGTTCGCTCACGAATGCGATCTGGCTGCCGTCGGGCGACCAGCTGGGGGAGACGTCGATGCCCGAGTCACGGGTGAGCCGGGCGAGCTCCTTGCCGGCGACGGCGTCGATGACGAAGATGTCGGAGTCGCCGCCCGTGGACAAGGAGAGGGCCAGCCGGTCCCCCTTGGGTGAAAATGCGCCGCCAATGTTCGTTCCCGAGCGGGAGCTCACGCGACGGATCTGCCCACGACCCAGGTCGGCTACGTACAGATCGGCGTTACCGGCTTGCCAGGAGGTGAAGGCGAGGGCCGAGCCCGTGGGGCTCCAGCGGGGCTTCAGGTTGATGCTACCGTTTCGGGTGATCTGGCGCCGACCCTGGCCGTCCGGGTCGACAACGTAGATCTCCTTGTTGGCGCCGAGCTTGGCGACGCAGGCGATCCGCGTATCAAAGAAGCTCTTTTGTCCTGTTACGAGGTAGATGATCTCATTGGCTACCCGGTGCCCGAGCGCGCGGGCGCCGTCGGCCCCGCCGGTGAAAGCTTTGGCGCCAAGCTGGCTTGCCCCGTTGATCTCGTAGACGTAGCTCTCGACCCGTAAACCGCTGCCGGACGCGGTCATGGAGGTCTTGCCCAGCACCGCCGCGCCGACAGGTTTCCAGTCGTTGAAGGTGAATTCACCTGGACGCACTCCCGCGGTGGCCGGTTCCAGATATCCCGCCGGATCGATGATACGAAACCAGCCGCTGATCTCGAGATCGCGGCGTACTACATCCCAGAACTCCTTGGACGCGCCCGTCCCGCCCGCGGGCGCCGGCAGCGCGATCGGGATGGAGCGGTCGCCCAGCCGCCCGATCTGGACGGTGACGTTCATCGGCGACTCATCCGCGGCCTGGCTCGGCGAGCGCACGAGCGCCACCCCGACCAGCGCGAGGACGAAGAGCCCAAGCAGACGCCTCACAGGACCTCCTTGCACGGGAACTCCAGGCTGACGTTGAACGCCTTGCCGTTGGGGGTGGGGGGCAGTTTTCGGGTGAGCTCCACAGCCCGGCGCGCCGCTTCGTCGAGCGAACCGTCGCCGGTGGACGTCTTGACCTTGGGCTCGCCGAGCAAGGTGCCCTGCGCGTCGATCGAAACCGATATAACGGCTTTCATCGATGGCTTTGAAGCACAGAGTGACGCAAGCGGGTGCCAGTTGGCCTTGACCGCCCGCTCGGCTTCGGCGTTCCATCGGGCGAGCGCGAGGTCGATCGCGCCGCCGACACCGCCGGTGGCCTCGGAGGGATCGAGGGTGGAGTCGGGTGAGGTGTCGGCGCGGTTGGTGGTGCCCACGGGCGCGGCGAGGTTGGCAAGAGCTTCCTGGCGTTTCATCTCCGCGATGAGTCGTTCACGCGCGAGGTTGTTGGTGTTTTCGCCTTTGTGAACCGGCGCATCGGGCGTCTTGATCGCCAGGTCGCTCTGGCGTACCGGCGGCGGCTCCGCGGTGGGCGAGGCCGCCCCTTTGACCGGATCCGGCGCTCGTTCGGCCTTCTGCGGCATCTTGGTCGTCTGCCGGGCGGGCCCGGTGGACATCAACATCACCTCCTGGACCGCCAGCGGTGGCCGCGTCGAGCCCTCACACTTCGCAAAAGTGACGGTCAAGGCCAACATCGCGTGGAGGGCCACCGAGACGCCGATCTCCCAGCTCATGGGCATCACCACGGCCATCGGCAGTCCCTCTCCATCAGTCTTCCTCAGGCGGCCCGGTCACGGGTCCCGGCTGGGTCACGAGGCCGACCTTGGTGATACCTGCGTTTTTGGCCACCGCGAGGAGCTGCAACACGCGCTCGTAGGGCAAGGTGCCGTCGGCGCGTACGAACACCGGCTGCTCCGGGTTCTCTTTGGCGATGACGGTGAGCTTGGCCAACATGTCGTCGAAGCTGAAGACCCGATCCCCGATATAATATTCCTCGGCGGCGGTGATCGAGAGGATGAGCTGATCGTCGCTGCCGGTGAGGGGCGCGGCTTCGGCGCGCGGAAGGTCGAGCTCCACGCCGGTGGTCATCATCGGGGCGGTCACCATGAAGATGATGAGCAGGACCAGCATGACGTCCACGAAGGGCGTCACGTTGATCTCGGACATCATGCTGCCGCCGCCGCTGGGCCCGCTCATACCCATCGGTCAGCGCCCCCGGTAATGGCGCTTGACGATGTTGAGGAAGTCCGAGGAGAAGGCGTCCATCTCGCTCGAAATGCCCTTGATCCGGCTGATGAAGTAGTTGTAGGCCATGACCGCGGGGATCGCCGCGAGCAGGCCCACCGCGGTCGCCACGAGCGCGTGCGCGATGTCCGGGCCTACGGTCTGGATGCTGGCCTGGCCGGTGACTCCGATCTTCTGGAACGCACGGAGGATGCCCCAGACTGTGCCGAAGAGCCCGATGAACGGCGCGGTGGAGCCGGTGGTGGCCAGCACCGTGATCAGGCGTTCGAGCTGGTGAAGCTCGACGTTTGCCGTGCGGCGGAGGGCGCGCTCGATGTTCTCGGTCAGGCCGAGGTCCATACCCTCGCGGCCCTGGGCTTCGGCGCCGGTGAGCTTGGAGAGCTCGATGTAGCCGGCCTTGAACACCGCCGCGACCGGCGAGGCGGGGTAACGGCCGGTCTGCTCGTACACCTGATCCAGCCGCTTGGCTTTCCAGAAGAGCTCGACAAAGGCCTGGGATTGCGAGGCAGCTTTGCTGACGGTGATGTACTTGTTGACGATGATGCCCCAACAGGCCACCGACATCGCCAGGAGCCCGAAGAGCACGAGCTGGACGATGAGATCGGCGTCGCTGAGCAGGGCCCACATGGAGAGGTCGGCGGAGCCGGACGCCGCGACGGTGACAAGCTCTACGGGCAGATAGGGGTGCATGGGGGATCCGAGCCGCGAGCTAACCGGCTTAGAGGTCCTTCACCACGTCGAAGTAGTCGCCGAAAAACACGCGGTTCACCTGTTTGCCGTTCTTGATCAGCTCTCGAGCGATCGCCTCGATCGCGTGCGCCATGCTGATCGGCTCGCGTCGGGCCGAGGCGAGGACCGCGGCGTTGATCGCCGAGTTGATGATGGCGCCGCCGGCGATGTTGAACTGGCGAGAGAGGTAGTCCACGTCGAGGTCGGGCGCACGCGGAGCGTGGCCAGGAAAGGCGCGGTTCCAGAGGATCTTCCTCTGGTCGGGCGTCGGCATCGGGAACTCGACCACGAGCCCGAAGCGGCGGAGGAAGGCCTCGTCGATGTTCTCCTGGAGGTTGGTGGTCAGGATCGCGCAGCCTTCGAACACCTCGAGGCGTTGGAGCAAGAAGCTCACCTCCTGGTTGGCGAAGCGGTCCTGGGCCTGCTTGACCTCGCCGCGCGAGCCGAACAGGGCATCCGCTTCGTCGAAGAGGAGCACCGCCGTGCCTCCTTCCGCCGCGTCGAAGATCTCGCGCAGGTTCTTCTCGGTCTCGCCGACCCAGCGGGAGATGACGCTCGACAGGTCTACCCGGAAAAGATCCAGGCCCAGCTCGCCGGCGATGACCTCGGCGGCCATGGTCTTGCCGGTGCCCGGACCCCCTGAAAACAAGGCTTTGATCCCGTAACCGCGGGGACGAACCTTGTTGAAACCCCAGCGATGATAGACATTCTCCTGCTCGGCCAGGTAGCTCGTGAGATGCCGAAGCTGAACCTCGATCTTTTTAGAGATGATGAGGTCGCTCCAGGTGAACTGGGGCACGATGTGCAAGGCGAGGCCGCGGAACTCGGGCCGGGAACATTCACGCGATGCGGCCCAGATCGCCTCGACCGTCGGCTCCTTTCCGCCACACTCCGCCTCGGCGCGGTCGAGCACGCGGGTGATGGTCGTGCCGCCGACGGAGTAGAACCGTTCGGCGATCTCATCGGCGAGCCCGGCGCTGTAGCCGCGTTCGGTGAGGGCAAAACGCCAGGCTTCGTTACGCTCTTCCAGCGTGGTGCGACCCACCTGCACGGTCACGCTCGGCCGCTCGGAGCCTAACAGTCCGCTGATCGCGCGGCGGTCGGAGCCGCCGACCAGCACGGGGTAGGGGAGGGCCGACAAAGCCGCGCCCATCGCCAACATCTGGTTTCGCAGCCCCGGATCTTCCTGGGCCGCCGCTACGTTGACCAGGTAGGGCAGGGCCCCGGCCAGCCGCAGCTCCCGGACCAGATCGTTCGGCTCTTCCAGATAAGGCTTACAACGCTCCAGATCGACCCGGACCAGCGGTCGGTTAGCGCGCCGAGCGATCGCCTGCGCCACGCCTTCTCGAA
>CANKTH010000165.1 GCA_947486185.1 Deltaproteobacteria bacterium
CCCCCCGGATTGTGTCGCCTTCGGGCCGCGCCAGATGGCGTCTGTGCTCAAGGAGGCCGGACACACCTGCAGCGTGGTGTTTCTGCGCGGGAGTGTCAAGAAAAACGAGTTTGACGCAACGTTTATCTATCAGTACTCCCCGAGCCAGCTCGACGACATCATCGAGGTCTGCCGTGACGCGGACGTCGTAGGGGTCTCGTTCATGAGCCTCTATTACGACCGGGGCGTGCAGCTCACCCGTGTCGTTCAGGAGCGGCTTGCTAAGCCGGTGATCTGGGGAGGTACCCACCCGTCGCTCCGCCCGGAGACCTCGATCGAGATCGCGGACTACGTGTGTGTAGGCGAGGGAGAGATTGCGTTTTTGGAGTGGCTACGCCGGCTTGAGCACGGCGGCGATTTGAGCACGGTGCCCGGCATCTGGGCGCGTCAGGGCACCGCCGTGGTGCAGAACGGGGAAGCGCCGGAGGTGCCGGATATCAACCAGATCCCCTGGCCCGACATGGACACGGGGGGCCACTTTGTCGACGACGGCGACCACGTGGTGCCGATGACCACCGAGCTGATGCACCGGGTCCTCCCGCGCCTGCCCTATTTTGATGGTCAGCAACACATCGGCGTGCGGGTGATGGCGACGCGGGGTTGCCCACACAAGTGCACCTACTGCGCGTCCTCGGCCCAGACCACGATGCGGCGCCGCACGGTGGAGAGCACCATCGCCCATATGGAGTGGATCATCGAGCGCTACCCGTTCATCGAGACGATGTACGAGTTCGATGACACCTTCTTCGCCACCAAGATGGACTGGCTGGAGGAGTTCTGTGTCAAGTACAAAGAGCGCATCAAGCTCCCGTGGCACTGTCAGACGAGCCCCTCCACATTGACCCGGAAGAAGCTCGATCTGCTGGTGGACGCCGGGCTGGTGTACTGCGAGATGGGCGTGCAGTCGGGCAGCGAGGAGATCAAGACGCTGTTCAAACGTACCGAGACCGACGCGCAGGTCCGCCGCGCCGCGGACATCCTCCATGAGTACTACGCGGCCGGCAAGATCCAGATGCCCCGGTTCCACATCATCACCGATGTGCCCTGGGAGTCGAACGACAGCGTTCGATCCACGATCAACCTGCTGCTCTCGTTGCCGCGCCCCTTCAAGCTGGCGATCGGCTCCTTGTGCCTGTTCCCCGGCACCTACCTCAACGAGAAGGCGGTCGCCGACGGCATCCTGATCGATGAGGTCAACCAGGTCTACCGGAAGCCTTTCCTGAAACCCAAGCCCAACCTGTTGAACTACCTGATCTACGCCTCAGGTGTGGACTGGATCCCGCAGGATCTGCTCAAACAGATGGCGACCGAAGAGTTCCTTCAACGCTGGAGCCCCGACGGGGGCGCGACGCCGACCTTGTTGTCGCGTACGCTCCATCGCGCGACGCTGGTGCTCGACAAGGTGCCGCGCGCGCTGGACGCGATCAGGAATCAGGACCTTGATCGGATCAAACTGGCCTTCCAACAGCCGTCCTGAGCGGTGCGGACCCCAACGAGGCTCGCGCTCGTGCTGGGCCGCGTCGAGGAACGTTGCCGGGTGCGCCTGCACCAGGCCGCCAACCGCATGGAGGACCACGATCCGGTCAGCGTAGGCGGCGCGTCGGCGCTCATCCGAGTGCTCAACGTGGTGGATCGGGTGACGAGCTTCCGCGCGGTGCACCGGGCATCGGTCTCCGTGCCGTCGGGCTCACCCGGGCCGCCTCCGATCCCGAGCCCCACTCCCCACCCCGAGTGGGGCGGCCTCGTCGGCCTGGACCAGGATACGCGGCTTGAGCTACGCGAAAAGTATCGGAAGTGGGAGCGCACCTTTCCCGTGGAGCGGCGCCCGGGGCTGGACGGCGCACGAGACGACGGCGGTCTGGCTTTCCCGGCTACCGCAGCGCAGCAAGCGGCGTGGAGGGCGTGGCGTGACGCCTGGTCGGCGGCCAAAGAAGGGCGTGAGAACGCCCCGGAGCAGCCGGAGCGGGACCATCCCTGACTCGGGTTGGCGCTACATGCCGTCGGTGTAGCGGTACTGGTAGCCAGAGGTGAGGCTCTGGTTGGGCCCGCGGCGGTCCGCGATGTCCACGTAGACGGCGCTTGACTGGTCAAAGAGGCGGGCTGCGGCCTGGAACTCTCCGGCCGCGCGGACGGTGTGGCCGGCAAGCAATCCGGCGTTGTCGGCGCCGAGCTTCTGGGCCCCCAACGCCGACTCCCAGACATGAGCCGCGGTCTCCCGGGTCTGTCCTTGCGAGAAGAGCGCCTCGGCCTTCTTGTAATGCTCGCGCTCGCTGGTCCACTCTTCGTAAGCCGAGTCGTCGAGCCCGAGCCCCCGCCCGAGCCCGTCAAGGTGGATGCGCCGAGACCGTTGCACCTGTCGGTGGGATTCGGCGTACTGTCTCCGCGCGCGACGAAGCACCTGGTTGGACTTGAGCACCTGGCTGGTCTCGCCGCCAACCTGGCTGTCCGGCGCCATCTCGGTGATCGTGCTCAGCGCGCGGTCCTCGAGCGTCTGCAGGTTGAGGAGGTGCTGGTCGGTCCGGCTGTATTCCTTGTCGAGCAGGCTCTGCGGCAGCTCGCCGTAGAGGCGGAGCGCGTCGCGCCGCCGACGCTGGTAGTGGAGGTCTGTGCGCACCTCGTTGGCGATGGCAAATCCGCCTTCACCCTGGTCGATACGCGCCTGGAGTTGGGCGATCCGCCGCTCCTGGTCGAGGTGGCCCTTCATCCCGGTCATGAACTCGTCGCCCTTGATCTCCACGTAGAAGTTGGAGTTTGCGTCTCCCTTCGTGAGGTCGAACATCGCCTGGAGCGCGTCGTCGCCGTTGTCAGCGACCCAGCGGGCGAGCAGGCGTCGGCGGGCGTCGGGGTCCTTCTCGGCGCCGATCCGCGAGCGGAGCCAGCCCATGTTCGAGTGTAAAGTGCCGCCCTTACCCCCTTTTTCGACCTGTTCGAGGAAGCCGTCCACCTCACGCTCGCTGAACACCGACTGGATCTTGTAGGTGCCCTTGTTGGTCCCCGAGGTCCCCATCGCCTGGTCGGTCCCCCGGTTGATCGACCGTTTGATGTCATCGACGTCGCTCGAGGTGACCTCGGTCTCAGACTGGTAGAAGGCCGGACCCTGGTTGATCCGTTGCATGTAGAGGCCGTGTTTTTCGTTGTGGCTGCCAAGCAGCGGCACCGAGACGCTGCTGCCTTCGACACCGCTGTCATCAACGATACGGTCGCCGTCCTCCATACGCTCCTCGTGGGAGACGGTGTGGCTGTTACCCACGGCCACCCCGAGGAGTCCCAGGTTCTTGGCGCGGGTGTCCGAGGTGCCCTTCATCGTGCCCACCTCCCGCCAGCCACGGCCGCTCGG
Organism: Deltaproteobacteria bacterium; assembly: GCA_947486185.1. Classification (GTDB taxonomy): domain Bacteria; phylum Myxococcota_A; class UBA796; order UBA796; family SXON01; genus CANKTH01. Next base: position 3,377 of record CANKTH010000165.1, read on the forward strand.
CGGGAGCTTTCCTTTCTGTTGGTAGTAGTCGTAGGCCCAGGCGCCGACCTCGCTGTCGAGATCAAACTCGACCGTGTGGCTCTTGCTGTCCGTGTGAGACTCGCCGTAGCCGAGGCTCACGCCCCCTGCGCCGGCAGAGGCGTTCCATCCATCGAAAACATGAGCGCCAACCTCAACCCTCAGGCTGCCGCGCGCGCCGCGCCGGGTCTTCTCGAAGTTTTCGCTCCCGAAGTTTACGCCCCCGCCTACCGAAAACATGCCGACCTGCGCGTTGCCGGCGAGGTCGGCTCGCGTTCCGCTGCTCTCGGTCCGGCTGTCGCCTTCGTTCATCTTCCGCGCGTCGGCCGCGGACCTCAGGTCGGCGGGCACGTCCCCGTCACGCCAGAAGCGCTCGGCTTCGGGCTTGGACTTGAAGTACCGCGTGCCGGCCACCGCGCTGGTGTAGGTGATCCCGGCACTACCTCCAGCTTTTTTGCCCTTCGCGCCCAGGCTCCCCCCGGCCGCTTTGGACTCGCTGTAGTCGACCCGCCAGCGTGCCCCTTCCTGCACCGGAGCTTTGAGCTCTTGTTTCCACGACGCCGTCGCGACCACGTTGACCTTGCCGGCCTGGTGGCCGACGGTGCCCGAGGCCCCCTGGGTGCCGTCGGCGCTATTGAGATCGACCTTGGCGTTGGCGGTGGTGCTCGACCGCACCTCGCCCTTGGCGTCTTTGGTGGTGACCCCGCCGCCGACGCTGAGCTCGTCGGTGCCGGTGTTGTACCCGGCGTTCCCGGAGCGCGTCCGCTTGTCGCCGTTGGCTCCCGTGGTGGTGTGACCCACGTTCTGGCCCACCTGGAGGCCGTTGCCGTCCGTGCCGACCGTCTTGCCCCAGTTGATCTCGCTTCCATCCGCGCGTTTGACGCCGATCCCCACGTTGCCTTGGGCGACGACCTGGCCCTTGTCGTTGGTGCCCACCTTGCCGCCTACATCGGTGTCCATCCCCGACTTATGGTCGGTGGCGGCGTCGCGGCTCCGGATCCGGGTGGAGGCGCCGACGGTGCCGTAGGCACGATCGGCGTTTGCGCCCCCTTCGACGCTGACCGTGGTGTCGCTCCCGCTCGTGTCGGGGTTGCGGGTGCGGGTAACGTCCACGCCGCCCCCGACCTTCCCGGCGTCGCTGGACGCTTTTCCTTTCGTGCGCCACGTCGCGGGCTCGTTGGTCGCGGCGGTCTTGGGTGGCGTGGTCTTCTTGGGGGCCTCCTCCTCCTCCCCCCAATCCCGCGCCTTGGGGTGCGTGACCTTGGTGCTGTCCAGGCCTTGCGTCCCGATCTTCGGCGCGGCGTGGGGGCCGCCGGAGCTCGGACGGCCGGCCTGGCGCGGCCCGGCGGGGCCGGCGGCTCCCCCTGTGCCCGGACGTTGGGCGGGAGCCGTCGCTCCGGGGCGTCCGTCGGCCCAGGCCGCACCACTGCCGCCCAGCTCGGTGAGCGCCGTGTAGACGTTGCCGTCGCCCAGGCCGAGGAGCTGATGCAAACGGGCGAGCAGGGCGGGGGGTGGTTTTCGGGCCCGCAACGACTCCCAGACGTAGTTCCACTCGGGGCCAAGCACCGGAAAGTGGCCCAGCGGGCCAGCGCAGAGCTCAATCGCGCGACTCTCCAGCCCGTAGCCGCCCGGTTCGAGCGGGGTATCCGCCAGGACCTCGGCGTCGAACGCTGCCTGGATCATCAAGGTGAACCGCGCCTCCACGGCCGCGAGCGCGCTCGAGGGCGAGGCCAGGGGCTCAGTTGGCGGCGGGGTCAGCCCCGCCACAGAGGCACCGCGGACACGGTGCGGGGTCAGGAGCGCGAGCAGCATCCCCGTCGTGAAACGTGCCGTACCCTCGGAGGCCAGCACCTGGGCCTTCAGGGTGCCAAACTCCGGGTCCGCTGCGACCTGGGGGAAGAAGCGCTCAATCAATGAGAGCTGATGATCGGCGCCCACCAACGCGGCGTCGAGCTCGGCGACGGGGCCCTCACCCAGCTCCCACAACGCGCCCGACCACGCGGCCACGTCGTTCTCCTCCTGAAAGGCCTGGATCGGAGGAATAGCCGCCAGAGCCTGTCCGGCCATACCAGGGAGCGTGGACAACATTCCGGCGACGGCGTCGAGCTTGTCGGTGTCGACCGAGACGTCGGTCTACCAGCCGGTGGTGCTGTCGGTGAGGGTACGACCCCGCTGCAGGGTGTCGCGGTGACCCCGGAGGAGCTCCTGCCGCGCGGCGTTGCCTGCGCCCGCGCTCGTGGGGGTGCCGGTCGCGGCTTGAGGGGAGCTCTCCTGGGTGGCCGCGTTGGACTGGGGTTTGCCGCCGAACCGAGGTCCGCCGGCGCCCGGTTTGGAGCGTGCTCCGGTGCGGGGGCCGCGCACTCCTGATGCTGGCGGAGCCTTGGAGTGCGACGGCATGGTTCCTCCCGTATCGGGGAGTCACGATATCATGGATCTCGGGCAGCCGTGCAGGCCGCGTTCAGGCGGCCTCTTCCTGGAGCTGCCGCTCCGGGGTGGTCAAGAGGTCGTTGATGACGGCGGCGGTCGCGACGCTGGCGAGCTCGGCGTCCCCGTACACCTCAAGGAATGACTGGTAAAGACTGCTGATGAGGTCGCCGATGTTCGTGGTCATATGGCCTCCTTGGGTCGATAAAGGTTGAGACCGCTGTGAGTACATGCAAGGGCTGTGCCAACCGCCGAAGACCACCTGCCTGCTCACGCTGTAAGTACGCACCGCCCGAGCGCGCCTTCGTCGCACTTCGTCAGCGATTGACAGCGAGTGGGTGTAAAGCCGCTTTGAGTGTTGAGAGGCGCCAGATTGTCCGGGCGTCAGGCGGGTGGGTGTGGAGCGGGCCCGACCGCAGGACACGGGGTGCCCTGTGCCCGGGCGGGACCGATCGGGCCTTCAGTCGGAAAAGGGCGACGGCGCGCGTGTGTGTGGGACAACGTCAAGAAAACCGGACAGCGGCGACCGTGAGAAGGTAGACCCGGCGGGCCCCTGCGCCCAGGAGCTCGCGTGCGCACGCGCTGGCGGTCGAGCCGGTGGTGCAGACGTCGTCCACCAGGAGCACATCGCCATCAACCTGACCTTTTGCCCGGAACACCCCGCGGTGGTGCGCGGCGCGGGCGAGGCGGCCCAGGCGTGAGGTCGGGCCGCGGTGCTGACGGGTCAGCGCGGGCTGGAGCGGGCGGCTCAAGGAGCGCGCGATGGGGGACGCCACGTGAAATACAGGATCAAGGCCACGTTGCATGCTCCTCCACCAGGACGATGGCACCGCCACCACGGCATTCAGATCGTGCTTGATAGGTTGGTGGTCGAGCTCTGCGGCCAGCACCTGGGCGAGGGCCTCCAGAATCCGCGCGTCTGCCTGGTATTTTCCGTGGCGGATCATCGCGCCCAGTGGGCCGGCGTAGGGTCCCAGCGCCCAGGCCCGCGCGACACCTTCAGGCGCCTGGCGTACCGCCGCGAGGGCGGTGGGTACATCGCCTGCGCAGTCCGCGCAGAGCCAGCGCGCCCACATCCCCTCTCCGTGCCGCGGCGCCGGGCAGCCGACACAGCGATCCTCTGCGAGCGCGTCGAAGAGTGCGTCAAACCCTTGCTCACGCACGGGCGCCTCCGAGCGAGGTCGGAAAGCTGGCCATCAGCACCGCGGGCAAGGGTTCCCGTAGTCCGCGGACCGAGAGCCCATCCAGCCGCTGGGTGAGCTCGTTCGCCCTCAAGTCTACCTCGGTCGCCTCTTCGGGGAGCGGTGATCGGGCGGGCATCACGAGCGAACAGGTGCCTTCAGCGAGGCGAACCGTAGCGACCTGTCGTACCCGGCGGGCTCCGGCCCCGGGCGTTGGAAGGGCCTTCGTCGCGGCTGGCGGGGGCGTGCTCGCCCGGACCGCCGACCCCGGGCTGGTCGGCCTGGCTGTCGGGGCGGCACGCAGTAGACGGCTGAAGCGGCGCCGCGTGACCGCGAACCAGCGGGCGGTGCCCAGGGGCGGAAGGAGCAGCGAGAGCCAGGTCCAACGAGGGGTGTCTCCAACGACGACGCCGATGAGCGCGTTGCTCAGGCCGAGCAGCACCGTCGTAAGCAGGCCGGCCGCGCAGGCGAGCGCCCACACCTGCGCGCCGATCAGCCGGTGGTCGCCGTGGACCGGCGCGGTGGATCCGAGGGGAGAGGCGAGGAAAATGCCTCCGACACCAAGAACCCAGAAGGGGGCGGGGCTGAGCTGGGACAGATCGATGAGCGAGATGAGATGCCGCATGGTGACCTCCGCTCACCCCCGATGCAGCTCGTGTGCCAATAGGTAGAAAGCGGATAATCTCTCGATTCGTCCCGGCGGTGTCGGCCGTTGGTCGACGGGCCGTCAGCCCACCGCCAGCGCTTCGTCGACCACCGTAGCCCAGGACCGCACCCAGGCCGGGGCGCGCTTGCCGCGCCAGGCCTCGATGGCGCCGACGAACTCGGGACCGACGGTGCCCCCATCGCCGGTAAGGAGCCGGCAATCACCGATATCGGCAGCGACAACAGGGGTGCCCTGTGCGCGGTAGGCCAGGATCTTGAGCGGGCAGAACCAGGGGGGCGCGTCAGGCGCGTAGGGGGCCAGCCCGATGTCCATCGCCGCTACGAGATCCGCGGTTTGTGCTTCATCAACCTGGCCCATGCAGCGCAGCCGCTCGTGGCTCACCGCCACGGGGCCCGCCCCGACACTCAGTCCGACCGCATCGGGGATCTGGTCGAGCAGGCGAGGGAGCTCCTCCACGCCGTGCCAGGGTTTCATGCTGCCGAGGAAGCCGATGACGAATTTGCCTTCAAGGCCGAGCCTTTTCCGTGCCGCCTCCCGGTCGCCGCGCCGGGGGCTCACGCCATTGGGGACGTGACGCACGTTGCGGCACCCCAGGCTGCGCAACCACGACGCCAACCAGCCGCTCACGGCGATGATCTCGGGCGCCGCGAGCAGCACCTCGCGCTCCCACTGTTCACTCAGAGAGCGCAGCTTGATCCCTTCATATCGACGCCTCTCTTCCACGAGGGGCGCGTTGACCTCCAGCACCAGTCGGGCTCCGGTAGCCGCGTGCACCTTCCAGCCCGCGTCCGAGTATAGGCTGTGGCGCTCCCAGACAAGCTGTGGTTCGAGGCTGATTGCGGCGCGTGCGATGCGTCGCGCCAGGCGGATCTCGTTGTACTCCCGCCAGCTCCCCAACCACGACGGCCACGCGGGGACCCCCAGCTCGACGACGGGCACGGAGACCGCGCCGTGGATTCCCCGATGATCTGCCCGCCGTGCGGTCACGACCGCGTGAGGGCGGAGCGCCTCGGCGACTCCCCGCAGGTGGGCCGAGGCCCCGGACGGTCCCAGGAGCGGGATGCCCGGCGCCGCGCTCAGGAGCACGGTACGTGGTGATGCCATCGGGTGGTCGCGCCGTCGCCGGATTAAAGGAAGGCGCGGGTTATCAACGGTGCGGCGTAGGTGTCGAGGTGGAGGAGTGCTTGTACCTGGAAGTCGCTGCTCAGCGCGGCGCTGGAACCGTTGCCCCGGAGTGGCGCCCTCGCGCCATGGTGACGGCCCTGACGGCCGGCTTTTGCTGCGTGCCGGGTTGTCCCGCGTAGGAGCTCGCGAATGACGCCGATTTTTGTCCTCTCCGGCGCAGGGCTGTCGGCCGCGTCGGGGGTGCCGACCTTCCGCGACGCCAACGGCCTTTGGGAGGGGCACGCGGTGGAGGATGTAGCGACGCCCGAGGCGTGGTTTCGGGATCGCGAGCTTGTTCGCAGATTTTACGATCAACGTAGGCTCAGGTGCGCCGATGTGTCGCCCAACGCTGGCCACCTCGCGCTGGCGGAGCTGCAGCGCACGCTCGGGCCCGAGCGGGTGGCCCTGGTGACCCAGAATATCGACGGGCTTCTCCAGGCCGCTGGCGCGCCAGATGTGGTGGAGATGCACGGCAGCCTCTGGCGGCTCCGGTGTGAGGTCGATGAGGAACATCCTCGGGTATCCACCGCCGGCGCCCAGGGTCGTTCGGCGCGCTGCGGCTGTGGGGCGTTGCTGCGCCCGGCGGTGGTGTGGTTCGGAGAGATGCCGGAGCACCTCGAGCGAATCTACCGAATGTTGCGTCGGTGTCGCACTTTTGTGTCCGTCGGGACCTCGGGGGTGGTCTACCCCGCCGCGGGAATGGTGTTCGAAGCCAAAAAAGCGGGGGCGCGGTGCATCGAGGTGAACCCCAAGCCGGTCGGCGGCGCCTTCGACGAGGTGAGCGCCGAAGGGAGTGAGACCGCGCTGCCCCGCCTCGTAGAATCCTGGTTGCAGGCGTACCGGTGACCGTGTGGACCCGAAACATGGACGCGGCCGCGAGGCTCGCGGCCCGCGTTCGTGGGTATCGGAGCCGGACGCTGGAGGCCGACGGC
>CANKTH010000166.1 GCA_947486185.1 Deltaproteobacteria bacterium
CCGCGACCGACCTCCCTGAGCCCGCCGCCCTGATGCGTGGCCGGGGCGAACCGCGTGACAGCAGGTTCAACCTCGATGCGCCGCCAGCCCCCACCCCGTCGCGCTCGTCGCAGGACCTGCCGGACGGCGCCCCGGCCACCCCGCCGCTCGGAGTACGGCCGACGCCTGCCCCGCCCACCACAGCGGGCGAACCTGGGGCGCCCCCGGCCGAGGACTCCGCTCGCGCTGAGGCCGCGCCGGTAGCGCCGAAAGAGAGTGGTTCTCCGCCAGCCGCCCCCGGCCCGACGCTGTCGCCGGTGGTCGGCGCCGACGCGATGGCGGAGCTGGCGCGAAGCCTCCGCCCTTCCGGTGAATCGCCGATCGACCGCCTGCCCGTACTGCCTCCCGTCGCGGCAGAGGAGGAAGAACGTCCTACCGTCCCGATCTACTCTCCGACGAGCGCCCAGGCGGCCGACGCGCGTAATGAAGAGCGAGACGCGACCGCCCCGGTGCGCCGGCCTCCGCCCGCCGCGGGAGGGCGTTCGGGGCTCTGGCTGGGGGTGTTCGGCGTCGCATTCCTGCTTGCAGGTGCGCTCTTCCTCGGCGTCTACGTGCTCAAGTCCATGAGCACCACCCCAGCCGCGACGCCGGTCCCGGTGGCCTCGAACCCGGCCACCCCGGCGCCCCGTCCGCTGCCGCCCCCCCCCTCGCCCGCGACTCCGGCCGCTCCGTCCGACCCTAGCGCGAGCGCCACGACGCCCGGCGCCGACGTCCCCACCGCCACGTCGATCACGACGGTACCAACCGGCACCGTGCCGACCGCCACGGCGCCGACAGCCGCTGCACCGACAGGGGCTACGCCGACCGCCACTGTGCCGAACGGCAGCACGCCGACGCACTCGCCCACCCCGACCGCGACCACCACGACGACCCCCAACGTCGCCGCGACTACCGCGCCAGCGACACCCAAGCCGGCCCCGGCCCCGACGGGCGGCGAGCAGCCCTGGGCCACGCCCGCGGGCACCTCGACCCCGGCTCCGGCGGGCACCTCCAGCGAGGCGCCTTGGGGCGCGAGCACCGAGGTCTCAAGCGGCACCTTGACGGTGACCGCCGACCCCGCCGACGCCACCATCAGGATCAACGGCCAGAACAAGGGCAAGGGGAGGGTGGCGGTCCCGCTCGCTTACGGCAGCCACGAGGTCAAGGTCGAAAAGACCGGTTACTCCTCGGAGATCCGCACGATTCAGCTCCAAGTTCGCGAGATGTCGGTGCCGATCACCCTCCGGCCCCAGTTCAAGGCCGGCCAGGTCACCCTGGAGTGTGTAGGAATCGATGACTGTCGGGTGATCGTGGACGGCACCGACGTCGGGGCCCTCCCGCGCACTGTCAACCTCGCCGAAGGGGTCCACGCCTTCAAGGTGTCGGGCTCCAACGGCGTGTCCTGCCAACGTATGCAGGCCGTCACCCTGGACGCGGAAGGCGCGGCGACGGTCACGTTACGCTGTAACTGAGAGGGTGCGGACGGCATCAGGCCTTCCGAAGCTTGAGCCACAGCGCGGTACGAACCGGTGTCCGGAGAGCCGCCCGCGGGGAGTCGCGCCGCCATCGCCTGAGCGCGGTCCGAGCGGCTCCGGCGAACGAAGCGGCGTAGAGCCCCGGAAAAGGCGTGCTGGTGGCAGCGAGCCCGATTAGGCCGACCGCCATGAAGCTCAACATCAACGGCCAGGAGCGCGAGGTCGACGTCGCGCTCGAGACCCCACTGCTGTGGGTGTTACGCGATCACCTCGGAATGACGGGCACCAAGTTCGGGTGCGGGGTGGGAGTCTGCGGTGCCTGCACCGTACATCTCGACGGCCGCGCCGTGCGGAGCTGCGTGATGCCGGTCGTGGCGGTCACCAGCATGGAGATTCGTACGATCGAAGGCCTCGACCATCTGGTCCAGGCGGCGTGGATCGAAGAGCGTGTGCCACAGTGCGGCTACTGCCAATCGGGTCAGCTCATGGCGGCCGCCGCGCTCCTCGCGGAAAAACCGGCTCCAACCGACGCGGACATCGACGCTTCAATGACCAACCTGTGCCGCTGCGCCACCTACCAGCGTATTCGCAGGGGCATCCATCACGCCGCAGCTCACCTCGCGGCCGCCGCACCGCCGCCCGCCACGACTGTTCCGGCGGGGGTACCTACCGTTCCCGCTGAGCCGGCCCCGGCCACCTCACCTGCCGCTGGAGGTCGCTGATGTTGACCAACATGTCGCGTCGCGGGGTGCTCGGAGGCCTCAGCGGCCTGATCCTCGCGTTTCCCCTTCGTAGCTACGCCCGGTCGATCGCGGCGCCCGACGACACGATTCGCCTCGGCGCAAAATCCGACAGCCCGGGCGTCGACCTCAACGCCTGGGTGCGCATCGCGCCAGACGATACGGTCTACCTTCGTTTTGGCGCGGCGGAGATGGGTCAGGGCGTGTTCACCGGCTTGTGTATGCTCATCGCTGAGGAGCTGGAGGTCGACTGGAGCAAGGTCCAAGCCGAATCCGCACCGGCGCACAAGGACTATCGGCGAGAGCTCGTGAGCACACCCGGTAAAGCGCAGCTGACCGGGGGGAGCGAGAGCACCACCGGCTACTGGACCATCCTGCGGGAAGCCGGGGCGACGGCGCGAGAAATGCTCATCGCCGAGGCGGCCGAACGTTGGGGGGTCGCCCCGAGCGCGTGCCGCGCCGAGAAGGGCGTGGTGAAGAACGGCGACAAATCCTTCCGTTACGGAGAGCTCGCCGAGGCCGCTGGCGCACGGAGCCCATCATCCTCGGTGGTCCTCAAGGAGCCCGGCCAGTTTCGGCTGATCGGCACGGACGTCGCGCGCCTCGACCTTCCGCCCAAGGTGAACGGCACCGCGACCTTCGGCATCGACATCCGAAGGCCCGGCCAGCTCGCCGCGACCTTGATGGCATGTCCCCATTTCGGTGGCACCCTCTTCTCCTTCGACGACACGGCGGCCCGGGGGATGCCCGGTGTTGTCGACGTCTTTTCGCTCGATGAACGTGTCGTGGTGGTGGTCGCCCAACACGTGTATCAGGCGCGCCAGGGGCTCAACGCGGTGTCCATCCTCTGGAAAACCGGGGAGTGGGGCGCCCTCGACGACGCGGGCGTTCGGTCGGCCCTCAACGAAGCCCTCGACAAAGGCGGAGATCGTGTGGCCCAGCACGGCTCGCGGGTCGACCTCGAGGCCGGTGAGGCGGGGGTCGTCGAGGCAACCTATTGGGTGCCCTACCTGGATCATGCACCGATCGAGCCCCTCAACGCGACTGTGCATGTCCAGCCCGATCGGGTGGATGTCTGGATTCCAACCCAAGCCCAGGGGCTGACGCAGCGCAGCGTGGCGAAACGCCTGGGCCGGTCGCAATCCGAAGTGTTCGTACACACGACGCTGCTCGGGGGCGGATTCGGACGCAAGTCCTTCTTCGACTTCGCGGAGCTCGCCGCCGCTGTAGCGGAACGTTTTGATGTACCGGTCCAGCTCCTCTGGTCGCGTGAAGAGTGTTTTGCCCATGGCTTTTACCGACCGGCAATGCTCTGCCGCCAGCGGGCGCGTCTCGGCGCCGACGGCATGCCCGAAGCCTGGCTGATCGAGCTCTCGGGCCAGGGCCCCGCCGACAACGTAGTGCCCGGCTTCCTGGCGCGCCTCGATGTGCTCGAAGGGGAGCTCGTCGCTGGCGGTTTCCCCCATATGCCATACGCCGTGCCCGACCTCACCGTCAAGGTCGCTCACCCCGAGCTGCCTATCCCCGTGGGCTGGTGGCGCTCGGTTCATGGCAGCCACAACGGCTTCTTCCGTGAGGCCTTCCTCGACGAGCTCGCCGCCGCCGCCGGACAGGAGCCACTCGCCTATCGGATGAAGCTCCTCAAGGATAATCCTCGTGAGTTGAAGGTGCTGCAGACTGCGGTGGACGCGGCCGGGCCGCTGGTGGCCGGGCGCAGCCGCGGGGTGGCGCTGTTCGAATCGTTCGGCTCCATCGTCGCGCAAGTGGCAGATGTTACGGTAGATAGCGGTAAACTCCGAGTCCACCGCGTCGGCGCGGCGATCGACTGCGGTCGGGCGGTCCTGCCCGACAGCGTGATCTCCCAGGTCGAAGGCTCCATCGGCATGGGCCTCTCCGCGATGATGCGCGAGGGCCTGAGCCTGAGTCAGGGCGCGGTCACCAACCGGAACTTCCACGAGTACCGGCTCCTCATGATGTCGGAAATGCCCGAAATAGAGGTCCGAATCATCGAGTCCGGCGAGGCGATGGGAGGAGTCGGCGAGCCGGGCCTGCCGCCGATCGCCGGCGCTGTGGCCAACGCCCTCTACGGCGCAACCCGGCAGCGCCTTCGGAGCCTGCCGATCGGCGGAGACCTGGCCGGCTGATCTCAACCGCATCGCGCGAGTCCATACGGTAGAACGGTGCGAATCCCCGGCACGTCCGTACGATTGGCCGGACGCGCTGCGGGGCTGTCGTGTCGGTTAGAATCGGGTCTTCACGGAGTAGATGATGGGCGGCAGCCAGTCCCGTATCCCACCGGCGCGTGGCGGAACCCCCAAGAACTCTGGCGCGCGTTCCGCTGGGAAACAGCGACCCAACCCCTCCACCTCCTCCGACCAGGCGCAGGAGCCGGCGAGCGGCGGCGTCGGCGCAACGCTCTCCGGCTGGTGGGGCGGCGCGACAAGCTGGATGGGCGAAAAGTACGATCAGGTGTCCGGCGCAGTGTCGAGCGGCTGGAACAGCGTCAAAAAGACCGCCGGCGACTTTCGGGACATCTACAAGAACACCGATCTCGGCTGGGAAGATGGGAAGATCTCGGCCTCGACCGACGCCGACGAGGTGTTGGACGTATTGCCCGCCGACCTACGGAAACAGCTCAACCTCGACAAGAGCGATCCTGCGGCCAACAAGGTCAACCTGGAGATGGACACCAACACCGGTGTGCTGACCTTGAAGATCCCCAATCTCCAGCTCAACAGTCTCGCTATGGGCGGCCTCACCGCGGGCAAAACCTCCATGACGGGCCTGGTGGCGACGCTCTCGAACGCCGACGGCATGGCGCGCTCGGTGGTGGAGAAGAAGGCCGGCTCGCGGGTGGCCGGCTGGGTGTTCGGCAAGGATCGACAGGTAGAAGGCGCAAAATCACTGGACAGCAACACCGCGCTTCGGATCGGCCGGGTTCAGGCGACGGACGTCGCTCTGGCCGACAGCGGCGTCTCCGCGGCCGGGGTGGACCTGATGGGGCTCGCCGTGTCGATCCAGAACAAGGGCGGCGGCCTGCCCGGGCTGGATGCCACCCCCGATCGCCTCGCCGCCAACTTCAGCGTCGCGAGCGCCGTCGTGCGCGGCCTCAAAACCCCCGACACCGCGGCCACCGAGCTCTCGGCGTCCGGCGTTGGCCTCAACATCGATCAGGACAGCGAATCAGGTAGCCTCTCGGCGCGCCGGCTCGGCGCCAGCGGGCTCTCTATCGGCGGCGAACACCTGGGCTCGGGCGAGGTTGAAGGCCTTAAAGGCAACTTCTCCAACCGCGGCGGCGGGCTCCCGATGCTCGACAAGAAGCCGGACCAGCTTGCGCTCGCCAGCGCGTCGATGGACCGGGCCAAAGTGTCGGGTTATGCTGGGAAAGAGGCGGGTCTTGCTTCGGGCGAGCTGCGTAACGTCGCTTATGGCGAGCGGGACGGCCGTCGCACGATGACCGTCGGCGGCGTAGACATCGAGAAGCTCCGCACCGCCAAATTTTCGGCGGCGAAGCTTCATGGTACCCGACTCGGCGGCCACGCGGACAGCCAAAGCGGTCAGGCCGGGCTGAGCGTCGGGGAGCTGAGCGCCGCCGGGGTCGACGCGGGCGGACAGAAGCTGGCGGGCGCGAATATCCAGGGCCTGGATGCCCAGGTTTCCGGCAAGGGAGGCGTAGTCGGCATGGGCGGGACCTTCGCAGGTACCCGGGGAAGCGTAGCCTCCGCGTCGGTGTCCGGGCTCGACACTGACCAGATAGATCTGTCCAGCGCCGCGGTACAGGGAGGCTCCTGGAGCCACAACGGATCCGGCTCTTCGGCGCAGGCCGCGGGCGTTCAGGTCGCCGGCGTCACCGGCGACAAGCTTCGGGTGGATCAAGCCTCCGCCACCAATCTCGCAACGCGACGCGACGCTGGAGGGAGCGCCGCTTCAGCCAGCCGGGTCAGCGGGCGAGGGCTTGAGTACGACAGCACCCGACTCGGCTCGCTAGAGGGCCAGGAGCTCTCGACGGAGATCGGCGCTGCCGGCTCCACCTCTCGGGCGGCCCAGCTCTCCGCCGGCGGAATCGCCACTCCGTGGTATAGCGCCGATAGTACCAGCCTTTCTGGGCTCAATGTCAAGACCGGCGCCTCGGGGGTGGACGTCGGCGCCAACCGACTCTCCGCCAGCAACGCCCGCTCAGGCGAGGTCAGCACCGATCGTCTGTCGGGCGCCGATATTGCGGTCGGTGTGGGTGGTGGAGGCACAACGGTACGGGCGGGGGAGCTCGGCGCCGCCGGCCTCGGATTCCGCGACAACCGGGTCGGCCAGCTCGACCTCGCCGGGGCCAACGTCGGGGTCTCCTCCAAGGACGGACGGGCCACCACGGGCGAGATCCGCCAGATCAGCGCCTCCGGCATCGACACCGCCTCGCTGGACGTTGGCTCGGCGTCGGTGTCCAACAGCGCCTGGCAGACCAGCAGCGCGGGGATGAGCGGGTCGGTCGGCGAGCTGGATGTCGCCGGGGTCAGCGGCGTCATGAGCGCGGATCGGCTCACCGCCTCGGGCGCCCGGGGCAGCCACGGACAGAGCGGGACGACCGCGGGGGTTGACCGCCTGACGGGCACCCGGCTCGCCCACGGCAACAACCAGGTCGGCGGGCTATCGGCCAGCGGGCTCGGGTATCAACAGGGTGCTGAGGGAATCGCAGCCCAGGTCGGCGAGGCGAAGGTGTCGGGCGTGGACACCGCCTCGATCGACGCGGCGGCCGCGAGCGTGAAAGGGCTCGACGTGCGACACGGGCCGGCCGGCTCGCACGCCCGCTTGGGCCGGGGATCGGTGGACGGACTCAGCGGCAAAGATCTCCAGGTGGGGACCGCGGCGGTCGACAGCCTGTCTGGATCGCTTGCCGCCGGCGGCGAGTCGGGTCGGCTGCAGGTCGGTGGCGCGAACGTCACCAGCGCGCGGATGGGTGACAACCGCGTCGCGGGCGCCAACCTGAGCGGGCTGGATGTAACGATGCAAAATACCGGAGGCGGCCTGCCCTTCATGGACAGCAAGCCGGACAAGTTGGCGCTGGACGCTTCGTTGACGGGGGCCTCCGCGACGGGCGTAGACACTCGGATGGCGGACGCAGCGACGGTGAATGCGAGCGGGCTGCGTGTCCGGAGCGGCGGAGGAAATACCCAGGTCGGCGCGAGTCAGGTCGGGGCTTCGGACATCCGCGTGGATGCGGGGGCCCACCAGCTCCAGGCCGGGAGCGCGAAGCTCTCCAACGCCCAGGCGCAGCTCGGGGCCCAGACCAGCGCCACCGTCGGGCAGACCGGCATCTCCGACCTGCGTTTCTCCAGCCAGCTGGCCGGGGCCGGCATGGGTCCTGCCAAGCCGGTGGCGCGCGGCGCCGAAGGGGACATGGCCGACATGGCCAACCTCTCCGGCATCAACGCCCAGGGCAACGTCTCGTTGAAGTCCGGAAAGGTGGGTCTGGGCGCGAGCAGCCCAGGCCAGTACGCGGACCTGGTGCAGGATCTCGACGCTACCGCGCGAATCCCGCTCCGTCAGGGCGATTATGGCAGCATCGAGGTGGATAAGGGCACACACGTTGACGCGAAGGCGCAGGTGCGTGGCGGCAACGTCGTTCCCCAAAACACCAGGGCGGACGTGAATAACCCGCTCGACGCCCCGCTCTGGGTGACCGCGCGCGGGGGTTACCTCGAAGGGGACAAGAAGCGCCCCGACCAGATGAAGCTCCGCGCCGATCTGGGCGGCGCGCCCGACCTGAACATCTCCGACAAGCTCCCCGGGGGCCGAGACCGCCTCCCCACCGATCTCGGCGATCTGGTGTCACAAGTGGCGCCGGCACAGACAGGGCAACCGTCGCAGAGCGCCGGCTCCGCCACCCTCGCCAGAGAGCACCAGAACGACAACAACATCGGATTCTCAGCTAAAGGGGCTGATAATCTCGTGATGACATTCACCCGACTCCTGGTCTCGTCGCTCAACGTCAACGCGGGTGGCACCCAGGTCCAGGCGGGCCGCAGCGCGGCCAGCGGCGCCTCCGTCCAGGTGGACGCCGGCGGAGCGGACGCGAAAGTTACCGGAAGCATCGGCAAGATCGACGTACAGGACCTCAACGTCGGTGCAGGGGGTACCAAACGGTAGCCCAGAAGGCAGGTTTATGGAGGGCGCGAGGCGCCCGGGACCCGGGTCGGCGGTCCGCGACGCGCGAGCGGCCCGGCCCCCCGATCCTTGATAACGGCCGGGGATGAGTCCGGCAGAGGTCCCCGGCAGCGTCGTGCATGGGGTGGTAGGGTCCTACCGCCTCGTACATCCGCTCGGCAGCTCTCGGGCCGGCCCCACCTGGCGTGCTACCGCGACGGGAGCGGGAGGAGACCGGGTGGTCGCTCTGCGCCTGCTCCCCGGTGACATCGGCGCCGACGCGCTCTCCCGCTTGCGAGACGAGGTCCGCGCGCTGGCCCACGTTCGCCATCACGGCGTTCTCAAGGTCGAGGACGTCGTCGAGCTCAGCGCCTGCTATGCCGCCGTGATCGGATGGGGCGAAGGCCTCCTGCTCAGCGAGCTCCTCGCCGCAGGGCCGCTGCCCCCCCACGCCGCGGTGGAGCTCGCGCGTGACCTCGCCTGGGCGCTCCACACCGCGCACACCGCGCAGGATCCCGAGAGCCGCGCACCGCTCGAGCTCGCGCACCGTGAGCTATGCCCGGCGACCGTGCTCGTCGTCCGGCCGGCCGACGTCAAGATCCTCGATTTTGGCCTCTCCCGCATCCGCCGTCGTGGCGCGGTCGTCGAGGTCGATTCGCTCTTCGTAGCCCCAGAGCGGCGGCAGGGGCGAGACCTGCCAGCGGCGGATGTGTACGCGCTCGCCATGATCCTGGTGGTAGCCGCGCTCGGGCGCATCCCGCCGATCCCCGACCCGGCAGACTACGCGGCCGCGGTCACCGGATGGATCCAGGAGTCAGGCCTGCGCAGCCCGGGGCTCCTCCGGGTCCTGGTCGCGGCCCTGGCCCTCGATCCCGACCAGCGCCCCGATGCCGGCACGCTCGCGCGCACGTTGAGGGACGAGGCTGCGTATGTTCCCGGCCCGGGCCTCGCGGCGTGGGTCGAGCTGGCGCAAGCGCAGGTGCATGTGGTGGCCCCGGTGCTCCGTCCGGATGACGTGCCGGATGCGGGCCTTCAACCCCCCGCTCCGACCCCTTCCGACGTGCTGCCTATGCGCTCCGGTGTCAAACCCGTCTCCCGACCTCCGCTCAGCCTCCCAATCCTGCCCGATCCACCCTCGCCGACCCCTCCCCGCGGGGACGACATCTGGGATCGGATAGGGCAAGGCCAGTCCGGCGCGGGTGCGTCGCGCTCCGCCGCGCTGCTCTGGGCGATTCTCGCCGGCGGAGCCGCATTTGTGCTCGTGGCCGGCTTGCTGGTCGGCGGATGGATCGCCAGCAGCACGGTCGCCGACCCGGCAGCCG
>CANKTH010000167.1 GCA_947486185.1 Deltaproteobacteria bacterium
GCCAAGAATCCATAGCGGAACCAAGAAAACCCCTGCAGAACCACGCTCGCAGCACGCCCCCGGCTCCGCGTCGCCGGTATCCTCCTCGTCCTTGGGCTCCGCCACGAGCACGGCGATCTCCGGATCGAAGGTCGTGATCCACGCCAGGTCACGCTCCACCAGCGCGGCGCCGGCCCCGCCCCCATCGCAACCGCTGACATAGCTGATCACCCCCACTACGGAGCTGGTTCCGTCGTTGCGGCGCCGAAACACTGGCCCTCCCGAGTCGCCGAAACAGGCGTTGCCGGACGTGTCCCAGGTGTAGACCAACGCGCTGTCCACGTCGAGGATCGGCACGTCGACGCCTCGGCGCGTCGGGTTGTCGTTGGCGTCGAGGTCGTCCACGCCTCCGTACCCGGCCAGGTGCAGGGTCGAGTCGATCCAGGCGTCGGTCAGCTCGGTAGCGTCGAGCGCCGCGAATTCTCCCTCTTCGTCGTGGACTTCGATCATCGCCAGGTCATGGGCGCTGGTGTCCGGATCGAAGTCGGGATGGGTCGTCCTCCCCACCGCCAAAACCGTCGTCGCGGTCGTCGCGCTGTCGAGGTCGTCGGCATCGATCACGTGGACCTTGCCGACCGGCGTCCCGTCCGCGTCGAGCACACAGTGCGCAGCCGTGAGCACCCACTGTGCCGAGAGGCGCACGCCACTGCAGGTGCCCTCGGTTTCGCCGGCTTCGCCGCTGAGCAACAACAACACCACTTCGTCCCGCTCCGGCTCTGGCTCACCACCGAAGATCGGCGGCGGCGCGGCCGCCATGGCCAGCGACCAGATCACCCCGCACCGCCCAGCCGGCCGTACAGCGCGAACTTCAGGTACCGCCCCTCCGGATGGCCGATGCCGACGGGGTGATCGAGGGGCTCCCCCGAGCGATGCATCGCCGCCCAGCTGCCGCCGATGCCCTCGCGGACGGCCTCTTCCCATCGCTCCCAGTTCAGCCTCGCCGAACAGCTCGACGTGGCCAAAAGGTCGGTCGCGTAGGTGGCGACGTGGCGATGGAGGTTTCGGTAGGCGTTGCGCGCGGCCTGGTCGGCTTGCTTGGCGTGGGTGAGTGAGGGGGGGTCGACGATCACCAGGTCAGCGGGGGTGCCCGGCCAGGCGAAGGCGTCCGCGGCCACGAACTCATGCGCGGCCGGATCGAGCCCGTTGAGACGGAAGATCTCCCGCGCATCTGCGATAGCGGCCGGCGCGATGTCGACGGAGGTGACATGGGTGGCCCCGCCCAGCGCGGCCGCTACCGAGAAGCCGCCGTTGTAGGCGAATAGATTCACCACGCGGCGGCCGGCGCTCCACCCGCGGACCAGCCGCCGATGCTCACGTTGGTCCAGGAAAAGACCGGTCTTCTGCCCCTCACGCACGCGGACGAGCAGCTTCATCCCGTGTTCGGACACCACGATTGCGTCGGCGGGTTCGGGTCCGCGCAGGGTGTCGCCCCCTTCCCGATCATCCACTTTCCCCACGCCGTACCGACGAAAGACCGTCCGACACCCCGTCAGCGGTAGGAGCACGTCCACGATGGTGCCGAGGTGGCGCTCCCAGGCCTTGCTGTACAGCCGCACCACCAGGACTTCGCCGTACCGGTCGACGACCAGCCCGCCCAGCGCGTCCCCCTCGCCATTGCAGACGCGGAAGGTGTCGGTGTTGGGGCCGATGAGCCGGCGACGCCGCCACGCGGCAGTCAACGCCGCCTTGATGTGGTCCGGGACGTTGGTCGCCTTGCGGCTGAGCACCCGAACCGCGATGGCGCCCTCGTCGAAGATGCCCCACGCGACGGGCCGGCCGCGTCCATCCACGAGCTCGACCGCGTCGCCCGCCGTGGCGCGCCCGATGACGCCGTCGGGGTAGACCCACGGGTGGCCTCGCGCGACCGTGCCCACGGTGTCGGCGGTGAGGGGGAGTCGCTTCATCGGAGGGACGCGAGGTAGCGCGGCACGACTGTGTAGTACACCGCCGCTGTGCCGGGGCCCAGAAGCGCCTCGGGGTGAAAAATCACACCAAAAACGCGCGGGCCGTACCGGGCTGCGACGACGTCCCCTTCACGACCCCACGCGAGCGGACAGCCCTCGTCGCCGAACACCCCCCAGGACCGGCTCTCGTAAGTGCCGGCGCCCGACAGGCCAGCCAGGAGCGGGTCCTCCCTCTCCAGAGCCAGCCGGAACTCGCCCTCCCGCGGCATCGTCAGGCGGCGTAGTTCGGAGCCTGCTGCGGCTGCGAGCATCTCGAACCCAAAGCAGATGGCGAGGGTGGGAAGGTCCTGCTCGATACGGGCTCGGAGCGCCGTCAACAGCGGCTCGCGCCACGACCCTGGCTCGGCCGGCGACCCGTGCCCTCCGCCCAGGAGCCAGGGCGACCCGTTCGAAGCGGGAAGGGGCTCTCCACCTCGCACATTCACGCAATGCGCAGTCCAACCTGACGCCTGGGCGAGGGCGATCAGGGCCGCGGTGCCGAGGTTGGGGCGGCCGTCGTTGAGGTCGAGCAGGTGGAGGTCCAGGTGCTATGCTCGCAGGATGTGGTTGGCGTGGCTGGTTTTTGGGTGCATCGAGTCGGGCGTCAGCGCCACCGAGGGCGACAAAGCCGAGGGGCGCCCCCCGTACGATGCCACCACCCATGACGCCGACCACGACGGATTCGTCGACGCCGAGGATTGTAAGCCCGACGACGTCAACGTTCACCCGGACGGCGTCGAACGCTGCAACGGCCAGGACGACGATTGCGATGGGAAGGTCGACGAGGGCGACTATGACGCGGACGACGACGGGTACGACGATCAGGTCGCCTGCTACGGCCTCCCCGGCGAGATGGACTGCCGTGACGACGACGCTTCGGTCCATCCCGGCGCCGCCGAAACCTGCGACTACGTCGACGAGGACTGCAACGGAACCATCGACGACGGCGACCTCGACGGCGACGGTGCGCTCACGTGCGACGACTGCGACGACCTTGACGCGTTCATCCTCCCCGGCGCCGCCGAGGCTTGCGACGGCCTGGACAACGACTGCGACGACCTTGTGGACGATGGCTGGGACTTCGACGGCGATGGCTATAGCGAGTGCCAGGGGGACTGCGAGCCGGAGGATGGCGACTTCGGTCCCGATGCCGACGAGGCGTGTGACGGCGTCGACAACGATTGTGATGGCCGGGTCGACGAGGACGACGACCTCGACGCGGATGGGGTGCCGACCTGCGAAGGGGACTGTGATGACACCGACGCCAGCGCGTTTCCCGGCGCGGAGGAGGTCTGCGACGGGGTCGACAACGATTGCGATGCGAGCTCTGACGAAGCGGTGGATGCCGACGGCGACGGCTACAGCCTGTGCCTGGGCGACTGCGACGAAGCCAGCAGCGCGGCATTCCCTGGGGGCGTCGAGACCTGTGACGGGGTCGACAACGACTGCAACGGCTACACCGACGAGAGCTACGCTTGCTACGGCTGCACCACGTCAGGCTCTTACGTGCTCTGCTCCTCCAGCACGACCTGGGCGTTGGCGGAAAACGCCTGCGAGGGCTTCGGCGGCGCGCTGGTTCGGCTCAGCAGCGCGTCAGAAAATGACGACGTCGCCAGCCTGACGGCGCGTCCCACGTGGATCGGCGCCAACGACATCGGTACCGAGGGCGTCTGGGTGTGGCCCGATGGCTCCACCCTCGGCTTCGACAGCTGGGCGTCGGGGTACCCGACCAGCTCGGATGCCGCGGACTGCGCCATCACCAACGACGGGGGGAGGCGAGGGGACTGGATCGACGTGGACTGCACCGGGTCATACCCGTTCGCCTGCGAGCTTTGACCGGTTGTTCCCCCTCTCGGTGGCCGGGGAACGTCGCGAGCCAGGTCTGGCCGTCATCCGTCAGTAGTAGAAGTAGTAGTAGTACCGAGTGCCGTTCTGGTTGGTGGCATATCGATGGAAGTCCGCCGAGTATCGGTCGCCCTGCACCCCTGTGGCCGTGCCGGCGAAGTTGTAGCCGTACAAATACCACCCTCGGTAGCGTGTGCCGCCCAGGTGGGCCCAGACGACCTCCTCGAGTTGGTATTCCGTGGCGCCGTACTCGTACGTGAAGGCCTCGGTCCAGCCGAATCCATCTACGTAGGACGTGGATTGGAGGTCCTGGTACGACACCTGATCGAAGA
This sequence comes from Deltaproteobacteria bacterium, assembly GCA_947486185.1. GTDB lineage: Bacteria > Myxococcota_A > UBA796 > UBA796 > SXON01 > CANKTH01. The sequence goes on from CANKTH010000167.1 coordinate 4,160, forward strand.
CCGTCGAGCGGCCGAACGCATCGCACATCTCGCCGGTGGTGCCGCCGCCCGTGACCCGGGTGGAGAAGGACCACTCGCAGTCTGGGCAGCCGGCCGCGCCGGGACCCACACTCTCGAAGGTGGCGAAGATGTTGCAGATGAAGTCCTGCTCGCGCAGCCGAAATGCCGCGAGCCCGCGGGTTGCCTCCAGCGTCTCGCTCTCAGGATCGAAGTCCACGGTGCCGTGCCACACCAGGAACGCAGTCCCGGTGTCGGCCTCCTCCGGCACGGGGTCGGGGTCGGGCGCGACGTCGATCCCAGGACCAAAAATATCGATGAGATCGTCGCCGACGCATCCTTGCAGAACGAGCAAAAGGGCGGGTGGCGCGATCAACCGAACTCCATCCCCACGGTACACTGGCGGGCGCGGCACTGCACGATCAATCCGGCTTCCGCGCCACGAGCCGGACGTAGTCGAAGGGGTAAAGCAGGTACGGCCACGAGCCGAGGAGGTAGAAGAAGTCGTACCGGATGAGCACCCACGGCGGCTGCGTGAGAATCCACCGTCGGAAAGGCGCAAACACGCGGTCGACGATGTTCTCCTCTTCCACGATTTCGAAGCCGGCGGCCCTGACTCGGCGAACGAATTCGCCAATCCCGTAGACGTTGGCCTCGGGCACCGCTTGAGAGCGCAGGACGAAGCGCAAACCAAAACGCTGCCACAGGGACGTTGCCGGCGGGACGATGAGGTCGACAAGCGAGAGGCGCCCGCCCGGTCGGAGCACTCGAAAGGCCTCGGCGAAGAACGCCTCCCGCGTATCGAAGTGAAACGCGGCCTCTACCGACAGCACCACATCGACCGACCCGTCCGCCAGCGGGAGCCGGGTGACGCTGGCCAGCAGGAAGTCCACCCGGTCGGACACGCCCGCCTCGCTCGCGCGACGTCGAGCGGTGGCAAGTTGCACGTCGGAGACGTTGACCCCGGTCACCCGTTGCGCGCCGTGGCGCAGCGCAACGTGGACGGCGTTGGTCCCGAAGCCGCATCCGGCATCGAGCACCGCGGCGTCACGCGGGTTGACGTTGGCGCCCTGGGCGACGAGGTCGAAAAGCGCGTAGCAGGCCCGCTGCAGCGCCCCGTCGTCAGACGACTTGATGCCCGGCCAGTACCCCATGTTGACCAGGGGCACGTCGCCGGCTCCCTCAATCGCCCGGTCGCCCCGCAGATCGTAGAGTGTGCCGGGGTCCGCCTGCCGGGACAGGAGGAGCCGGGGCCAAAGCCACATGCGAGTCGCCCATCCGGGCTTGCGGGCGGAGGGTGTCATCGGCTGGGTGCAAGCTAACCAGAGCCCGGCTAGACTACCTCAATGTTCTCGCTTATTTGGGCATGCGCCACCGAGAGTGGCTCCGACTCTGCGGAGGTGGACGCGCTCGCGCCTTTGGATGCCCATGACATCGAGGCGCCAACCGACGCCGACGACGTCTACCCTGAGCGCGCGGCGATGGCCTCCGGCACCGAGGACGCGTATGACTGGTCGGTGCTGCGCGGCTGGGTGAAGGCCGATTCTGAGGCCGTGTGGGACGTCCTGCTCGATCCGGAGGTGGCGGTGAACCGGCGCGACGTCGCGTCGTGGACCGTGTCCGCACGCGAAGATGACGGGGTGGACAGCTCCTACGTCGTCAACGAGGTGGTCACGGAGCCGATCACCGTCGACTTCGATCTCACGTGGCGGCACGCGCAAGGGGACGATCCGGCCGCCGGGAGCGTCTCGGTGTGGGAGAAGACCGCGGGAACCGAGTTCATCTCGTTGATGGCGGGCTCGGTGGTGGCGACCGGTCACGACGGCGTGGTCGATTTCCTGGTGGTCTTCCACCTCAAAACCGTCGATTCCGGAACGGAAAAGACGGAGCAGTTTGTCACCGATTTCTACGCCTCGGTGCTTGCAGCCGCCCACGGCGAGCCACTGCCGACGTACGAGTAGTCACGGCCGCAGGTAGATGCTCATGCAGCGTCGCACGTAGTAGATGAGATAGCGAGCAATTGCCCCCGGTCCGCCACGAAAACTCAGGCCCTGCGCCAGCACGCCGCCTGTGCCCATGGTGAAGACTCCCCGAAGCCGAGGAGGCCCCGCTGGCTCGCTGCCGTCCCAGATGTCGACGAACAGCGTGGTGGTGTCGGTGAGCACGGTCGGGAACCAGTGGCGCCGCCTGACGTCTTTGACGCCCATCAGCACGTAGCGCTGGCCCAAGGACCCCCGGAGATCGAGGCGGTAGCGCATTTCCAGAGCCGCAGGCGCGCTGTCGACGAACAGGTCCAACGCCCCCTCGTGCACGGCGATCGGGCCGGGCTCGAGTGTCGGGCACTCCACGAGCCCGAACGCTGGGCTGCGATGGCGCGGATCCTGGACCATCGCGTCAACGTCGGGTGTCACCACGGTCAGCGTGAAGCTGGCGCCCTGGCCGGAAGCGCGGGCCGCCGCTGCCGCGACCGCATGTGAAGCGTCAGCGGCAGGCCCGAGCCAGCCCGCCATCGTCTCCGTGAATCGGACCTGTCCGGGCATGACCCAGCGGTTATCCCGGCCCGTGCGTGAAATGACGTGGACCGTCCGGGGCCGGGCCTTTGCCGGTTTGCAGTGGGGCGAGCCCGTGGGCCGGCCCGTCGTCTTTCTTCACGGCTTTTTGGATCACGCCGGGGCGTGGTCTCGGGTCGCGGAAGGGCTCCCCGGCTGGCGGTTGGCGTATGATCACCGCGGCCACGGTCGCTCCGCGCACGTCAGCGCAGCCGACGACGACGCCTTCGTGACCTACCACTTCTCGGAGTACCTCGCCGACCTCGACGGTCTCGTCGCCCAGTTGGGTCCGGTGGTGCTCGTCGGGCACTCGATGGGCGGCACCATCGCCACGATGTACGCCGGCGTTCGCCCTGATCGTGTCCTCGGCGTGGTCTCGGTGGATGGCCTTGGCCTCTCCGACGGGGCCGAGGGCGCCGTCACCCGGATGGCGGAGTTCCTCGACGGCGTCGAGCGCCTCCCGGTGAACAAGCGCTTCGATTCGGTCGAGGACGCTGCGGCGCGGCTTCGCCGCACCCACCCGTCCCTGGACGAGGCCTGGAGCGTGGAGCTCGCCGCTCGGAGCTTGCGGGCGCTCGACGGCGGGTATTCTTGGAGTTGGGACGCCCGCCACCGCCTGCGCAGCCCGGTCCCCTATCGGCAGGACCATCACGCCCGGTTCTTACGACGGATCCGCTGCCCGGTGATGTCGGTGCATCCGGAGCACAGTCCGTTTCACGACCACGACGTCGCGGCGCTCGAACGAGAGATTGCCGCGCTCCAGATCGTCGTGATCGCCAACAGTGGGCACATGGTCCATCTAGACGCTCCGGAGCGGCTCACCGAGTGTATCGCCTCCTTCCTCGGATCGTTGTGACGCGCCGCCAGCGCCTTGACAGAAGGGCCCAAACGCCGCATAAGGGGCGGCCGGAGCGGCATCATGTCCAAGCGTCGTCACGTCGTAATCACTGGTGGGGGCCGCGGCATCGGGGCCGAAATCGCCCGCCGCTTTGCCTCTTTGGGGGATCGGATCACCGTCCTGGCGCGAACGCGCGAGGAGGTCGAGAAGATCGCCGACGAAGTCGGTGGGTACGGGGTCCGTTGTGACGTGGGTGAGCCGGCCAGCGTGGAGGCTGCGTTCATGGCGGCCGGCCCGGTCGACGTGCTCATCAACAACGCCGGGGTTGCCCGCTCCTCGCCTGTGCTCAAGACCGACGTTCGGGTCTGGGAAGAACACCTCAAGGTGAATCTGACCGGCTCCTTCTTGTGCGCGCTCAAGGTGCTTCCTGGCATGGCCAGCCGTGGCAACGGGCGAATCATCAACATCGCCAGCGTCGCCGGGCTCAAGGGCTATCCCTACCTCGCGGCCTACTGCGCCTCGAAGCATGGGCTGATTGGCTTGACCCGGGCGCTCGCGGTCGAGTACGCGGAGAAGGGCGTGACCGTCAACGCCATCTGCCCCGGCTACGTCGATTCACCTCTGCTCACCCACTCGATCACCAACATCGTCGACAAGACCGGTCGCGACCAGGATGAGGTTCGTCAGGAGCTCGCCGATCGCAGCCCGCAGCGTCGGTTCCTCGATGTGTCCGAGATTGCGGCCACCTGCGTGTTTCTCGCCAGCGAAGAGGCGCGGGGAATCAACGGCCAGGCGTTGTCGATCTGCGGTGGCGAGTTGAACGTCTGATGGACGGGCCGGTGCAGCCCGCAGCTTGGCCCAGGCCACGCGGGTACAGCAACGGCTACCGCCTCGACAACCTGCTCTTCGTGTCGGGGCAGGTGGCGTGGGACGCCAATGAGCGGATCGTGGGCGAGGGTGACTTCGCGGCGCAGTTCCGCCAGGCCCTCGCCAATGTTTGTGCCGTGCTCGACGCGGCTGGAGTCGGCCGCGAGCGGGTCGGCCGGGTCACTGTTTATGTCACCGAGAAAGACGCCTACATCGCGGCAACGCGCGAGGTCGGGGCGGCGTGGCGCGAGCTTTTCGGTCGGCACTATCCAGCGATGAGCCTGGTGCAGGTCGCGGCGCTCTTGGAGGCAGGGGCGATGGTGGAGATCGAGGCAACTGCGGTCGTGATCTCGTAGCTGAGGAGGGGTTCGATGTTGGTGTCCATCGCTGATCGTGTCGCGACCGTGACGCTTGACCGCCCCGACCGGCTCAACGCCTTGACGTTCGACGAGTATGCGGCGCTCATCGGGTGGTTTCGTGACCCCCCTCCCGGCGTCCGTGCGATCGTGATCACGGGCAGCGGCCGGGCCTTCTGTTCGGGCGGCGACGTCGAGGACATCATCGGGCAGCTCTTCGCGCGGGACATGGCGGGGCTGCTCACGTTCACCCGGATGACGGTGGACCTCGTCCGGGCGATGCGGACCAATCGGATCCCGATCATCGCGGCCATCAACGGCGTCGCGGCGGGCGCGGGCGCGATCATCGCGATGGCGAGCGACCTTCGGATCGCCTCGACCCGCGGGCGCATCGCCTTCCTGTTCAACAAGGTCGGGCTGTGCGGCGCCGACATGGGGGCGGCGCACCTCCTTCCACGGATCGTCGGCCTCGGTCGCGCCACCGAGCTGCTGCTGCTCGGGGACGTGGTCGATGCCGCGACGGCGGAGCGCTACGGCCTGTTCAACCGCGTGGTTGCGGAGGACGTGCTCCTGAAGGAGGCGCACGCCCTGGCCAAGCGCATCGCCGATGGCCCCGGCTTCGCCAACGGGATGACCAAGGAAGCCCTGTTGCGCGAGCTGGACGTGTCGCTGGACACCGCGCTGGAGATGGAGGCGCAGGCC
>CANKTH010000168.1 GCA_947486185.1 Deltaproteobacteria bacterium
GGCATCGGCTCGGTCAAGAGCAGGGCAGGCCGCACGAACAGGCCGAGGGGACCCACGAGCGGCCCGGTGATGTCGAGGATGCTATCGACCGTCACGGAGCCGGGGGAGACAAAGGCGATGACCTGCGGCTCCAGCCCGATAGGACCGAGCTCGATGCTGTAGAGGAGGTAGGGATCGAGCTCGTAGGGATAGCTCTCCCGGTCTGCCGGGCTCGGGTGAAGCGAGGTCCAGAGCCCGAACTCCAGCCCGAAGTCGAGGGCGCCCCAGACGCTGGGGTTGAGGGTGGGCCCGCTCGTGACGCCCAGGCCGCGCCACAGGTAGCGGGCGTTGGAGTCCAGCTCAACGCCGAAGGTGAAAAATGGTGCCTCCTCCTCTTCTTCCGGCGGTGCGGAGGTTGAGACCGTCGCAGGTACTTCACCTTCGCCGACGACCACCGGAGTGGCGGACGGCGGCGCGGACCCACCTGCCGAGACCGGAGGCGTTGGAGACAGGGCCTCGCCGCCCACCGAGACTGGCGCGCTCGGCGCGTCGGTTGCGGTGGATGCAGGCGGATCTTCAGCGAGGGCGAGAGAGAGCAGCAGCAGCATGAGAACTCCAGACCCGCAGGCTACCGCAAGCGGGAGTGAAGGGCAATCCCAGCCCCCCGTACGGGATGGAGAGAAGGCGAAGGGCGGAGCTTCAGTCGCCGCGCTCCAGCGCCGCCGCAAACACCACTGCGAGCGGCGCTACCTTGGCGGCGCTGATCGGCATCTCCTCGAACGGAGACCAGCTCGTAGCCAACAGATCACGGCGCACCTCGAAACACAGGACCTGCTCGGGGTAACGATTCGCGAAACGCCAGGCCTGGGTGGCGGGGTGCATCGGGTACGTCGTGCCCTCGTCAAGCGGCACACCGATGGCGCGAAATCCTTCTTCAAGGCGGCTGATCAACGCCGCCGGCGCGACCCGCTCCCCCTCTGGAGTGCGGGTGATGAGGTCGACTTCGGGCCGAAGCGGCCAGCGGCCCTCGCCGCCCGGCTCCCACGCCGCGTGTAGATCCGCGACGATCCGATCCGAAACCTGTACGTCTACCGAGCGCGGCGCGTAGGTGTGCACCGCGAGGCCGTAGCCGCCCGACCCGCAGACCTCGGCATAAAGACGCTCGATCGCCGAGACATAGGCGGCGTGTAGCTCCCGCAACAACGCCTGGTCGGCCGGATCGTGTACGTAGGGCGCCAGACCTGCGGTGAGCGTCCCCTGGGCGGCCGCGTCGATGCGCCGGTTACAGTCCACGAAAGTACGAGGTATCAGGCTGCGGATCCAGATCGCCTCCCGCTCCGGCGCCGCCGCCACCCACCGCTCCGCGATCGCCCACGCAAGCTCCGGCGAGCCGACGTCGGTGTTCACGTAGAAAAAGTGGATGAGGTCGGCAGGGAACGGGCCGTTGAGGCGCGCTTCCAGCGAGCGGTAGTCTGCCGTCCGGGTGGCACCGTGCGGCAGCTCCAGGAGCAGGCGTTCGCGCGGGGAAGTTGAGCCGAGCCGCCGCTCTTCGTAGACGCCCGGCACCACGAGCACACGTTCAGACATAGCGCCCCTCAGCTGGCCGACAGGAGGCGGGCGTAGCGGACCAGCTCCGACCCGAGCTGGGTCAGCTCTGCGTCGAGTCCCGGCCGCAGGACGTGACCCTCCGGACCAAAGGCAGAAGAAGCGGATGGAATGCTCACCTGGTGAGGCAGCACCCACGCGTCTACCCACCGCCCGACCTGCCGGAGGTGGTTGAGCGTGTTCATCGCGCCAGCCTCCCCGCGAGCCACCGCCACCAGGCCAATCAGCTTACCCCGGAGCTCGGCAGGACCAAGCAGATCGAGGGCGTTCTTCAGGACTCCGGTCATGCTGCCGTGGTACTCCGGCGAGCCGATCAGGAGCGCCTGGGCGCCCTTGACCTGTTCGCGGAGCTCTGCGACCGCCGGCGGATAGTCGTCATCGGGCCGTCCATCGCACCAGGGCAGGTCCCGGAGGGATGCCCACCCCACCTCGGCGCCCGCGCGCGCCGCTTCAGCCAACGCGAGTCCCATCGCGAGTCGGGTATAAGAGGGCTCCCGGAGTGAGCCGCAGAGTGCGAGTACGCGCATCCGGCACCATAACCGACCGGGCACAGACGCGACCCGACGTAGCCGCGACTCAGTTGGACACCCCCGGACCCCGCAACCGCCCAGGCGCGGACGCACGAGAAAAGCGATATAGAAGCGGGGAGGTGCCTATGCTGCTGTTGCTTCTCGCCTGCACGGCTCCCGATGAGATCGAGCCGACCAAACCCGGCCGCCCGTCCACGACTCCCGGCACCGAAGTCGAGCTCGCCCGCTGGACCTTTCTCGTCTACATGGACGGCGACAACGACCTTGAGCTCTACGTCCCCACGGACCTCGACGAGATCGAGCAGGCGGGCTCGGGCGACGGGGTCAACGTGATCGTCCAGGCTGACCGGATCCCCGGCTACGCCACGGGCGACGGCGACTGGACGGGCACCCGCCGCTACTACATGGAGCACCACCCCGAACGTGGCGTCCAGACGCCCGTACTCGAGGAGCTCGGCGAGCTCGACATGGGCGATCCCGACACCCTCAGCGACTTTCTGATGTGGGCCGCCGAGAACTACCCCGCCGAACGGTATGCGCTGGTCTTGTGGGACCATGGCGATATCTGGAGCATGGCGCCGACCGACGCGGTCACGGAGGGTGCCGACGAGGTTGCGCCACCCAGCATCGCGTCCGACGACACCTCCGGCTCGGTGATCTCCATCGCCCAGGGTGAGCTCGGCGACGCGCTCACGCCCTTCGTCGACCAGGAGGGGCCCATCGAGGTCCTGGCCTTTGACGCCTGTTTGATGGCGAGCTGGGAGGTCGCGCACTCCCTTCAACCCTACGTCAACTGGATGTCCGCGTCGGAGACCTACGTGGGGGCTGAGGGCGTGTCCTACCCCGAAGCGATCACGCTGATCCGTGAGGACGAGGCGGCGACCGGCCAAGAGCTCGCCGCTGACCTGACGATCCGTGCGGTGGAGCAGGGGCTCGAAGATACCTGGGCCGCCTACGACATGGACCGGGTACCCGCGCTCAGCGAGGCGCTCGACCGTTATGCCGCCGCGGTGCTCGCCGACCCGGGGCTGTTCGAGCGCGTGGTGGCAGCGCGGGATGCCACGGGCTCGATGGATCCCAACTACCCAAACACCTACCTCGATCTCGGCGGATTCGTGGGCCGGTCCACGGCTATACCGGGCTTGGAGACCGCTGGCGCCGAGGTGGAGAGCGCAATGGCCGAAGCGCTTTCGACCTGGCGCACGGAGGAGCGTTGGAGCTGGGCCACCGGATACACGGTGTTTGCCGAGCTCAATGCCCAGGCGTTGACCGTCTACACCAGCGGCGCGGGCACCTCCTGGGCGCGCGACACCCGCTGGGACGAGATGTTGACCGCCATGTTCGAGGCGGGCCACCAATAAGTACGGCCGAGGGCGGATCGGTTATCCGGGGCGCTCCAGTGGAGCCGGGGTGAAGATCGTTGTCGTCGGCGGAGGCGCGCGTGAACACGCGCTGGCGAGCGTGCTCAGCGCCTGCGGGCATGAGCTGCTTTTCACCCATGAGAATCCCGGCTTCTTCTCCCTGGGCACCGTACGTCCCGTTGCGCCGGAGGTGCTCGCGGCTGGGGCAGATCTGGTGGTCGTCGGCCCTGAAGGTCCGCTCGCAGACGGCCTCGTCGACCGGCTGGCGACGCTCGGGGTCCCGGCCTTCGGCCCGACGCGCACCGCGGCGGCGCTCGAGTGCTCCAAGATTTTCTGCAAACGATTCTGCCACCGTCACGCCATCCCGACTGCCGACTTCATCGTGGTTGAACCAGGAGATACCCCCGTTCTGGACAGGCCCTGGGTGGTGAAGCTCGACGGGCTGGCCGCGGGGAAGGGCGTCTGGGTCTCGAGCACTATCGAGCAGGCCCAGGAGGCGCTCGCGGCGGCGCAGGCTACGCACCCGGGTCAGCCGGTGCTCCTGGAGGACCGGCTCTACGGGCCCGAGCTCTCGGTTCTGGCGCTGTGCGACGGTGAGGACCTTGTAGTCCTCCCACCCGCGCGAGATCACAAACGCCGTTTCAACCTTGATCAAGGTCCAAACACGGGCGGAATGGGCGCGATCGCACCGGTCGAGACCAGCGATCTCGCCGCGTGCGTGGCGATCTTGCGTACGACGGTCGCGGGCATGGCCGCGGAGGGGACGCCCTTTCGCGGCGCTCTTTACGGCGGGTTCATGCTCACCCCGGCGGGCGCGCGGCTCCTGGAGTACAACGTACGCTTCGGGGACCCCGAGACTCAGGCGATCCTCCCCTTGTTAGCGGAGGATCTCGCGCCCTGGCTCTTGGGAGCCGCGACCGGACGACTGCCCGGCAGTAACGTGAAGTTGCTGGATGCCTACGCGTGCGCCGTCGTGATCGCGGCGGCGACCTACCCCGAAGGCCGGGCTTCTTCGCAGATTTACGGGCTCCCGGCCGAGAGCGACAACCTTCGGGTCTACCAGGGCGGCACCACGCTCCGGGCCGACTCACGCGGCCACATCAGGCTCTGGGCCAGCGGCGGGCGGGTTTTGACGATCACCGGGCTCGGCGCCGATCCTGGCCTCGCGCGGAGACGCGCCTACCAGGGCGCCGCCGAGGTACGTTTTCTCGACGCCGACTGGCGCACGGACATCGGAGCCGGACCCTGGAGCTGAGCTGCGAGAGCCCGGCGCGCGGCCTTCGGGTGTGGCAGCCGCGCCGGGGTTATCGGTTCGGGGTTGAGGTCTACGCGCTCGCCGGCTTCGCGCTCGCCGGAGGAGCGGCGGTAAACGCCGTCGACCTCGGAGCGGGCTCCGGTGTGGTGGGGCTCCTGTTGGCGGTGCGCCGCGTTCAGGTCACCGCGGTGGAGCGTGAGCCTCGATGGGTCGCGCTCGCGAAGCGGAGCGCCGAGGAGTCCGGCCTGGCGCTCGAGGTGATTGAGGAGGACGTCCGCAGCTATTCTGGCGGGCCCTTCGCCTTGGCCGTGGCCAACCCGCCCTGGTTCAGCCCGGAGGCGCCTCGGTCTCCAGATCCCTGGCGCGCGAGCGCGCGGACGATGCTCCACGGCGATCAACGCGACTTTGTCCTCGCCGGCCTGCGGCTCGCGCCCCGCCTGTGTATGGTGACGCAGCCCGCGCGTGAGCCGGAGCTCATGCTGCCGGGGGTGTACCTGCGCCGGCGCGCCGAGATGGGCCGAAAGGTGCTCCTCGTCGAGCTTTCCCGGGAACCGGGCCCCGTCGTGGAGGCGCCGCTCGACGTGCCGCGTTGGATCGCGGAGTGGCGCGGCGGCTGACCCACCTGTCCCAAAAACGAAGCGGGGAGGCCAGGCCCCCCCGCGAGAGTGCGCTCCGGGCGCCTAGAACGTGATGTTCACGTTCGAGTAGGAGCCACCGTCGGTGATAGTGAGCGGGTTGCGTGTCGATCCGGTCTCGACCACGCCGCCGTTGCCGAAGTTGGTGTCGGTGTCCGTGGTGAGGAATACGCCGACCGCACCGGTCGAGGCGCTGAACAGGGTGCCCGAGAACGTGTAGCTGACGGAGGTGCCGGGCGCCGGGCAAGAGGCGAGCGCCTGGAAGCCGAGCGAGCTGAAGCCCGCCGGACTGTAGCCCGTACCGCCGCCCGTAAGCGCAGCTTGATCCCAGATCGACAGGTCACACCTCAACATCACGCTGCTACCGGAGTTGGTGACGGTGCCCGAGATGGTGACCGTCTCTCCGTCGGTCACGCCGGTGTCACCGCCGCCCGCGCCGGTGTCATCGCCGACCGTGCCGGTGTCGCCGCCGACCGTGCCGGTATCATCACCAACACCGCCACCGCTGCCGCCGAGATCCCCGGTGTTGACCGACACCGAGAAGTTGACGCTGGAATACGTCCGACCGGACACGATCGAGAACGGATTGCTCGAGTAGGCGACCTCCTCCACCCCGTCGAGGAAGTCCGTGTTCTCGTCGACGGTCATGAAGGCACCCACCCGGCCCGAGCTGGTCTCGTTGAGCTGCGTGGTGACGGTGTAGCTGACCGACGTGCCGGCCGTCGGGCAGGTGATGAGCTCAGACGCGAGGCTGCTGTTGCCAGCAGGATTGACGCCAGTGCCCCCACCGGTGAGCGCGGACTCGTCCCAGATCGTCAGGTTGCAGCTGCTGAGGGTAGCGGTGCCGGTGTTGGTGAGCGTGCCCGAAATGGTGATGGTCTCCCCCGTGGGCGTGCCGCCGCCGGTGCCCGTGTCGTCCGTGCCGCCGCCGGTGCCCGTGTCGTCCGTACCGCCGCCGCCCCCGCTGCCGCCAAGGTCGCCTTCGTCGACCGCGACCGTGAAGTTGACGTTGGTGTACCGGCCTCCGTCCACGACGGCGAAGGCGTTGCCGGTGTAGTGGGTCTCCAGGACACCGTCCGAGAAGTCCGCGTTCTCGTCCACCGTCAGGAACGCACCAATCGAGCCCGAGCTCGTCTCGTTCAGGGTGACGCTGACCGAGTAGGTCACGGACGTGCCCGCTGCCGGGCAGGTGAGGGACTCGAGCGCGAGGCTGCTGTTGCCGGCCGGGTTGACCGCGGTGCCGCCGCCCGTGAGCGCGGTGGCGTCCCAGAGGGAGAGCTCGCAGCTCAGCAGGGTCGCGGTGCCCGTGCTCGTGATCGACCCGCTGATGGTGATCGTCTCACCGGTGGCGGTGGGCCCGGTGTCATCGCCGGAGCTGGGGCCCGTATCGTCGGCGACCGGGCCGGTGTCGTCGGCAGCGGGGGCGGTATCATCGGTGGGCCCGCCGCCCGTGCCGCCGAGGTCGCCGTCGTCAACGCTGACCGTGAAGTTGACGTTGGTGTAGTTCCCCCCGCTCACGATCGTAAAGGGATTGCTGGAGTACCAGGTCTCTTCGACGCCGTCGCTGAAGTCGCCGTTCTCGTCCACCGTGAGGAACGCGCCGACGGAGCCCGAGCTGGCCTCATTCAGGGTCACGTTGACCGAATAGGTCGTGGAGGTGCCGGGCGAGGGACAGGTGAGGAACTCAATCGCGAGCGCCGAGTTTCCGCTCGGGTTCACGCCCGTGCCGCCACCGGTCAACGCCGTGGAATCCCACAGGGAGAAGTCGCAGTTCAGCAGCGTCGCGGTGCCCGTGTTGGTGATGCTGCCGCTCACGGTGATGGTCTCACCGCTCCCGGTGGTGGGGCCGGTGTCGTCGCCGCCCGTTGGGCCGGTGTCGTCGCCGCCCGTCGGGCCGGTGTCGTCCGTGCCGCCGCCGCCGCCGAGGTCACCCTCGTCCGCTGTTACGACGAAATTCACGTTGGTGTAGTTCCCCCCGTCCACGATCGAGAGCGGGTTGCCGGTGTAGGCGATCTCCTGAATCCCGTCGGAGAAATCGGAGTTCTCGTCGACGCTCACGAACGCGCCGATCGCGCCCGTGCTCGCTTCGTTCAGCGTGATGGTCGTGGAGTAGCTGACCGAGCCGCCAGGCGACGGGCAGGTGACCCCCTCGAGGGCCAGGGAGCTGCCCGCACCGGGGTTGTAGCCAGTGCCGCCGCCAGTGAGCGCGGTGGTGTCCCACACGGAGAGATCGCAGCTCGCGAGCGTCGCCGACCCGGTGTGGGTGATGGTGCCGGAGAGGGTGATGGTCTCGCCCTCGGCCGGTGGGTCGGTGTCGTCGGTGGTGCCGCCAGCACCGCCGAGGTCACCCTCGTCGACCGCAACGTCGAAGTTGATGTTGGTGTACGTGCCACCATCGACGACGGAGAAGGGGTTCCCCGAGTAGTCCTCGGTGAAGTCACCGTCGCTCGGATCGCCGTTCTCGTCCACGGTCAAGAAGGCGCCGATCGTGCCGCTGCTCGCGGAGTCGAAGGATACCGAGACCGAGTAGGCCACCGTCCCGCCGGGGCTGGGGCAGGAGACCAGCTCGGCGCCCACCGCCGAGAAGGAGGTGTCGTCGAAGCCGGTACCACCTCCGGTCAGCGCCGAGTCGTCCCACATAGAAAGAGTACAATCCGCGAGATCGGCCGTCCCCGTGTTGGTGATGTAGCCGGTGACGGTGATGGTCTCAGGGGTGGAAGCGCCGCCCGAGAGGCTCCCATCTTCGACGGTGAAGCTGAAATCGACGTCGCTGTAGGTGCCCGAGTCGACCACCGCGAGCGGGTTGCCGAGGTAGGCGAGATCCATGATGCCGTTGGTGGCGTCGTTGTCCTCGTCGATGGTGAGGAAGAGGCCCACCGAGCCTGACGACGCCGCCCCGAAGGCCAATATCGTGGCATACGTGTCGCTCGTGCCCGCGGACGGACAGGACACGTCCACGCTCGCGAGGGCGTCTCCGAGGGTGGGGTCGTAGCCCGTTCCGCCACCGGTGAGCGTGCTCAGATCCCACGCGGAGAGGGTACACACGGCAAATATACTGGCCGTTCCCTCATTGCTGAGCGTGCCCTCGACAATGATCGTCTCGGCTTCGCCGCTCGCTTCACCCAGCTCGAAGTCGATGCCGTTGTAGGAGCCGCCGTCGATGACCGCCAAGGCGTTGGCCTCGTAGGGGGCAGTATCGTAGATGCCGTTGCTGGGGTCGCTGTCGGTGTCGGCCAGCACGAAGAGCCCGACCGCGCTGCCGCTGCCGTCGATCGACATCGAGACGTTGTAGGTCGTCGGCGAGCCGAGCGCCGGGCAGTCCACCGGCCCCGAATAGAGCGCCGGGATGGTCGGGTCAAAGTTGGTGCCGCCGTCGGTCAGCGACTCCTCGCTGTGGACCTCGAAGAAGCAGAACTCGAGCGTCTCGCTGCCCAGCATGGTCAGATCGCCAGCGAAGGTCAGGTCGAGGGTCGTGTCGGGGTCCGAGTCGGAGTCAGCGTCGGCGTCGGTGTCGGTGTCCGTGTCGGCGTCGGAGTCCGAGTCCGTGTCGGTGTCCGTGTCGGTGTCACCCTCAGAGTCCGTGGTGCCCCCGGTGTCTCCTTCGGGGTAGCAGTTGCCGTCTACGCGGAGCTCAAAGCCCGAAGCACAGGTCGTGCTTTCCTTCCCGCCACCATCACACCCGGCGACCACCGTCGCCAACATCAGACTGCCGAACCTCAGCATCGCGCCTCCAGGGGAGACATGGTAGCGTATTCCCGTGGCGATAGGAATAGGCGGCGTCAGGGTTCGCGAACCGCAGGCACGGAATACACCCGGGATGCCGCCCGAAGCATGCGGAGAAAGCGGGAGGCGGGGACCGAAGGGGTGAGGCTGCGCGGGAGCTGCCCGGAGGGCGGCCGACCAGCGGTCGGACGGCACCCCGAGGGAGCGGCGCGTAGCGCTGGGACCGAGGAGGCCGAGCGGCGGCGCCGCGAGCCCGCAGGGGAGCGACGGTGGGGGCCGGGCGACGCGCGACGCGA
>CANKTH010000169.1 GCA_947486185.1 Deltaproteobacteria bacterium
CCGCGTCGTCTCGACCTCCGGTGGCGGTCACCACCCCCGAAGTGTTCGCCACCGGCGTCGTCTCGACCCCTGGTGATGCTCACCACCCCCGAAGTGTTCGCCACCCGCGTCGTCTCGACCCCTGGTGGCGGTCACCACCCCCGAAGTGTTCGCCACCCGCGTCGTCTCGCCCCCTGGTGCCACCCTCACCTCCGCCGCCGCCCCAGCGCCCCCGCCATCAGCAGCAGCGCGAGGCCAGACGAAGCGCCCCGCGCGGTCCCGCAGCCGCAGCCTGTGCCCTTGTCCCCGCCCGCGCCAGTCTCGCCCGCGTTGCCCCCGTTGCCGCCGTTGCCACCACTGTCGGCGGCGGCGGAGTCGGAGTCCTCGCCGCTGTCGGGGGATGTCGCGTCGGAGCCGTCGCAGTCCTGGTCGATGCCGTCGTCCGGCGTGTCGACAGCGCCGGGGTGGCGCTCCCGTCGGTGTCGTCGCAGTCGGGTTCGATGCTGGCCGCGGCGTAGCCGTCTGGTACGTCGCATTGCACGACGTACAGGTCTGGATCGGTGTAGCCGTCGCCGTCCGCGTCCGCATACCAGGTGGGTTGATCGATCGCGTCGGTGTCAACGACGGTGTCGCAGTCGTCGTCGAGGCCGTTGCAGACCTCGTCCGCGTCGGGGTTCACGGAGGCGTTGGAGTCGTCACAATCGGTAGAGGTGGCGACCCAACCCGACGGGAGATCACAATACAGGCCGGCGGTCGTGCCGCCGAAGCCGTCACCGTGGTCGTCAAGGAAGGCCGCAGTCTGACCGACGGCGTCGGGATCGTCATCGTCCGTCGCGCCGTCGCAGTCCTCGTCGGCGTCGGCGGCATCGCAGAGTTCGGAGGCGCCGGGGTGGATGGAGGCGGAGGTGTCATCGCAGTCGGTGTCGTCCGAGACGTAGCCGGCGGTGTCGTCGCACACGAACGCGGAGGAGGCGGGGTCGCCGTAGGTGTCACCGTCGGCGTCGGGGAACAGGGCGGTGGTGGGAGCGCCGATGGCGGGATCGGCGTCGTCGCAGTCGCCGGAGCCGAAGAGGCCGTCGCCGTCCGAGTCCGTGGACCCGAGGTAGAGGTAGACCATGCCTGCGTCGTCGTTGTAGAATTCGTCGGCCGCGAGGATGTCGAACAGACCGTCACCGTTGACCTCGCCCGCGGAGGCGACGGCTGTGCCGAGCGACTCGGAGCCGGTGATCATGGTGGTCACGGTGCTGTCGATCCCAGTGGCGGAGCCCGAGTAGACGTAGACCGCACCGGTGCTGTTGTAGCCGTAGGCGCCGACGACGACGACGTCGTAGCCGTCGTTGTCGAGGTCGCGGGCACCGGCGACGAAGTAGCCGAGTCGTAGCCGTCGTTGTTGACGTCACCGGCGCCCGCCACCGAGCAGCCGAAATAATCGGAGCTGCTCTCGCCGGTGAGCGCGGTCGCAACCGTGTTGGAAACTCCTGACGCCGTGCCTTGGTACAGGTACGCCTGGCCGGTGCTGGAGCTGTACCCGGAGGTCCCCACGACGACGTCGTCGTAGCCATCGTCGTCCACGTCACCGGCGGGAGCGACCGAAGTGACGTTGTTGGATAGGCTGAGGGTTGTCGTCGCAGTCGGCGAAACCCCAATGCGAGCGCCGTGGTAGATCGAGACTTTGTCTGTGTAGCTCGATATGGACACCATCACGTCGTCAAAGCCATCGCCGTTTACGTCCCCGGCCCCTGCCACGAATTCGCCTAGGTAGTACGCGGAGGAACTGCCGACCATCGTGGTGTTTGCCGTCCTCGCAACGCCGGTTGAAGACCCGTGGTAAACAAAGACCCCTCCCAAAGAGGACCCGACATGAAGAGCGCCGATGAGGATGTCGTCGTAGCCATCCCGGTTGACATCCCCCGCGCCGCCCACGGCATACCCAAAGTAGTCGTAGGTCGTTGCGCCTGTCCATGTCTGCGATGCGGTCGTGCTGAGCCCAGAAGCGGAGCCCTGACGTCTCCGGCCCCGTCCACCGAATACCCGAAGTAATAGTCTGTTCCGCCGCCGGTAAGGGTGGTGGCATAGTCGCTCGACAGACCGTCCGCCGCTCCGAGGTAGACGTACACACTTCCGGTCCCACTGTCGCCGTAGTGCGCTCCAACCACCACGTCGCCGAAGCCGTCGCCGTTGACATCGCCGGCGCTGGCCATCGGGTGGACGTTGAATTCGATCTCATACCCCTCGGAAAGCGTCGTGGCCGCGCGGTTGCTGATGCCGGATGGGGATCCTTCGAACAGGTAGGCGGCGCCCCAAGGAGCTGCATAACCGCCGACAAAAACGTCATCGTACCCATCCCCGTTCACGTCGCCCGCCCCCGCAACATTATCGCCGAAGCCATAGTTCTTCTCGGCATTCCCTTCCACCGTCCAACTCGCCGTCCTATACACCGGGTCCACCTCCACCGGGTACATCGCCCCGGCATCGTCCAGCACAACCCTGAACCCGTCCGCGCTCACCTCAAACCAGGCCTCCACCTCCTCCCCATTGGCGTCCAAAGCCATAAGTTGGCTGACGATCAGGACGCTTCCATCATCCCCCTGGAGCCAAACCCCGGCGTCGCTCACGGTTGCGTCCGCGTTCTCCACCTGAACGTCGATCTCCACCCTGCCGCTCCCGTCGGGACGCTCGGCAATATCCCATCCCTGCTCAAAGCCCGCCGGCTTGGACACCCACCATTCGATCAGCCCTGGGCTCGCGTACTCCAGCCGGGGGATGCAGTTGCCCTCGGGGTCGGCCATGCCGTCCTGGCAGTCGCCCAATTCCGGGGCCGCGAGAGGCAGCGACCGCGCGGCATCTCCGAACCCCGCGCGCCCAAACCCGACCGACCGGACACGGATCGGGGTGCCGTCCGGATCCGCGGTGTGCCCGATGCTTACGCCCGCATCGTCAAAGCGCGCGTGGAGCCTACGTTCCGGGACCTCGGCCACAAAATCACCGCCGTCCGCGACGAACCCGTGCGCGGCGTCCCGGATGCGGGCGCTGACCTCGGCCATCCAGCTCGGGTTGGTATCGGCCGGACCCGTTACGGCGCGCGGCTCCCCGACCTCCTTGGAGCTCTCAGAGGGAGCGAGGAGGGAGGGATCTTCGCACGAGGTGAACAGGGCCATCGCGAGGGAAGGAACCAACAGGGCAAAGAGTTGGAACTTGGAACCAATCCGCACCCGCCGCCAACTCGGCAGGTCAGCTCGGCGTCGCGGCGTGGACCGTTCCGCGGCCCGCCGCCAACGCGGCAGTCGTTTCCCATCCCCAGCCCGTCACCCGTAGCCCGTCACCCGTACCCGTGGCCCGCCCCCCCCTCACAAATAAAACCCCTCCAAAATCTCCACCTGCCCCACCGGCATCGCTCCCTCCGACTGCAAAACCCCCGCGGCTTCCCCGTCCGCCCCCACCCCGTATATCGTCCCCAAAAACCCCCACGCGCCGATCGCGCTCCCGTCCTCGAACCGTGCAACATCCCCGAGCGCTATCGCCCAGGCGCTCGGTTCAGGCTCCCAGGACCACGTCAGTGTCGCGGTCATCGAGGTTTCGTCCAACGTGTACTCAACCAGGCGTGAGTTGGAGGTCCCGTTGTCGAACAGACGCAGGCCGCCGTCAAAGATCTCCGGGGCGTGCTGGGGTCCAAAGCCGGCGTCGCCGGCGAACGTGAATTGGTTCTCATGACCGCCGAGGATCCACACCGTCTCGCCGGTGGCCCGGTCGATCTTCACGACGTTCTCCGTGAAAAAGAACGAGATGTAATAGCTCCCGTCGCGCGAATCGTAGGCGATCCCGTTGGCGTGTGTCCAGTCTTCGGCGCCCGGGATGATCGCATAGTCCCAGCCGTCGTTCTCGACCAATTCCAGCGATTCGAACGCGTCCCAGATCACGGTCTCCTCACCGGCGGGGGAGACCTCGACCAGCAGATCGCCGGCCACACGCCCGAGGTCGGTGTCCCGGATGTCTGTCACCAGCTTGGCCAGGGTCCCATCGTCGAGCTCCACAAAATCGTGGTGCGCCCAGGGGGCGGGGGTTCGGGTCTCGGTGCCGGCCAACTCCACGCGGACAAGCTCGTTGAACGCCCGGTCGTCGTGGTTCGTCAGCACGCCCTGGACGGCCAACCCATCGCGCGTGGGGCGAACGCTCTCGATGCCGCCCGCGGGGACCGTCCAGTACCAGACCGGCACGCCCTCCACGTCCACAATCAAGATGTAGGTGGAGGTCGTCGCGAGGTCGATGACGGTCGTCAACATCCAGGGGCCGACCGCCGCGGTGATCGGCGAAACCTCGTCAAACCCAGGGATCTCGTCGGGGATCGTGCCCGTCGTCGCGGTGTGATCCGCCCCGACCCGGTCGTCCCCGAGGGTGCGAAGGTGAACCAGGGTGTCCCCGCGAAGCCCCAACAGCGTGGCCGTGTGTTGGGTGCTCGGCTCCGCCTCCAGAGTCGTCCGCGTCCCATAGCCGTCATCCGTCCCGAACTCGACGCGACCAAGCTCCGGTTCCTCCGTCTCCCACGTCACATGCAGGACCGTCGCGATGTTCGCGTCCACCGTGACAGTCACAGCTTCGGGGGTGCCCCTCGGCGTACACGCCAGGAGCCAGAGCGCCCCGAGTGTCACGGATAGAAGGTAGGGAGCAGCGTGAGCTGGCCAGCGGCCTCCGCCGTCGGGCCCTCCCACAAGCCCGCCGCTGCGCCGTTGGCGTCGATCGCGTAGAGCGAGCCGCTGATGCCCCATGAGGCCATGGCGCTGCCATCCTCAAAGCGGGTCACATCGCCGAGCACCAGCGTATGGTTGGTGTCCTCGGGGGCCCAGGACCACGTCATCGTCGCGGTCATGCTCGCCTCGTCGATCGCGTACTCGACGAGCCGGGATCCGGTGGAGCTGGAGGTCGTGTTGTCGAACAGACGGAGGCCGCCGTCGAACAGCTCAGGCGCGTGCTGCGGGCCGAAGCCCTCGTCGCCCTCAAACGTGAACTGTTCCTCCATCCCCCCGAGGATCCAAACGGTCGCGCCCGTGGACCGATCGACCTTCACGATGTTCTGGGTGAAGTAGAACGACAGGTAGTAGGCGCCTTCAACCTCGTCGTAGGCGATGCCGTTTCCATGGGTCCAATCGGCCGCGCCCGGAATCAACGACCGCTGCCACCCGTCGTTCTCGACCACGTCCAGCTCGTCGAACGCATTCCAGACCTCCGACACCGTGCCGTCCGGGTTCACCTCCACGATCGCGTCGCCCGCGACGGTGCCCAGGTCCTGGATCTCTCGCTCCTCGCGTGCGAACGTCACCCAGCCCCCCTCGGGCAGCTCGATCAGATCGTGATGCGCGCCGGGCACAGGGATCCGCGTCTCGACGCCAGCCCAGGTCACATGAACGATCTCGCTCACGCTCAGATCTTCGCCCTCCCGGGCCACACCGCTGAACCCCAACCCGTCCGAGGTCACCCGCGCGCTCTCGATGATGCCGACCGGCGACTCGTAGTACCAGACCACGGCACCATTGGGGTCCAACACAACCACAGAGCTGGAATAGTCGGTGGCCGGCAGGAACGACGTCAGCATGAACGGCGACATGACGGCGTTCGTGAGGGGCGAGGTCACCGTCACCTCCGCGATGTCGTTGGGGAGCGCATCCGTCTCCGCGGTCTGGTCCGCGCCGAGCAGCTCCTCGCCCTCGTCAGTGACAGTCACGGGCCGCAGGTGAACGGTGCTCGCGGCGGGGTTTCCGTAGAGTGTCAGGCTGTGATCGGTCGTCGCCTCGGTCTCGACGGGCGTGCTCATCCCGTACGTGTCGGAAGCACCGAAGTCCACGCGCCCGACGGAGGGCTCCTCGGTCTGCCAGGTGACGTGCAGCACAGTCGAGATGTTCTCGTCCACGGTGACCGTCGCCGCGCCGGGCGTGGAAATCTGGGGCTTGCAAGCGAAGGAGAGGACAAGGAGGGCGAGGATCGGCGAGCGGCGGAGTTGCATGGGGCCCCGTCTACCATGCGTCTGGGCCGAGGGGAAGCGAATTTACGGCGCGGTGAAGACCGCCGTCGCAGCGCTCTCATTCACATGGTAGGGGTCCCCGCCGTTCAGCGCGTCATCCTGCTTCTTCTCGCCGCTGCACACCGAGCCGACGAACAACGTGTAGAGCTCCCCCGTGGTGAGCTCCGCGGGCGGGGTGTCTTCGAGGATGTTCTCGGCGGCACCCAAGGTTCCGTAGGTGGTGGGGGACTCGATACACGCGCGATACTCCCAGTCCACTTGGTCCTTGCAGCCGATGTTGGCACCCGGGTTCTCAATGTTCGCCTTGCAGTCGCAACTGACGCCCCACACGGACGCGCCGGGCTCTCCGAAGTCCGCCGTCGCCTCGGCCGCCACGTCGCCGGGGTAGACCTCCAGGAAGTTGGGCTTGTCGCCGCTCCAACTGAAGACCGGAGGGGACACGGATGCGTCCACCGCGACATCGGCGAATTCGATATCTTCACACGGCGGACCCGAGTAGTCGCAGGCGAACAACAGGGGGAGGAGGAGAAGGTGAACGCGCATGACAGAGCCTACCCCCGAATCACCACCACCGCAAACCCCGCAGGGCTCACGACCTCCCTGGCTTTGGTCCGATCCTCGATCTCGGGCTGGCCCGAGCGCTGGTCGAAGATCACCAGCCAGCCGCGCACCTTCGGGCCATTCCCTGTCAGACGCTGCAGGTAGCCGTCCAACTGGAGGAGCCCCTCGTCCAGCGGGTCCTTGCGTCCGTCGCGCCACACCTTGAGCTCGATACCGAGCGTGACCGTCCCCCGGCGCAGGCACAGATCAATTCGGCGCGACAGCAACGAGAACTCGGGCGTGACGGAGCCTCCGCCGTTCGCCACCCTGTGCAGATAGGTCAAGAGCACCAACTGGGCCGCGATCTCCTTGTAGGGCGCGGACTTGAGCATCCGGTGGCCGTACTCCATCCAGAACTGTAGAAACCCCGTCAGGAGCCGCGTGAGATCGAGCCCGCCGGAGTCGTCCAACCACGACAGACCGGGCGCCGGCATGCCCATGCGAATCGTCGCGGAGAGCGCGCGTGGCAGCGCGTCTGCGTAGATGGGGTTGGCCGGCTGCAGGTTTCCCCCGTCGTCGTAGCGCACGAGGCCCAGCTCCTCCACGTAGTCGCGGTCGTCCTGGGTGATCTCGCCAAGCTCGCCACCGGCGAACACAGCCTCCATCACGCGTCGCACGCGAGGGTCTTCGAGGCGGCTCCCGAGGCTCTGGAGGTGGGTCGGGCGGGTACGGACGAGCGTCTCCTTCGCCTCGTTGATGTCGGCCACGCGGATGGCGACGGACCGGTCCCGGATCGTGCCGACAGCGTCGAGCGCGAGCCCGTTGACGAGCCAAGGCTGGCCCCGCGTGAGCTCCCACGCCCGATCGACGGCGTCCGACTCAAACACCTGGCCGGTCTCCGCGGTGTGTTGCGCGTACAGCTCCGCCACCTCGTCGCGCGTGAAGTTTCGCAGGGTGAGCGAGCCGGCGAGGATGTTGAACGGCGAGCCCGCGCCGCTGCGATCACTGCCGCCGGCGGTGATCACGTAGTCTTTCACGTCGCGCATCCCGACCAGGGCGACAGACGCTGGAAAGCCGCGGGGACGCTCGTTGTAGCCGTCGCGGAGCTGACGGAGGAGCGCGCTCAGCACGTCGGGAGCGAGGCCGTCCACCTCATCGAGGAACAGGGCGAGCGGTCGAGGGCAGGTCGATGCCCAGGCTCCAAGCGCGGCTCCGAAGGCTGCCGACAAGCCAACGTCCGGCCAGGCCGGGGGCTGAAGCTCGGGGGGCAGCCGGGCCGCCGCGCGTCGACGCCAGGAGTTGAGGATCGCCGGGACGGCGCGATCCAGGTCCGCGTACGGGACGCCCGTCTCCACGGAGAGCATCACCGAGGCGTACTTCCCCTCCGCCGTGAGCTGATCGCCGAGCGTGAGCATGGCCGTGGACTTCCCGACCTGGCGGGGGGCGTGGATGACGAAGTAGCCGCGCCCATCGATGAGCTCCCGCACTCTCGGAACGCGTCGTTCAGGCGGCAGGAGGTAGTGGATATCGGGCTGGCAAGGGCCGGCGATGTTGAAGTGGCGGGGCATCGGCCCGGTCCTACCACGCGACCGCGTTCGGAGGCAGCGCCTCGATCGGCACCCAGCCGAACCACCAGCCCGACATCAGCACCAGCACCGCGACCACGAACGTCAGGATCCAGGTCAGATGCCACGCCCGGTGCAGGGGCACGAACGCCTCGGGGGGCAGCGGCTTCATCGCGAACCAGAGCTGATCGGCCACGATCGCAAAGCCAGCGCCAACGACCCCGTCCGACGCCCAGTGCTGACGAATGGCCAGGGTAGACCACCAGATCAGCGCAGCGGACACCGCGAGCAGTGCCCCGGCGAGCCGATCATGCCGGCGCACGGCGAGGGTCGCCATCACCGCGAGGGCGACGTGCATCGAAGGCATACAATTGCCCGGTGGGTCTACGTATCGGACGATGCCGATGCCGTACGTCCACAGGTCTACGATCGGGAGCGGCGGGCGCGGCACGACCACGGGGTACAGGAGCCAGATCGGCGTGCCGATCGCATAGATCGTCAGGTACGCGGCGACGGTTCGGTTCAAGACCCGCGGATCGGTGACGACCGCGAGCGGGGCGAGGGCTTGCAGGAACACCAGCGCGTAGACAACGACCCAGGCGGGCTCGAAGGGCACCATGTCGTCGAGCGCGCTTGGCAACGTGTGGCGTTTTCCGCCGGATCCTGCGGTGTACACGCCGATGGCGCCGTAGACCGGGAGCAGAACGCAGGCCGTCGCGGCGAGGGTGGCAAAGCGTCGGGTGGGGGTCAGGGAGATGGCGGCCTCTGTGGGGGAGAGCGCGGCGAACGGCGACATTCCGGGGTATCCAGGGCGTGCAACGGAGTCACCATGCGCATCTACACCTTGCTCGCTGCAACCCTCGCGATGATCGCCTTGCCAGCGTGCAACAAGGACAAGGACGCCGGAGACAGCGATCCTCCCGCGGACACGGACACGGACACGGACGCAGACACGGACACAGACACCGACACAGACACAGACACAGACACCGACACAGCGGAGGATGCCGACGGCGACGGCGTGAGCGAGGCAGACGGCGACTGTGATGACGCCGATCCCACCTCGTTCCCAGGCGCCGAAGAGGTGTGCGACGGGCGAGACAACGATTGTGACGGTGCGCCCGACGACGGGGTCCTGACCACGTATTACCAAGACGACGACGGCGATGGCTACGGCCGGGACGGCACCGACACCACGGGCTGCACCGCCCCGGTTGGCTATGCAGAAGCCTCGGGGGATTGTGACGACACCGACCCAAGCTAC
>CANKTH010000170.1 GCA_947486185.1 Deltaproteobacteria bacterium
CCAAGCTCAAGAGAAAGCTACGCATACCACCACCCGCGGCGCCTTCACACGCCGCGGCGGCACGGGCAAGGTTCCGGCTCGCCCCGTACGGAGATAAGGGGCAACGATGCGCGCCTACATCAGCCCCGCGGGCCACAAACGGATCGTCGACGAGTACACCTGGCTGCTCCACAAGGAGCGGCCGCGGATCACCGCGGAGGTAGGATACGCCGCCTCACTCGGGGACCGTTCCGAAAACTCCGAGTACATCTATGGTAAACAGCGCTTGCGCGAGATCGACCGGCGCCTGCGTTTCCTGGACAAACGCCTGGACGTCTTGGAGATCGTCGATCCCGGCCAGTTCAAGCCTCCCAAGGTACTGTTCGGCGGAACGGTCGAGCTCGAGGACGAAGACGGCGCGCTACAGACGTGGACGGTGCTCGGCGAGGACGAGGTGGACACCGAGAAGCGGGTCATCTCCTATCTCTCCCCGCTCGGTCGGGCGCTGATGGGAAAGGAAGTGGGAGATACCGTGCCTTTCGAGGCCCCTGCAGGCCGAAGGGAGATCACGATCCTCTCGGTGGCCTATCCCCCGCCTTTCTCGAGCTGAACGGGCGTCCGGGGCGCGGCGTCGGCGCGTAGCCTCGAGACCTTCGAGTATGACGGATGGTGGTACTACCCCGGTTTACGGCGGATCGTGCATGTAGCAGGCGAGGCGCCGTTGCATCAACTGGACCGCTTCGGCGCTCTCGTCGACCAGCACCACCTCGCGCCCGTGTTTGGCCGCTGCTTCGCCAAAAGTGCCGCTACCTGCAAAAAAATCGAGCAGCCGGTCACCGGGCCGGCTGTGGACCCGGACGATACGTTCGATGACTGAGAGCGGCTTTTGAGTGGGGTAGCCGGTCTTTTCCTTTCCATTGGGGCTCACGATGGTGTTCCACCAACAGTCGGTCGGCGTCTTTCCTCGCGCGGCCTTTTCGGCGCCCACCAGTCCGGGGGCGAGGTAGGGTATCCGGTCGATATCATCGTAGTTGAAGGTGTAGCAGTCAGGATCCCTGGCGTACCACAAGAGGTTGTCGTGTTTGGGGGACCATCGGCGCGTCGCTCTCGCTCCGTAGTCGTAGGACCAGATGATCTCGTTGATGAAGCTCGCCCGTCCGAAGATCTGGTCGAGCAGCACCTTGGCGTAGTGGACCTCGCGGTAGTCGAGGTGGAGGAAGAAGCTCCCGGTGGGCCGAAGGAGGCGGTGGGCCGCGACGAGCCGCGGCTCGAGGAATTCGAGGTAGTCCGAGAAGCTGTCTCCGAAGGACCGCGTTCCGAGTTTCACGGTGCGGTATCGGGCCCCGTGGTACCCGGTCCGGTCCCCTGACGCGTCGCGCACGGTCTTCAGTTGGCTCCGCGCCTGTGTCTTTCCCGTGTTGAAGGGCGGATCGATATAGATAAGGTCAAATGAGGCGTCTGCGAAGGTCCTGAGCGCAGTCTGATTGTCGGCGTGAATGATCTGGATAGCCATAGGAACCTCCCTTGGGGCGAGCAAGCTGCGCGAGCGGCGCCAAGGGCCGCCCTCAGCGCCCGATCAGCCCCTCGAGCGGGCTGCTTGCGTTGGCGTAGAGCCGGCGGGGGATACGTCCGGCTTCGAACGAGAGCCGACCGGCCTCCACCCCAAGCCGCATCGCCAACGCCATCTTGATCGGGTCTTTCGCCGACGCGACCGCGGTGTTCAACAATACGGCTTCCACCCCCATCTCCAGCGCCGTAGCGACATCGCTCGCCTGACCGACCCCGGCGTCCACGATCACCGGGACTTTGGCCTGCTCCAGGATGATCTGCAGGTTGAAGGGATTGCGAATGCCCAGGCCCGACCCGATCGGCGCGGCGAGCGGCATCACCGCAGCGCAGCCCAGGTCGGCCAGCCGGCGGCACAAGACGGGGTCATCGCTGACATACGGGAGCACCACGAAGCCCTCCTTGACCAATACACGCGCCGCCTCCAAGGTGCCCTCGGCGCAGGGGAACAGCGTGTCCGGGTCGCCGATGACCTCCAGCTTGATCCAGTTCGTTCCCAGGAGCTCGCGCGCGAGTCGCGACGTGAGGATGGCGTCTTCCGCGGTGTAGCAGCCGGCGGTGTTGGGCAACAGGTGGATCCGGCTCCTATCGATCCAATCCAAGATGTTCCCCTCCGACGCCCGCAGGTCAAAACGGCGAATCGCCAGGGTGACCATCTCGGTGCCGGACAGCTCGTGGCACCGGCGCATGGTGGCGAAGTCCGGATATTTGCCCGTGCCGAGGATCAGCCGGGAGCGGAACTGGCGGTCGGCGATGGTGTAGGTGCCGTCGGTCGGGGTAGGGTCTATCGTCATCTTCGTGATACATCCCAGGTGTGGTGTACTTTCGGGAGCCGCCCCTTATCCCGTCGGCGCCGCTACGCGTATGGCTGGGTCGCGTGTGCACGGTGGGGGTCCCGCGCAGTCCTGCGGTTCGGGATACGTTCGGGGCCGCGGCGAGGTGGGCATGTTCCGGGTGAAAGTTGGGGCGGCAGTGCTCAATCAGCTCCCTTTGGATTGGGAAGGCAATCGCCGTCGTATTCGTAGCGTTCTGGCCCAGGCGCGCGCGGCCGGCGTGACCGTGCTCTGTCTGCCAGAGATGTGTATTCCGGGCTATGGTTGCGAGGATGCGTTTCACAGCCTTTTTGTGCTTGAACGTTCATGGTTGATGCTGATGGAGCTCCTCCCCGACACCGAGGGGCTCGTCGTGTGTATCGGGCTGCCGCTCCTCCATCAGCACGCGGTATTCAACGCGGTGGCGCTGGTGGCCGATAAGAAGATCCTTGGTTTTTCTGCGAAACGCTACCTCGCGGGCGACGGGATCCACTACGAGCCGCGCTGGTTCAAGCCCTGGGCGCCGCAGGTGGCCGCGACCCTGGAGCGGGACGGTCGTTCGTGGCCGCTCGGGGATCTCCTCTATGACGTAGGGGGCGTCAAGATCGGCTTTGAAATATGTGAAGATGCCTGGGTAGCGGGGCGGCCGGGCGCCGACGCCGCGAGCTACGGCGCCGACCTGATCCTCAACCCCAGCGCCTCTCACTTTGCTTTCGGGAAGATCGACGTACGTCGGCGTTTTGTGATCGAGGGGAGCCGCGCCTTCGGGGTCACCTACCTCTACGCCAACCTCCTCGGGAACGAGTCGGGCCGCGCGATCTATGACGGTGGTGTGTTGATCGCGTCCGGTGGGCGCGAGGTGGCGCGCGGGGGCCGGTTTTTGTACACCGAGGCCGGCCTGGTGAGCGCGGTGGTCGACCTGTCGATCACCCGGATGGCGCAGGCGCGCACCGCGAGCTTCCGCCCGGCGCTTGTGGGGCGGGACGGGCTGGTGGCCGGCGCCTTCGATTGGCCGGCAACGACCGAAGCCGTGAGCCTCGCCGTGCCAGAGGTGGCGGAATGGGAGCATTCCCCGCGGATCAAGGAAGAGGAGTTTGTACGGGCGGAGGCGCTGGCACTGTTCGACTACCTTCGGAAGAGTCGGTCTTTCGGCTTCGTGGTCAGCCTCTCGGGCGGCGCGGACTCGACCGCCGTCGCCTGCCTCGTCGCTACCATGGTGACGCTCGCGGTCGGCGAGCTGGGCATCGCCGAGGTGCATCAGCGTCTCGCGCACATACCGAACATCGACGCATGTGTCACGAAAGTACAGCTTATAAGAAAGCTGTTGCTGACGGTGTATCAGGGAACGGAGCACAGTTCGGAGGTGACCCGGGACGCAGCCCGGGTCGTAGCCGACGCGCTGGGCGCAGAGCATCACGAGCTCCACATCGGCGGCCTGGTCGACAGCTACGTCGGTGTAGTCGAAGCGGCGCTTGGCCGTACCCTCTCCTGGGAGAAGGACGACTTCACGCTCCAGAACATCCAGGCGCGGGCGCGCGGGCCGAGCATCTGGATGTTTGCCAACTTGAGGAATGCGCTCCTCCTGGCCACCTCCAACCGGAGCGAGGCGGCGGTCGGTTACGCCACGATGGACGGGGACACCTGCGGGGGGCTCTCGCCGATCGCTGGGATTGACAAGTATTTTCTCCGCAACTGGCTGTCCTGGATGGAGCAGGCGGGGCCGATCGGCATCGGGCCGACCCCTGCGCTAGGCTGCGTCACGCGGCAGCGTTCGACCCCCGAGCTGCGCCCGGCGAATGCGGCGCAGACCTCAGAGGGCGATCTGATGCCCTTCGTGGTGCTCGATGCGGTGGAGCGGGCGGCGATCCGCGACAAACGGAGCCCCGCCGAGGCGCTCGTGGTGCTGGGCGAACGGTTCCCCGAGGTGCCGCGGGCGACCCTGGTCGGCTGGATAGAACACTTTTTCCGGCTTTGGGGCCGAAACCAGTGGAAGCGGGAACGCTACGCCCCTTCTTTTCATCTGGACGACGAGAACCTCGACCCGAAGACCTGGTGTCGCTTCCCGATCTTGTCGGGGGGGTTTGCCGAAGAGCTCGCGGCGCTCCGGGCCGGTGTGATGGAGCCGCCCACAGGGGCGGGGAAGATCGGCTAAAGAGCCGCGTCATGACGCTCGTGGCCGACCCGGTTGAGCTGTTGCTTCGCCTCGCACGTGGGCTGGTGTCGTTTTTTTTGAGCGTGGGCGCTCACGTCTTGTCCCTCCTGCCGCTGTTCCTGGCCGGGCTTCTGTACATCCCTCCCGAATTGGTTGGCGAAGAAGATGGGGCAGATGAGGATTTTGGAGAGGGCGGCTCGGCGGCGGTGGTCTCGGAGGAGGCGCCGGTGGAGGCCGCGCCAGTACGGGTGACGCTCTACGAAGAGGTGATCGTCGCGGCGACCGTCTCCCCGACGCCGACCACCAAGCCGACGCAGGCCCGACCGCCGGACCCGGTCGAAGCGGGGCCGGGCGAAGAGGTGGCCGAGACCACGACCCCGCCCGCGGGAGGGGAGGTGGTGCCCTCACGCAAACCGATGGGCAAGCAGCCGCGCGGCGCCAAGAAGCCCTGCGAGCTCGTCGAGGAGATCGTGAAGTCGGGCGAGGGGAGATGGCAGGTTGAACGCGAACTGATCGACTACTACGCCACCCACCTCAAGGAGCTATACCGCCAGGGCTCTGTGACGCCCAACGTCGGCGCGGATGGCAACATTCGTGGGGTGCGGGTGTCGCTGCCCCGGTGCAGCGTGGTTCGACAGCTGGGTCTTCGAAGTGGCGATATCGTGGACACCGTCAACGGGCGCAAGGTTGAGACGCTCGCCCAGGCGATCGGGCTCTACTTTGCGCTTCGAAACGAGCGGGTGATCGAGGTGAGCTTTCGGAGAAAGGGCACCACAAAGCTGTTTATCTACACCCTGGTGCGCTGAGGCCCGCCGGAGGCGTAGCGCGGTGCCGCTGCTTGAGACCCTGGGCAGGCGGCGCGCCCCGCGGCCAACACGCGGGCGGCGGCGGCGGCCCGGTTGGGCACCTGCAGCCGGGCGAGGATGTGTTCGACGTGGGTGCGGACCGTGGATGTACAGAGCCCGAGCTGCCGGGCGATCTGGGCGTTGGTGTATCCGATCGCGATGAGGGCCAGGACCTCCTGCTCGCGGGGGGTGAGCGCTTCGTCCTGCAGCGCCGCGCCTGGGGCCGGCCGCAGCGTGATGACGTTGAAGGGGTGAAGCTGGTTACATGTAAGGTTCCATGCCCCCTTTCGATTGCCGACTACGCCCTGTTCCTTCACGCCCGAGAGGTTGGCTGCGCAGTCCGTAGTGCACACCCTCTGCCCGCCGGGGGCGAACGCCGCGACCAGGTCCCGACAGCTCCGGCCGACGGGCACGGCCCCGCCGGGAAAGCCGAGCGCTTCGCCCGCGCCCGCGCTGGCCGCGAGCACCCGACCCTCTCCATCGGTGAGCAGCTGAACCATCGAAGCGGCCTGGGACATAAACTCCTCCTGGTCCAATGCAGCTTAGGCGAGTCGTCCACCCGGAGCGACCGCACTGCACTTCAGTAGACATCTCGATGGGTTGATTTGGGGGGCGGGCGAGTCAGCCGTGGGGCACGATGGCCTCCGAGGACACGTTCGAGCGCGCGCCGGGAGGCCTGCCGTGCTACGTTGCTGGGCTCCTCATGCGCTACATCCCTGAAAATCCGCTTATTGTCCAATCCGACCACACCCTGCTCCTCGAGACCATGGGGCCACAGTTCGCTGTGGCCCGGGACGCCCTCTCGGGCTTCGCCGAGCTGGTCAAGTCGCCGGATTATGTACATACCTATCGCCTCACCCCGCTCTCCTTGTGGAACGCGGGCGCGGCCGGGCTCTCGGTGGAGCACGTGCTCGGGGTGCTCGAGCAGTATGCCAAGTACGACGTACCTCCGAACGTGCCGGTCTCGATCCGCGAGACGATGGGGCGTTACGGCCGCCTGAAGCTCCTGCCCGCGCCCAAAGGGCTCCGGCTCTGCGCCGACGACCCGGTGCTGATGACCGAGGTGCTGAACCTCAAGATCGTCCAGCCTTTTCTTGGTAGTCGCCAGGGCACGACGGCGGTCTTTGTCGAGGTTCGGCACCGTGGTGAGCTCAAGCAGGCGCTGACCCATGTGGGCCATCCGGTCGAGGATCTGGCCGGCTACGTCGATGGTGAGGTGCTCGACATGGGCCTTCGACCGACCACAAAGCTGAGTGGGGCGAGCTGGGGGCTGCGTGACTACCAGGTCAACGCGGTGGACTCGTTTCACGGCGACGGCCTGGCCCAGGGGGGCTCGGGCGTGGTGGTGTTGCCGTGCGGGGCGGGCAAGACGATGGTGGGGCTCGGCGCGATGCACAAGCTCCAGACCCGCACCCTGATCTTGTCGACCAACGTCACGGCGCTACGCCAGTGGCGGGCTGAGATCCTCGATAAGACGACGCTCACCGAGGAGCAGATTGGGGAGTACTCCGGCGAGACCAAGGACGTGCGGCCGGTGACGCTCGCGACCTACCAGATCATCACCTTCCGGAAGTCGAAGACCGACCCGTTCGTTCATTTCGACTTGTTTGACCGTGAAAACTGGGGGCTCATCATCTACGACGAGGTCCACCTGCTCCCTGCGCCCGTGTTCCGGGCGGTGGCCCAGCTCCAGGCCCGTCGCCGCCTCGGCCTGACCGCGACCCTGGTGCGTGAAGATGGAAAAGAAGAGGATGTTTTTGCGCTGATCGGCCCGAAGCGCTTCGACGTGCCGTGGAAGGACCTGGAGCACCAGGGCTGGATCGCCGCCGCCGTCTGCACCGAGATCCGAGTCGCCTTCGGCAACGACGACCGGCTCCGGTACGCCGTGGCGGAGGACCGCGAAAAGTTCCGTATCGCCTCGATCAATCCGAAGAAGGGCCCGGTGATCGACGAGCTCCTGGAGCGTCACAAGGAGGATCGCATCCTGGTGTTGGGCATGTACATCGAGCAACTCCAGTACCTGGCGCGACGGCTCGGCGCCCCGTTGATCGAAGGGCGAACGCCGCAAAAGCGCCGCGACGAGCTGTTTGCCGCCTTTCGGGAGGGCGTCGAGCGCGTGCTTGTGGTCTCGAAGGTGGGCAACTTCTCGGTCGATCTCCCTGATGCGAACGTCGCGATCCAGGTGAGTGGCACCTGGGGCAGCAGGCAGGAGGAGGCCCAGCGCTTGGGGCGGATCCTCCGCCCCAAGCCGAACGAGAACCGGGCATGGTTCTACAGCCTGGTCACCCGGGACACCAACGAACAGAGCTATGGTGAGCGTCGGCAGCTCTTTTTGACCGAGCAGGGCTACGCGTATCGGATCGAGAGTCGCGCGTGATCGTGCATCGGAACGTCGCGGTGGTCCGGGTGGAAGATGCCCACGTTTTTGAGGAGATCCGCACCGCCCTCCCGCTCGACGACCTGGTGTTGTATTGGTTGTCGCCCACCGAGGCGGTGATCGATCCTCTGCGGCTCAAGGAGGTCGTGACCGCTCTTGAGGCGAGGGGTCTCGGCGCACTGGTGAGGCGCGGGGGCTGAGTCACGCGGGCGGGCCCAGAGTCACGCGGGTGGGGACTGGTAACGGCGGGCCCTTTTGTGCTACTGGTCAGGCGAACTCCGAGGATTGTGAAGACCGCCCTCCTGCGCCTGCTGCCCGGTATCGCTGTCAGCGTCGGCTTCCTTGCGTGGTTCTTGTACAGCGCTCACTGGGAGGAGCTCGGGGACGCCTTGTTGGGCGCGCGCCCGGGACTCGTGGTGCTCTCGGCCGCGGTGTTGTTCACTGAGTTCTTCATCCGGGCCTTACGCTGGAAGGTGCTCTTGCGGCCCATCGCGCCCGCCGCGCGGTTGGGCCGACTGTTCGTCGCCACCGTGATCGGCATGAGCCTGAACGTCGTCCTGCCTTTTCGCGCGGGGGATCTCGCGCGGCCCTGGCTCGGCGCGCGGGAGACGGGCACGCCGGTGCTGCCGCTGGTGACCGTCGCCGTGATCGAGCGGGTCTTTGACATCATCGGCTTGTTCAGCATCTTTTGCCTGATGTTGGTCCTCCTGCCCGAGGACGCTGCCGCTCAGGGTCCTCTGGTGCAGAACCTCAAGGACTACGGCTCCCTTCTGGGCGTCTTCGGCGGCCTCGGCCTCTGCGCCTTCTTGCTGATGGCCTTCTCTCGGGCGCAGAGCCGGCGGGTGTTCATGACCCTGGCCCCACTGCTCGGGCCGCTACGGGCGCGGGTCGTGCAGCTCTACGATGGTTTGTCGGAGGGGCTCGAGAGCGTTCGTTCTCCGCGTGCGCTCGCCGAAGCGCTGGCTTTGTCCTGGTTACATTGGTTCAATGGGTCGTTGTCGATTCTGGTGTTGTTTCACGCCTTCTCCCTCGATCTACCGCCCGCCGCGGCGTGCTTCACCTCGGTCGCGATCGCGCTCGGCGCCGCGGCCCCCCAAGCGCCCGGCTTTGTCGGGGTGTTCCACGTCATCATCGAGAACACGTTGACGCTGTGGGGCCAGCCGGTGAGCCCGTCAAAGGCCTTCGCGATCGTGTTCTGGGGGGTGAGCTTCTTGCCGATCACGTTGGTGGGAGCGTTGTTGTGGTGGCGGCAGGGCCTGTCGCTCGCGGAGATCCGCGGGAGCGCCGCCCCGGCGGGTACCGACGCTCCCTGAGGCGGTGGAGAGCATCCGGCTTTTCCTATCTTGAATCTGTATGATCCTGGATGGGGTGCGCGCCAGGCAGGCCGGAGCCTGGCGCCGGAGGCGCCAAGCCGAGCCCCGAGCCCCGAGCCGGCGGCGAGGGGATCGGGGCGAGGATCGAGGCCGGCGGCCGAGGGCGCAGGTGTTGCGTTGCAGTCCACCACCCGATCCCTGTTGCACCTTGGCTGACACAACGGGCGTCGGTTCCCGCCCCTCAGGCGGGAACCGCCCGTGCGAATCTGCCGTCTGCTTGAACGATGTGCTTCTGGGCGAGCAGCCGCGCGATCG
>CANKTH010000171.1 GCA_947486185.1 Deltaproteobacteria bacterium
CCTCGTCGTAGCTGATCCCGTTGATGTGCGACCAGTCTTCGATGGTGGGATCCTCCACCACAAAACCGGAGGACCACTGCACCGTCAGGTCCGGCTCGAAGTGGTCGAAGACGTTCCAGATCTCCCTGGACGAGCCGTCGAGCTCCATCACCACGACCGTGTCCCCGAGGAGTGTCCGATCCTCGTCGGAATAGTAACGGGTCACCCAGCCTAGTGTCGCGATACGATCGCCGGGGAGCTCCACAAAGTCGGTATGGCCGCCGACCACCGTCCGGTCCCCGAGCTCCTCGCCGGTGAGGGAGACCCGGCCGATCTGGCTCGGCATCGTCAGACCACCGGCCTGGTAGTTATAAAGGATGGACGTCCCGTCTCGAGACAACCTTGCGCGAAACGGCGTCGGAGGGCGCTCGCCGCTCGTGGGCCGGGGGTGCTCCCAGACCCAGACCGGGTTGGCGTCTTCATCGAGGATCCACACCCAGCTGTTATCGGTGGTCGAGACTGGGAGCACGGTCCAGTGGTCGCGCGCGCTGCCCGTGACCGAAGCGCGTGGCAATACGGTACCGAAGGAGCCGGTGAGGACGGTGCCCTGCGTCACGCAGGTCTCGCCCTCCACCTCGATCGTCCAGGTGATTTCTCGCTCGGGCAGGAGACCCAGGAGCACCTGTGCGTGGTCCCCCGCGCCCTCGACCCACACGCCCTCCCGACGTCGCCCGGCGCCGTTTTCGTAGACCACGCGGCTGCGTCCCGCGGTCAGGGTGGTCCACCGGGCATCCAGCACGGTCGGCATCATCGGCGCGGGCGTGATCATGACGGTCGAAACCAGGGCATCACACAGGAACACCTGTGGGTCGGGCGCCTTGCGCTCTTCGTCGCAGGCGCTGAGCAAGATCACACCGTATCGAATGGCCAGGGTGATGTGGCGGGGCCAAGGGGGCGACACGGTGACGCTCAGGCGGGCTCGAGGACGGAGAGCAGCGCGGGGGCCGGGTGGGTGCACGTCCCGCAGCCCAGCGCGAGGATCCAGGTGCTCCCCGGGCTGACCCCTCGGAACGGGGTGGCCCCTTGCAGCGCATCGAGCTCCGCGCCGAGGCCGCCCGTCAGCGGGGCGCTCCACCTCTCGACCGCCAGCGACTCCAGGTCAAACACCCTGTGTTCCAACTCCTCCACTGGGGCGTCGAAGCGGCCGAGGAAGAGGGTGTCGAGCGCCGGAGGGTAGAAGGGGTTGCCCAGCCCGTCACGGCTGATCATGCTCCAGTCGAAGGAGAGCTCAGGGGTGTCCGACGCCACCTGCACGCGCTCTACTGAAGCAAGGTCAAACTGGACGTCCAGCTCGCTCTGCTCATCGCCGAGCACGAACTCCGTCTGACTCACCGCTTTATCCGGCTGCAAGAGGGCGAAGGCGGCAGCGCCGGCCTCCTCAGGGCTTCGTAACACCAACAACCACAAGCTCTCGGCGTTCGTGAAGTAGGTCTCGGGCGCGAAGCGGCTTCCGCTCAACCCAAAATCGGAGAGGGCCACGCCGGGGCCCTCGGGTTCGGCGCTCTGGAATAGCGCAATGGCGGACTGCGGGAGGGTGTCGTTGGACAGGTGTTCGAGCACCGCATCCGCGGTAAGACCCTGAAAACCGACCAGCCAGGCTTCGTCGATGTCCGCGACCGGGTTCCTCGGGTGCCCGTGAATGTCCTGGCTCAGATCGGACCAGCTCAGCCAGGCATCCCGCCCGGCGGCGAGGTGCACCACGGCCGTGCTGAGGCTGGCCTCGTATCGGTACTGATTGGGGTCGCGCAGCACGCAGGAAGTGCAAGGCTGATCCTGGTCAAGGGCGATACATCCCAATAGGAAGGGCAGGATCAATGGGCGCTCCGGCGGGTGGAGCGGCGCGCTCCCTGATCGCTGTACAGTCAATGGCGGCAGCACACAGGAACGATTACGCGGCACGCCCGGTTCACAGAAACTAGACGTCATCTGCCCCTCGGGGCGCGCTCAGCGGGCGATCAGCAGGAGGGCCACGAGGGTTTTTGCGTCGGTGATACGGCCATTTCTAGCCCATTGTATCGCTTCGGCGAGCGGGACGCGCATCACCGTGATGACCTCGTCGGCTTCGTGGGCGCTGGGCACCGGGCGAAGATGCTCGGCCAGATAGATGGAGATCACCTCGTCGGCAAAGGCGGGCGCGGGGTGGATACGGGTCAAGAGACGCAGCTCGCCCTCAAGCCCGGCCTCCTCCGCCAATTCCCGGCGCGCACACTCGAGCGGATCCTCTTGATCATCTAGTTTTCCGGCTGGTATTTCGATAAGGGTCCCGCCGGCGGCGTGCCTGTGCTGGTGGAGCAAGGTCACCGTGCCGTCCGTGTGCAGCGGCAGGACCGCTGCGGCGCCTGGATGGCGTAAGACCAGCAAGGAGGTGGTGATCCCGTTGGGGAGCACCACATCCTCCACGCCCACGTCGCCGACCGGGGAGCGGTGGAGCTCGGTACGTCGCCGAATCATTCGTGCCTCAAGGCACGCTCGCGCGCGCGGAAGAGATGGCATCGGTTCTTTCAGGATATTCCGCTGTCAGCGTCCGGAAGCGCTCCCGGGCGGCGGAGGCGTCGCCGGCTTCGGCGAGGGCCCGTATCTCCCCGGCCAGGGCCTGTGCCTGATAATAACGGTCTTCTGTAGTGGAGAAAAGCGCGCGGAACTGGGCCGCGGCCGCCGGTCCCTTCCCTTCGAGCAGGGTGAGCTCGGCCAGGCCCAAGCCGGAGATGAACCTCGCCTCCGCGTCCCCGGTCAAGCTCTGGTAGATCGCGCGGGCCTCATCTCGGTTACCCAGCGCGAGGTAGGCCTCGGCCTTCACCTGGGCGCCGGTGAGCCGATAACCTTCGTCCAAGGTGCCGATAGCCTCCAGCGTGGCCAGCGCGCCCATCGCATCGTCGCGCTCCAGGAGCACCCGGCCCAGCCCCACCGCAGCAGCTGAACGTGCCTCGAGCGAGGTTGAAAGCGCCATACGTCGATAGAGCGTCTCGGCCTCGTCGTAGCGGCCGAGGCCGTCCAGCACCACGGCCCTCTCGGCCAGCACCCGTTCATCCTCCAGATCTTCGAGGAGCTCGAGCGCTTCGGTCAGCTTGCCCGCCTCGCGGAGCAGACGCGCCCGCCCGAGGGCGCTCGGAAG
Organism: Deltaproteobacteria bacterium; assembly: GCA_947486185.1. Taxonomy (GTDB): domain Bacteria; phylum Myxococcota_A; class UBA796; order UBA796; family SXON01; genus CANKTH01. The sequence goes on from CANKTH010000171.1 coordinate 3,152, forward strand.
CTGTCCACCCGGCATCCCTGCCAGCCCGGCGTACGCCGCCTCCGCGGCGGCCAACTCCCCGGCGTTCAAGGCGGTGTCCCCCACGGTCTCGAGGAGCCAGGCCTCGTCGTCGGCGCTCTCCGCATCCAGGTCCTTCAAGCGGGCCAGGGCCTCGTCAAAGCGCCCCATATCGCGTAAAAGCCCGGCATGCTCCATGCCAAGCTCGAAGCCGCCTACCTCGAGATGGCGGGTCGCCAGGGCCTCCGCTTCGGTGTAGCGCCCCTCGGCGCGCAGCGCGCGAACGGCCACCACCGCGAGCTCCCCCTGCTGCGCCTGGCTGGTCTCGGCGGCCAACCAGGCTTGTACCCGCTCCAGGGCGACCTCGGGCTCTCCCAGGCTGATGCTCGCGCGGAGCCAGCCCGCCCGGGCTTCGGCACGTTCGCCGTCGGCGCCCATCTCCGCGAGCGCCTCTTCGTAGTAGGTCCGCGCGCGGGCGGGATCCGTGGTCAACAGACCTGGGGCGACCGCGAGGCGCGCCGCGACGCGCACCGCCGGATCGTCCGCGGAGAGGAGCGAGGCGTAAATCAGTTCTGCGTTGGGATCATTCGCCGCGAGCAGCACGCGTGCGAGCGCGATGTCGACCGCCACCTTCCGCTCGGCATCGGCGCCGCGCGCGCTCCGGGCGAGGCGGAGCGCCTCGGCCGCGGCGGTGAGGTCTCCGGCCTTTTCGCGCATCTGGCCCAGCGAGAGCAGCGCCTCGACCGCCCAGGGGCCTTCGGTCTGGCCGACCTCGGCGTAGAGCCTCGCGGCCTTCTCCGCCTGGCCGCGGAGCTCAGCGGTGCGCGCGAGGCCAAGCTTGCACTGGAAGGCGACGTCTCCTTCGGACGCCGCCATCAACGCCATATAACGGGCCTCCGCGTCCTGGAGGCGCCCGAGCCGAACCAACGTGTTGGAGTAGCCGAGCTGGATTCGCTGCCGGAGCGTGATCGAGCTGGTCAACTCCATCATCTGTTCGTAGCGGTCGAGGGCCCCGTCGTAGTCGCGCTCCTCAACCTGCAGCTCCGCCAGTGACATATGCGCCGAAGCCCTGGCTTCTTCGTCTGCGCGTTCGTCCTCTGCCACCTCGAGCCAGAGCGCCCGCGCGTCCGCGCGCCGTCCCGCTTCGCGGAGCGCCTCGGCCTGACCGAGCAGGAGCTCGTGCCGTAAGGCGGGGCTCGCGCTCACGAGCGCCGCGGCGGCGCCAGGGTCGGAGCGCACCAGGAGCCGGCCGAGCATGACCCGGGCCTCGTCCATCTGCCGAGGCTCAAGGTCGGCGATGTCGAGCACGTTCCGCAGGATCTCGACCGCGCGCGCGTCGTCGCCCTGGCGTGCGGCGATGCCGGCGAGCGGGATCAGGGCCCGGGAGCGCAGAGTCTCGTCGGGTGCCATGGCCAGCTCCCCGAGCAGCGCCGCGGCGCCGAGGTCGTCGCCACGTCGGATCAGCAGATCGGCTCCCCCGAGGCGGGCTTCCTGGCCGGTGCTCCCCGAGAGCGCCATGAGCTCACGGTAGACCGCCAGGGCGCCGTCGGCGTCGCCCGAGTCGAAAAGCAGGCGTGCGAGGCGGAGACGTAAGGCGGCGGTGTCCGCGGAGGTGGCGATGTGGCCGAGCGCGCTCTCCACCACCCCGCGCGCCAGCTCCATCCTGCCCGCGCCGGCCCAGCCGTCCGCGAGCGCAAGCGCCAGACCGCTCCGGCTCAGGTCGGTGGACGCGCTCGCCATCAGCCGCTCCTGGATCGCCACGGCCTCCGAGGTGTCGCTCTCGCCAAGTGCCAGGTACAAGCCAACGATCGCCTCGGCCTGCTGGGTCGGCGTCAGGTCGATACGCGCGAGCAGCTCCCGGTAGCCGGTGGCCGCCGCGGTGCTGAGACTCGCCCGGTGCTGCGCGCGCGCAAGCCGGAGCCGCACCGTCGTCTCGATCGGGGTGTCGAGCCCGATCTGTAGGGCCTCATCGAGCAGCGCGAGGGCCCGGTCGTGGTCTCCAGACTCCCCGGCGGCCGAGGCCGCCTCCAGGAGGTAGTTGACTTTGATCTCTGGTTCGTCCTGCTGATTGGCGAGGTCTTCGAAAGCATCGGCGGCCTCCGCGGTCTTGCCGAGCCGCTGGGCTTCGGCCGCGGCGTGCTCGAGCGCGGCAGCGTCGGTAGACTCTCCACGATCCCAGATCAAACCGGCATAAAGCAGCGCGCCGGCCGCGATGGAGCCGGCGGTGAGCCAGGCGCTCCGGCGCGTCCAGGAGGCGTCGGAGCCCAGGTCGGCCCCGGCGCGATCGAGGGCGCTCCGGGTGCGGGGGCCGAGGCCGCGCACCGCCACCATCCGCGCCCCCGACACCCGGCAGCCTTCGAACGAGACCCCGTCGAGCAGGGCCTGGTCGAGGATCGCGCGTTCAAGATTGGCGCCCTCAAGCTGCGCGCCGGAGAGGCGGCAGTCCGTGAGGTCGGCGTCGCTCAGATCGGCGCCCCGCAGGTCCGCTCCGCGCAGGTCCGCGCCGACGAGCGAGGCCCGGATGAGGAGCGTGCCGTGGAGGTCCGCGCCCGCGAGCTCGGCGTCATCCAACCGAGCTTCCGTCAGATCGAGGCCTGGACCGACCGTTTCGGGCCGCGCGCGCGGCACGAAGGCACGTCGGGTCTTCGCCCAGACCCGCGGCGCCTCGGACACGAGCCGCGCGGGCACGGCGGCGATGCCGGCGCGGAGCCGGGAGAGCCTCTCCGCACGCCGGATCCGGAGCTCAGCTTCTTCCAGCTCGGCGCGCCCGGCGTTCTCCTGCTCCCATCGGTCCAGGCGCACCCGGAGGCGGGCCTGGGTCGCCTGTTCGGCGTCGCCGTCCCGGCGCTGGTGAGTCGACTGACTCAGCGCGCTGAGCGTGCGGACCTTGGCCTGTCGTGCCGTCGCGGCCGCCTGCCGGGCCGCCCACATCCGCTCCGCTGCGGCGTCCTCGTCGCGGGCGCGGGCGGCGCTCGCTTCACGCTCGATGACCCGTCGCCGCTCGCCCTGCTTGCGAGCCTGAAGTCGAGCTTCGAAGGCGCGATCCTGGCGAGACTCGCCCTCGCCCTGGGCACGCCGGCCGGCGGTGACCCGAAAGTCGAGCCTGGCCTCGACTGCCGAGACGTCCCCCGACGCCTCGCCCCTCCTCAACCGGCTCCGCGGCTCCCCGCCTCGAACCCACGCCTCGATCGTACCTTTCCACAGCGCGCCGCCCAGCTCCCCCAGGGCCGAGAGCTTCACAGCGCGGAAGTCGAGAGGCGGCTCCGCTGGCAGGCCGGCGGCCAGGCGCGTGTGGATGATGACGCGGCGCCGGGACCCGAGCCAGGACTCGGCGGCCGAGTCAGCGATTCGACGTTCACGCGCCGCTGCGGAGCGGCTGAAGTCGTGGTGCGCCTCGGCGTCGCGGTGCGACCGCGGGCGGCGAGCGGCGGTGACGGGGGCGGGTGGTTGGGTCTCCGCCCCTGGTCGCGACGGCGGCGAGCCCTCCTCACTCCGTACCCGCACGGTCTCGGCCGGGCGGGGGCTGGCGACCGCCTTGATAGCTCGTTTGGCGAGGAGGGTGGCTTCACGGCGGCGTTTGGCCCAAGGCAGCTCGGCAGGCGGGGCGGCGCGCTCCCGCTCGGCCTGGAGTTGAGCCCAACGCGCGCTCTGAGCGGCCCGCATTGCGGGAATACCGCGTTTACGGACTGCTTCCCGCGCGACGAGATAGCGGGTGAGGGACTCTTCTTGAACTTCGTCCTCTCGGCGGGCGACGTCCTCGGGGAAGCCGAGCCGGTCCTCCACCAGCACGTCCTCGCGGCCGCGCCGAGCTGGAGGCGAGGGCGCTGCTCCGGCGATCCCCGGCTCATTCGCCGAGAAGATGCGCCGGACGGCGGTCAGGGTGACCTTCGCGGTCGCCCGTGCCGCGCTCAGCGTCGCCGTGGAGGGCGCAGCAGGGTCGCTGCCCGGGGGCTCGCTCCCCACCACGGGTGCGCCGTCCTGAAGGCCCGGCAGCGGAGCGCGGCGGTCGCGGGGTCCCCCCGGCGTCGACGGCAAGGTCAGGCTGGCGTCTTCTTGCTCCTCCTCTCGCTCCTCGATCACGATTGAGGTCGGCGTCGGGCGAGGGGGCTTCGGGCGCCACACTGGCAAGGCGCGGCGTTCGCGGATGCTGATCCACCAGGCAGATGCGCGCTCACGCCCAAACCGCCATGCCCGGCGCGCCACCGGCAAGCGCCAGCCCAACTCGAGCAGCCGCGCCTCCAGCGTCGGATCGACCGTGCCCACCCGCGCTCCGGCGAGGTCAGCGTCGGAGAGTGTAGCGCTACGGAGGTCCGCGAATCGGAGGTCAGCGCCACGTAGATCGCAGCCGCGGAGGTCGATCGTTCCGCGCACGCTATAGAATGCGGCGCGCGTGAGCTGGGCCTCGCGCAGGACCGCGCCATCCAGGTCGGCCTCGTCCAGCACTGCCCGAGGTAACGAGGCGCCTAAGGCGGATAATCCGCTGGCGCGAGCACGATCCAGACGGAAGCCGCTGCCTCGCGCGCCGTCGAGGTCGGCCCCCCGGAGGTCGGCACGCCGCCAGTCCGCGCCGTGAAGGCGTGTATCGACCAGACGAATCCCCGGGGCCACCAGATCGTGCGCCTCTGAACGTGACAGGTCTGCCCCGGTCCAGTCGGCGTCCCTGGCGGTGGCGCCATGCAGATCCACATCGTTCAACCTGGAATCTCGTGCGGTTGTGCCGTCGAGCACCGCTCCCCGAAGATCAGCGCCCGAGAGGTCCTGGCCCGAGAGATCGAGGCCGGACAGGTTGGCCCCGCGCAGGTCCGCGCCGCGCCAGCGTACGGCGGCAACGTCTACGTCGCGCAGATCGGCGCCCCGGAGGGCGGTCGGGGGAGGACTCGGCACGGGTTACTCTAACCTGACTCGCGGGCGTGCCCCGAACTCTCTCGGCTACGCTCACGCCGTGCTACCTTCCGCGGCGGCGATGGACCTCTTTGCGGACGACGTGCGGATCCTCTCCCAAGGGGGACAGCCGGTGCTGTGGCACGATCTCACCGGCCGGCACCTGTCCCTCTCCTCCGAAGCGCTTGAGGATTTGCGTCATTGGACGCCCCAACTTGCCCCTCCCCACGCGCTGCGCGGCCTGGTGAACCGGCTGCGCGAGCTGCATCTGCTGCGCGAGCAGCGTGCGCTCGACCTCAGCGAGATGATCCCGATCCACTCGCGACTCCCGCTGCTCCTCCCGACCATTCCCGCCCTGTGGCTCCCCGACCCCAGCGTGCCCCGTCAGGGTGGCTACCGCTACGTCGAGCGCCGCCTCAGCTCCCAGCATCTCTGGATCTGGCGCGCGATCAACGGCGCTCGTACGGTGCATCAGGTCGCGGAACGTGCAGGTGCGACCCTGGAGGAGACCCTCGCGTTCCTCGCGTCGCTGACTGCGTCGGCGGTGCAGGCGCTGCAGCTCCGGGACCGGCCGGCGTCGTTGCGGGATCCTTCGCTCAAGCACCTGCTCTGCCCCCATGGGCGTGGGCTGCGGCCCGGACACGTCTGGGGAGAGTGGGGCGAGACCACTCTCGGGCGTTGGCATGGGGAAGAAATAACGGATGGTGCCCACCATTTTGACGATCGCGAGACAACGGTGGCCCACGCCTTCGGGTTGGCTCACCCGGGGCTCGGCGGGCAACGTTACGGGGCGCGGCTCCGCGGTGTGCTCGAAGAGCGGGGATTCCCGGTACGAGGGGAGGTGCTCGAGATCGGCCCGGGAGACGGTGAGCTGGCCGAAGCTTGGATGGAGGCGGGCGGTGAGGCCGCCCGGTACACCCGTCTGGATGCTTCTCCCGAGTTCCTGCGCGTGCAACGCGCGCGGGTGCCGGCCACCCGAGAGCTGCTCGGCAGCGCCACCGCCCTTCCCTTCGCGGACCGTTCGGTCGATCTCGTGATTTGTAACGAAGTCATCGCGGATCTCGCTGCCGTCCCCTGGGCGCCTGACGCCCCCGCTGCTGCGCGCAACACCCCCGTCGCCGAGCTCGAAGAGCGTATTCGACGCTACCGAATCGACCCGCTTCCTGGGCGGTCCTTTTACAATCTCGGCGCCTGGCGGCTGATTGAGGAGCTGGCGCGAGTGCTCGCGCCGGGTGGTGGCGCGTTCCTGTCGGAGTTCGGCACCGTGGACGAGGCGCCGGAAGAGACCGTACATCTTGATCATCCCGAGGTGAGCATCCACTTC
>CANKTH010000172.1 GCA_947486185.1 Deltaproteobacteria bacterium
CCGCGGCGGCGCAGGTGGCGCCGACGACGAGATCACCGTGAAGATCGTGCTGCCCAACGGCACCGAACACACCGTCAAGGCCGAGCCGCGCTACACCCTGACCATGGCGTCCCAGACCCTGGAGACACCGATCGAGAGCCACTGCCCCGACGGGGCGTGCGGCGAGTGTGTGGTCGAGGTGCTCGACGGCACGGGCCTCGCGCCGCCCACCGAGGTCGAAGCGCGTCTCCTCGCCGAAAAACAGAAGTCCAAACCTTCACCCCGTCTGGCCTGCCACGCGCGGGTCGTGGGCTCCGGCGCACGGGTCCGGGCCACCCGGGTGTGGACCCTCGACCAGACCCGCGGCACCTGAAGCGAGGCACCCCAAGCGCGGCGCCGCCCCGCTCAGACGGGCGACTCACCAAGCTGCACAAAGGTCCTCACCTTTCCGCCGGGCATCCCCGCGCCGAGGTCGGGAACGCGCTCCAGCCGTATCGGGTGCCCCGGCCCAAAGAGTCGCTCCAACGCCGCTCGGAGCGCCAACTCCGGGCCGCTGCCGATCGGCTCCAGGGTGCTCAACCGCAGCTGGAGACTGCGGTCTGGGAGCTGCACCGTCTGCTGCTGCACGAAAACCAGGTGTTCACGTAGGATACGCGCGACGTCGAGGGTGTTGACCACTCCGCCCGCCACGGTCCAGAAGGGCACCGCCGGGCGGCCCTCCAGCTCCTCCAGAACGCGGCACCCATCGGCGCGACTGTAGAGCCGGCCCCGGTCCCCGGTCCGATACCGGAGGAGCGGCAAGTAGGGGTTTCGCCCACCGCTCACGACGAGCTCTCCGACCTGCCCGTCTTCGACGACCTGGCCTGTAGCGTCGACCACCTCGACGTAGAGGTCGGGGCTCAGGAGCTCCAGAGCACCGCCGACGCCGGCCGCGATAGGCCCGGTCTCGGTGCTCGCGTACCAGTCGAGCACCGGGCAGCGATACCGACGGGAGAGCTCGGCCTGAAGCCGAGGGTGAAGGCTCGTAGCGGTGGAGAGGACCGCCCGTGGACGGAGCCGGTCGGTGAGGCCGAGCAGCGCGTGGAGCGCGACCGGATCGGAAGTGAGCAGCGGCGGATCGAGGTCTTCGAGGAAACGCGCTGCATGATCCGGCGAGGTCCACTGAGAAGGATGAAGGTTGACCTTGGCGAACACCGCGCCACCCCACACGCTGGCCGAGCTGGCGAAGGTGAAGGTCGCCTCCTGGGCACACACGTTCACACACGCGAGCCGCGCAGCCGAAAGGTCGCTGTTGACGCCTAGCTTTTCCAGAGCGCGCTCAGCGAGCACGTGGGCCGACGCCACCGTACGCGGATGGCTCGGAACATCCAGAGCGTGGCCGGTGCTTCCTGTGGTCGTGTAGATGATCATCGGCGTAAGATCAACATCATCTGGCATGGACCCGGCGAGGTCCGCGACCAGCTCGGACCGGTCGGTGGTCGGTATCCCGCTCCAGTCCCGCGCGAGGTTGAGGCCGACGGGCACGCGTCGTCGCACGCTCTCGACGTTCTGGCGCCATCGTCGCACCTCGCGAAGGAGCGTCTCGGGGGGGCCCGGGCGGGGCGCCGCGGTGGCGGTCTCGGCCAGTGCGCGACGAAAACCCTCCACCTCCGCGAGATCCTGGGCGGTGAGCCGGTCTCCCAGGTAGTGGGTCCACCGCGGCGCCCACCGGTGCTCCCGGATAGCACGGAGCCGCGCCCAACCTGCGGCATCGACGAGCGGCGAGAGGCGCAGCACCTCGGCGGGTGGAGAAGACGGCATAGCCCGCACTATCCGCCCCGCCGGGGCCGGGGAGGGCGACAGCGCCATCGGCGCAGGATAGCCATCGCCGCCGCGCGGAGCTGTGATGTGGATGCTCGTTGGTGGCCCGGCCCTCACTCCCAACCGCACTGAGCGCCTGCAGCGGCGGCTCGAGCGCCACGCCCCCGGTCTCGGCGTTGTCGCGGCGCGCTGGCTCTATTTCGTCGACGGTCTCCCCGAGGAGCACGACGCGGGGGCCCACGAGCGCCTCCACACGCTCTTGGACGCCAGCCCCGCGCGCTCGGCTGACGTCTGGTCAGCGGTGGTCGTGCCGCGCCCCGGAGTACGCAGCTCGTGGTCGACCAAAGCAACCGAGATCCTGCATCATTGCGGTGCGCCGATCCGCCGGGTGGAACGAGGCGTCGGCTACCAGCTCCACGGAGCCCTGCCGGAGGAGGGTAAAGCAAGGGTATTTGGCGAGCTCTTCGACCGCATGACCGAGGCGCTCCTCCCGAAGCCCGAGGCCGCCGTCGTGCTGTTCCACACCGAAGCGCCGCGGCCTCTCGCGCGCATCCCCGGCGACTACGAAAGCTTGATCGAAGCGAACCGCCAGATGGGCCTCGCGCTGACCGACCTGCAGCTCCGCAGCATCGAGGCGTCCTTCGTTCTATTGGGGCGCGCGCCGCACGACATCGAGCTGATGATGTACGCCCAAGCCAACAGCGAACACTGTCGACACCACATCTTCAACGCGAGCTACCGGCTCGACGGGGTGGCGCAGGATCGCTCTTTATTCAGCATGATCCGACACACCTACCAGGTTACGGCCCCGCGCCGGCAGGCTCACCCCTACGCGCCGGGCGCGGTGCTCTCAGCCTACGCGGACAACGCCGCGGTGATCGCCGGCTACGAGGTATCGCGCTTTTTTCCAGATCAAACGCGCCGCTGGTCGGCCCATTACGAGCCGGCCCACCTGCTCATGAAGGTCGAGACCCACAACCACCCGACGGGCATCGCCCCGTGGCCGGGCGCCGCGACGGGGGCGGGCGGAGAGATCCGGGACGAGGGGGCGACGGGACGAGGGGCCCGTCCTCGGGCCGGACTCTGCGGATTTTCGGTGAGCGACCTTCATCTTCCGGGAGGGGAGCGGCCATGGGAGGCGGCGGTGGGCACCTCGCCGCGTATGGCCGACGCCCTGGCGATCATGACGGAAGGCCCGCTCGGCGCCGCGGCGTTCAACAACGAGTTCGGGCGGCCCAACCTGTGTGGTTACTTCCGAAGCTTCTGCCTGTCGGTGCTCGGTCCGGCGGGGCGCCAGTGGCGCGGCTACCACAAGCCCATCATGATCGCCGGCGGCTACGGCCACGTACGGCCGGGACACGTAGACAAGGCGCCCGTGCCCGCGGGCGCCGCGCTCGTAGTCCTGGGCGGGCCAGCGATGCTGATCGGGCTCGGCGGCGGCGCGGCGTCGAGCGTCGGCACCGGAGAGCTGGCGCACTCCGACCTCGACTTTGCCAGTGTACAGCGGGCCAACGCCGAAATGCAGCGGCGGGCGCAAGAGGTCATCGACCGCTGCTGGGCGCTGGGAGACCAGAACCCGATACGGTCCATCCACGACGTCGGTGCGGGCGGTCTGTCCAACGCGCTGCCCGAGCTGGTGCACGGGGCGGGCCGTGGCGGCCAGATGGAGCTTCGGGACATTCCCTCGGATGAACCCGGGATGAGCCCGATGGAGCTCTGGTGCAACGAAGCGCAGGAGCGTTATGTGTTGGCGATCGCGGCCGAGGACCTGCCCCGCTTCGCGGCGATCTGCGAGCGTGAACGTGCCGTGTGGGCCTGTGTCGGCCACGCGGTCGAAGAAGCTCGCCTCGAGCTCACCGACCGGGAGCTGGGCGACACACCGATTCAACTGCCGATGGCGGTGTTGTTCGGCCGTGAAGCTCCGTGGTCGCGCGACGCGTGCACCAGCCCGCCCGCGACCGATGACCCAGCGGCGCTCCGCCCGGTATTGGATCTTCGGGACGCCTTGTATCGGGTGTTGAAGCTGCCGACGGTCGCCAGCAAGGAGTTCCTCATCACGATCGGGGACCGTTCGGTGACCGGTACGGTGGTGCGTGACCAGATGGTGGGCCCATGGCAGGTCCCGGTAGCGGACTGCGCCGTGACCGTCACGGATTATGACGGATACACCGGCGAGACGATGGCCATGGGCGAGCGCGGGCCGGTGGCGCTGCTCTCGGGCGGCGCGAGCGCCCGGTTGGCGGTGGCGGAGGCGCTGACCAACCTCGTTGCGGCGGACGTGGGCGGCTTGGAGTCGGTGGTCCTCTCGGCCAACTGGATGTGTGCGGCGGGAGATCCTATAGAAGAAGGCCGACTTCTCGAAGCGGTACAGGCAGTTGCGATCGCGCTCTGCCCGACGCTGGGAGTGGTGATCCCGGTGGGTAAGGACTCGATGTCGATGCGTGCGTCCTGGCGAGACGCGAACGGGGAGCATCGGGTGGTCGCGCCGATGACCGTGGTGATCAGTGCCTTTTCGCCGGTCGTCGACGTTCGACGCACGCTCACACCGCAGCTACGGCCGGGCGGCGCGCTCATCCACGTTGACCTCTCCGGTTTTCGCGGGCGGCTGGGCGGGTCGGCGCTGATGCAGGTCCAAGGGAGGATCGGCGATACCCCAGCGGATCTTGATGATCCTACGAAGATGGTCGCGCTGTGGGCGTGGATGGCGCGCTGGCGCGACCGGCTCTGGGCCTGGCACGATGTGTCGGACGGCGGGCTGGTGGTGACAGTGTTGGAGATGGCTTTTGCCGGACACTGCGGCGTGACGCTTCGACTGTCGGGAGCGCCGAACCAAGCCTTGTTCGCCGAGGAGCCGGGCGGGGTCTTGGAAGTGGCGCCCGAGGATCTGGGGTCCGCGCTCGCAGATCTCGCGGCTGCCGGGCTGCCCGCTCAGAGCATCGGGGAAGCGACCACCGAGGGCGTGGTGCGGATACGCGGCGCGGACGGCGCCGTGTGGATCGAGGAAGATCGTGTAGATCTGGAGCGTGCTTGGGCCGAGCCCGGTCACCTCATCTCACGCGAGCGGGACGACGCGGCCCTGGCGGACCAGGCTTATGACCGGCTCCTCGATCGCGGGGATCCGGGAATCACGCCCAAATTCTCCTTTGATCCATCGCAACCGGAGGCTCCAGCCGCGGCGCGGCGACCGCGGGTGGCGATCCTGCGCGAGCAGGGGGTCAACGGGCACGCCGAGATGGCCGCGGCTTTCAGTCGTGCGGGCTTCGACGCGATCGACGTCACGATGTCCGACGTGCTCTCGGGGCGGGACACGCTCGACGCTTATGTGGGCCTCGCCGCCTGCGGGGGCTTCTCCTACGGCGATGTCTTGGGCGCCGGCGGCGGCTGGGCGCGGAGCATCCTGTTCAACGATCGGGCGCGGTCGGTCTTCGCTGGCTTTTTTGCCCGTCCTGAGACCTTCTCGTTGGGCGTCTGCAACGGCTGCCAGATGATGTCCCAGCTCCGCGAGCTGATCCCCAGCGCCAGCTTGTGGCCCCGGTTCGAAGGGAACCGTTCGGGACGCTTCGAGGCGCGGGTGGCGACGGTGCGCATTGAGGAAGGGCCAAGTATCTTTTTCCGCGGGATGTCCGGCGCCGAGCTCCCGGTGGCCGTCGCCCATGGGGAGGGGAGGGTGGTGTACCACGGGAGCGAACGACCGCCGGCAGCCGCCCGGTTCGTGGACCACCGCGGGGCACCGACCGAGCTCTACCCCTTGAACCCCAACGGCTCGCCCGACGGCGCGACCGCCTTCAGCTCGGCCGACGGCCGCGCGACGGTGCTGATGCCGCACCCCGAGCGGGTGTTTCGTGCCGTCGCGAACTCCTACCGACCGGAAGGTTGGGGCGAAGACGGGCCATGGATGCGCATGTTTCGTAACGCGCGGGCGTGGGTGGGCTGACCCTCGGAGAGCGTTCCCCGGAGTGAACGATCCGCTGTCCGCGACGCCCCGCCCCGCAGCTCAGGGGTACCAGTAGGCCCCGACCGCCTCGAACGCCAGGGTCACCGAGAGCGCCGAGCACTCCAGACCCGTCTCGTCGGACAGGTCCGAGTGGATCGCAAGGACCGCGGCTAATACCTCCGCAACCACCGGATCGATGTTCTCGCTCTGGGCGATGTCGATCAGCGTCGCGCCGCTGACCCCGCCGGCGAAATAGCCCGTATACAGGTCGTCTTCGAGCCTCTCCAAGCGAACCGCTCCGCCGCGGATGGGCAATACAACTGCGGCGTTGAGGATCTGTACGGGGAGATCCAACGACAGATCATAGGCTTCGATCACCCCACCGAGCGCGGCCGCATCCACCAACACCCTCGGCGTCACCTCCGGATCCGGGTCAAAAGTCTGGCCGTCGAGCATCACTCCGTCGGTGCCCAGGGTAGGCACCCCGCTCGCCTTGCCCATCTGCATCGCGACGCAGGAGTCCGCCTCCCAGCTCTCCAACCCCCCCACTTCCATGCTGATCAGCAGATCTCCGCTGTCGATCGCGGCCTGCACCAGACCCTCGAGGGTCACTATCTTGGCTTCGGTCGCCTCCAAGGTCGGCACGATCCGGTTGAAGGCGTTGTCGATCCCGGGTTCGCCCTCGGGATCGACGTAGTCGCCAATGCCGCAGCCCGTGGTGCCGCCCTCCTCGCTCACTACGCCGTCGAGGTCAAACCCTCGCGAGATGCCGTTGGCGTCGGCGAGCGCAAACGTCAGCTTCCGGACCACAAAAACCTGCGGGGAATCGGCCATGCTGCAGGTGTTGACCGGCAGGACCTTCGGCACAGGGTCCGCACACGCGGCGAGCGCCGCGAGGCCGGCGAACAGCGAAAGAATGCGGCTCATACCTCGATGCCCGAGAGGCCCGAGTCCGCGTAGGCGTCGTCCAGGCCAAAACCGGTCGCGAGGATGTCCATGCCGCGAATCATCGACAACATCAGCTTGGAGGTGCTCTCCCCCGTGTAGCTCCGGTAGTGCATGCCCGTCTTCAGCGTGCCGCACAAGCTCCCTCCCAGAACGATGGGCATCTCGTTGATGTCGTGGGTCTGCCCGAGCGAGACCTCGGAACACCCGAGGATGCCGCAGTTGTCGAGCAGCGTGCCGTCGGCCTCGACCACCGCGTCCAGGGTCTGAAGCAGGTAGGCCAGCTCTTCGACACACTGGATGGTGATCGCGTGAACCTCCGGTTGATCGCCAGGCTCATCGTGGGTGAGGTTGTGGTGGCCCTCGCTCGCGCCCGGGAACAAGGGGTTGGACACCGGATCGTGGAGGTAGTGACCGAACACCCTCGTCTGGTCACAGGCCAGAGCCATCGCCAACATTTCGCACATGATCCGGCTCCGCGCGCTGATCTGCGGCCGGCCATCTTCGTCGGGGTACTCGAGCTCCGGCGTGCGCGTCGGCCGGGTGCACGCCTCCAACGAAGGCGGATCTTCTTCGAGGCGCGCGAGCCGGGTCTCCAGCTCCCGGATACCCGTGAGGTGCTGGTCGAGGCGCGCCTTGTCGGCCGCCCCCAACTGGCCTTCCAGGCTCTCTATATCCAACATCACCGAGTCCAGTACACTGCGCCGGAGGCCCAGGGTCGGATCCACGATCCCCTCCTCGCCGGGTTCACGGAAGGTGGAGCCGAAGAGGCGTTCGTAGAGCGCATAAGGGTTGGTCTCAGGCGGGTTCCGGCTGAACGGCCCGTTGTAGGACGTCCCTTCGGCGTCCGTCGCGGCGGTCTGGATTGACGGGTAGAGCGTGTCCCCGCCCACCTCGGCGGCGATGACCTGGTCCACCGTAGGGAGCGCGTAGGTCTCGTCGCCGTTATCGCCCGTAGGCGAGGCGCCCGACAACAAGCCGGCCGCGCCCGAAGTGTGGGGATAGATGTTGTCGACCTTGACCGAAAGTCCCGTCACGACCGTGATCTTGTGCTGGATCGCCGCGAGCGGGGCCAGCTCTTCGGAGAGGCTGTAGTCCGCGCCGTCGGCGGTGGGCACCCATCGTTCCGGGCGGTTGCCATTTCCCCAAAAAAATATCCCAAAACGCCGAGGAATAGCGCCGCCGCAGGCTAACGCCGTGCCGTTTCGGTTGAAGGCGGCCTGGAAGAGCGGCAGGCCGACGAAGACCGCGCTGCCCTGGAAGAGCCCGCGTAAGAATCCCCGTCGGGAAAGCCCAGAAACTACCGGGGAACCAAGCCCGAGTCGGGAAGCTCGACGCGGGCCGACGCCGCGTACGCCCGACGGGGACGGTGGGCCGGAACGGCGATGGCGCATCAGCTCTCCCCCTTCTTACGGAACGCGTCGCTCACCGCGATGTCCGCCATCAACCACAACAAGCGCTGGCCCTGCTCTTTGAAACCCGCGGCGTGCCAGTCCACGAGCGGCACCTCCACCGAGTCCACCACCCGGCCGGTCGCGTACTGGTAGACCGTCTCGTTGACACAGAGCGGGAACTGCTCGTGCGTCGCGATGACCCCGGAGAGCTCCCATGCGTTGGAGAATCCGACCCCGTCGAGCAGACCCGACGCATCGATCGTGACGTCGTTCTCCTGGATGCGCCAGCGGGCGAGACCGTCAAAGTTCTCGAAGCCGAGCCCGATAGGATCCATGATGTTGTGGCACGAAGCACACGAAGGATCGAGGAGGTGTTGCGCCACCCGGTCACGCATCGTGGGGCTGTCTTCGCTCACCTCGGGGATCGAGGTGTTCAGACCCGCAGGGGGTGAGGGCAAGGTCTGACACAACAACACTTCGCGGACAAACATACCGCGCTTGGTGACGCTGGTGCTGGTGGCGTGGGACTGCACGGCGAGGAAGCTGGCCTGGCCGAGGAATCCTCGTCGCCCGCCGCTTTGCGGGAGGGTGGCCCTGGCGAAACCTTCGCGCGCCGGCGCCGGTACGTCGTACAGCGTCGCCAGGGTGCGGTCGAGGTGGGTCTCACTCTGGGTGAGGAACGCGGAGAACGGCTCCGCCCCCTCGAACACCAGCGCCTCGATGTCGGCGAGGGTCTGCTCGCGCGCCGATTCGGCCAGACCGTCGCTCATATAGGTGTAGACGAGCGGATCCTTGGTCAGGGAATCCAAAGCATCCAACTGCAGCATGTCCCCGAACAGCTCGCGTACGCCGCGGCGCGCGCGAGGGTCGACAAGCATACGATCCACCTCGGTCCTCACCCCCTCGGCAGTTACCAGCGCGCCTTCGGCCGCCGCCGCGAGCAGCGCGGCATCAGGAGGCCCCGCCCACAAGAAGTAGGAGAGCCGACTGGCCATCTCGTAGCTTGTATAACGCTTTGTGCCTGGATTGTCCGGGTCATCCTCTCCCAGCTCCGGCCGGAAGATGAAGTGGGGCGACTGGAGCAACGCGGCGATGGCGTAAGCGAGGCCCGCGTCGAAAGAACCTAAGGTAGACGCGGCAGTGTTGGCGATCCCAGCGATACGATCCCGCTCGACAGCGGTGAGCGGCCGGCGCCAGAGCCTGAGGCCCAGACCCTCCACGACCGTCGCGGCGCAGCTCTCATCGACCACATCGA
>CANKTH010000173.1 GCA_947486185.1 Deltaproteobacteria bacterium
TCAAGACCGGCAACGAAGCCGATGGCACGGCACGAGAGGACTACGAGCACGACTTCAACTTCAGCGCGCCCGTCGTCGGCTCCTATAGCGACACCACGCTGAAGGTCGAGGTCGGCTACCAGGCGTGTAAGGGAGTTTCACTCTGCCTCCCGCCCGCCTACACCACCGTGGAGGTGCCGTACGGACCCGGCGCCGCCGCCGCGATCGCCGCGCTCAGCGCAGTGGTACCGCCCGCCGTAGCGGCCGCCGTGCCCCCGAGCACGCCGGAGACGACCGCGGCGCCGACCACCACGAGCGCGCCCCCCACGATGAACCCCGACTCGCCCTTCGCCAAAGCGGCGGCGCAGGGTTTCGGCTCCTTGCTCCTACTTTGTTTCCTTGCGGGGGTCGGCGTCAGCTTCACGCCCTGTGTGTTGCCGATCGTGCCCATCACCATGGGGGTCATCGGCGCAAAGTCGGCCGGCACCCGTGGGAAGGCGATCGCCCTGGCCGGAACCTACGTGCTCGGCCAGGCCGCGGTCTACACGGGGCTCGGACTGGCCGCGGCGGCGGCAGGAGACCTGTTCGGCGGATGGCTGCAGTCGCCCTGGATCGTCGGCGGGATTGCCGCGTTTTTCGTGGTGATGGGTCTGGCGATGTTCGGGTTCTTCGACATCGCCGTGCCCGCTGCGATCACCAACCGGCTGACCGAATCCGGCCCCCGAGGCGGCTTTCTCGGCGCGGCGGTGCTGGGCGCTGTCGGTGCGCTGGTGGCGGGCCCGTGCTCGGGCCCGGTGGTGGCCAGCATCCTCATCTACGTCGGCATCGCGGGGAACGCGCTCACCGGCGCGCTCCTGATGTTCGTCTTCTCGCTCGGGATGGGCATGATCTTCCTGGTCACCGGCGCGGCGATGGGCTGGCTCCCCGCGCGCGGTGCGTGGATGGTCGTGGTCAAGAAGGCAATGGGCATCTTCTTGTGGTTGGCGGCGGTGTGGTTCGCGTCGCCGCAGCTCTCCACCGCCGTCACCGCGCTCCTCACCGCGGCGGTGCTGCTGCTCACGGGCATCTTCGCCTGGCCCTCTCCTGATGACGGTGAGAGCGAGTTCGTGGTGCGGCTCCGCCAGAGCTACAGCATCATCGGCGCCCTGATCGGCGCCTGGCTCCTGATCGGGGGGCTCTCGCTCCAGGGTTTCATCCTCCCTCCGACCCAGCTCTCGGCGGGCACCTCGACCAGCGCGCCCGCCGCAGCTGGCCCCGCCATCCCCTGGCTCGCCGACCACGACGAGGCGCTCGCCGAGGCCGAAAAGACCGGTAAGCCGCTGATGATCGACTTCACCGCCGAGTGGTGCGCCGCTTGCCATGAGATGGAGCGCTACACCTACACCGACGCCGCCGTGGTCGCCGAGGCGAAGAACTACGTGCCGGTGATGATCGACTGCACCAACGACAAGGACGAGAAGATCAAGGCGATCCAGAAACGTTATGGCGTGACGGGGCTGCCGACCGTGGTCTTCGTGACGCCCTCCGGCGCCAAGGTCAGCGAGACCATCGGTTTTGTCGAGGCGCCCGATTTTCTCGAACACATGCGTAAAGCGCGGAGCGCCGGTTGAGCACCCCCTCCGAGAGCAGCACCTGGAAGGCTCGGATCGAGGCCCTGGGCACGTTGGGGCTCATCGTTCACCTCTCGGGATTTGCGTTGTGTATGGTGGTATTTTTCAGCCTCATCTCCATGGGCCTCCAGGATCGGGTCCCCTGGGTGCGGGACCAGGCCGCTCTGGGCTCCGGAGCTACCCTCGCTGTGGCCTATGCGCTCACCCAGGCGCTGAAACCCGCGAGGATCCTCCTGACCCTCGCCTTGACCCCCGTGCTGGCCCGATGGCGCGCTTCACGTTCCTGATCGCCGTCCTCAGCTGTCGCGACCCCGACGAGATGGTGATTCGTTGTAACGGCGAGCTCGTCGAGATGATCGCGTGGCGAGAGGCAGTTGAGACGGATCTCAGGCTTCAACGCGCGGACTGGACGCCCGAGACGCTCGCGGCCGAAGAGAAGCGACGTGTGGAAGCAACCGCCGCCGCCGTGCGCGAGCGCCTGTCCCTGTGCCGGAACAACTGGCACACCCTGCTCTACCAGGCTCCCACTTACCCGAGCCTTCGCCTCCGCGAAGAGGCTCTGCTGCTCGTGTTCGGCGCGGCGCCCCACGACTATCCCCCTGAATCTATTGGCTTTGCTGGCGTATCCACCGCGGGGCGCGCCCCCGTGGTCGGTTTGGAGTTGAAATGACCGCTTCGGGAAACGTCACGTCCGCGCTGATCTTTGATCAACGCGCCCGACTCTTGCTGGTGTCCCTCACCGGGCCCGCCGCTACCCTCTGTACCCGGCATCAGCTCCGCGGGCAGGCGGCCCAACACGCCGCCGCCGGCCTCGTCGCGACCGGCCTGCTCTCGGCGCACATCAAGGGGGAGGAGCGCCTCACGCTTTTTGTACGCTCGGAGGAGCCGGATTTCACGTTCACCGCCGACTGGGACGCAGACGGCAGCGTCCGAGGCCTGCTCAAACCGCGCGAGATCCCGGACGAGCCGCTGTTCACCGGGCAGCTCTCGGTGGTGAAGAGCCTGGGGCGGCGGGAGCTCTACCGCGGGAATTCCGAGGTGATCCTCGAGGACTTCGAGGCAGCCCTGCAGCGCTATTTCGTGAGTTCGGAGCAGGTGGATGGCCGAATCCGTATCCAGACCACCCTCTCCGCCGCGGGCGAGCTGACCGGAGCCTTCGGCTTGCTCGTCGAGCGCCTCCCAGACTGGAACGCCGAGGAGTTCGGAAGGGCCATCGAGCCGCTCCTGACGACGCCGCTCGCGGAGCTCGTGCCCGGAATCCAGGCGGGGCGCCTTGGTGAGCAGCCGATCACGGTGATGGAGTCGCGAGAGGTGGAGTTTCGCTGCTCGTGCAGTCGGGCGCGGGTGGAAGCGACGCTCGTCGCGCTCGGTCCGGAAGAGCTGACGCTCATCCTCGAAGATCCTGGTTTCGCAGAGGTCACGTGCGAGTACTGCTCCGAGATCTACCACCTGGACGCGGCCGCGCTCAAGCAGCTGATCGCGCCCGGCTCAGCCCAGGTGTGAGGCGTCCGCGAGGCGCAGGACTCGCGGCGAGTCGTCCCATTCCAGCTCGGTAATCGCTGTGTTCTTGTGAAAAAAGGAGCGGAACTCCGAGAGGGGACGACCCTGGATCCGGCAGAGCAGCGCACCGAGCACGATCTGGTGGGTCACCACCACAAGGGTCGCTGCCGAGCGCTCCGCGGCCACCACCGCCTCCAGTCCCGACCAGGCACGCTCGCTCGCCTCGCCGAGGGTCTCGCCATCCGGTGGCCGAAAATCGAGCGGTTGATGGAGCCAGATCTTCATCAAACCCGGAAAGCGGGTGTCCAGCTCCGGCCCCGTCAGGCCTTCGAGCGCCCCCACATGCAGCTCCTCCAGGCCGGGTGCGTCACGGACACCAGGTTGTAGCGCAGGAATCGCGGCCGCCGTCTGCCGAGCGCGGCCAAGGGGGCTCGAGTAGACGACTGTGGGCCGGTCCGCCGCGAACCGAGCGCCTAGCCGCAAGGCCTGGGCCTCACCCTCGGTGTCCAGCGGAATGTCCTCACGGCCGAGCATTCTCCGCTGAATGTTCCACGAGGTCTGTCCGTGGCGGATGAGCAATACGCGTTGAGCCAAGCGGCGTTGCTAACCCAGAGTCCGCGGATCGGTTAGCCCGCGGGCGTGCGTCGGGCCCTGTTGGTGCTGATCGGTGTGGCGCTGTTGAGCGGCGCCCTCTACGTGGCGAGCGAGCAGGGATTTGCACGGTCGCTCCCTCAACTATTGTGGCTTCTTGACCGTTTTCCGCCCGATTGCGGGCACCGGCCGGGCCAGTGGGCCGGCTTCGTCCAGGAGTCGCTCCCCGCGTCGTGTACAGCAGATCTGGTCGAAGGCCCTCGTTCATCCTTGCTGATGCGTCAACTCGTCGCTGACGCCCGCCGCTCACTCTCGGTCCGAGAGTCCGCGGTGGCCCAGCTCATTCGCCGCCGCGCCGACCCGGCGGGCTACGTGGACGCGCTGCTCGCGGGCACCGACACCGCCCCGGACCTGCGCCGTGCGCTGCTCCGCGCCAGCCGGGCGCGCGAGCGGGAGTCGGAGTGGTCGGATCTGGCCGCCAAGGTCGCGGTACACGGCCTCTACGACGAGGGGCTCCTCCGGCGCTGGGCGGACGGTGATCGGGAGGTAGGCGGCGATCTACTCGGAATGACCGAGCTCGCCGACGCCGCGACCCGGGCCGACCTTCTCCCGCGAATGCTCGCGGGCCTCGGACTCCGGCTCGCCGACCTCGAAGAGGGCGCCGCCCGGCATGCCAGGGGACAGTCCCCCTTGGGCGTCATGGCGCAGTGGCGCGAGCTGTACTGGCGAGAGGACTGTTCGGACGGATGTTTCGGGCTCACACGCCGGCTTGTCGACCGCGAGACGAGCCGCCGGGAGCCGCCCGAGGTGCACGCCGTGCTCGACGCCGTGTGGCCCGACTCCGGGCGCGCCGCGGAACACCTCGCCGCGGAGATCGCGGCGATCTCCGTTTGGATCCAGGCGGACGAGCCCGAGCTTCGCCTCGAACGCGCGGTGTTACAACCGGCTGGCGGGGTGGTTGGCGGCCTCCACTCGGTGCTGAGGGAGGGCGCCGGCTATCCGGCAGCGACAGCTTTTTTAGCCTTGGAGCTGGGTAAAGCGGCGGACGTGGATGTGGAGCTCCGCTGGGACGACGGCCTCCTGGTCTCCGTGGGCCCGCGCAACTTTCGCCTGGGCGCCTGCGGAGGGGCGATGCCCGACGCCGGCGGGGGCGTCGTCCTCGACGAATCACAAGTCGGGGCGTTGGTCCTTGTGGAGACCGCGGGCGACAGCCTCCGTTCGGGGCGACTCGAGTCAGCGACCACCCAGCTCGGGGCGGCGGTGCGGGCGTGGCCGAACGGGGCGCCTATGCGGCGCGCTCTCGCGGTCTACTCCGTCCTTCGGGGCGGCATTGCCGGGCCCCCTGAGCGCAGCTTTCTCCCGGAGCTCCGTGTCGTTCCCTCAACCCCACGCCGACGCGGGAGCACCCCGCCCCCGCTCCTCGACGCCCGCCTCAGCGCTCGCGCGGCTGCCGAAGGCTCGCGACGTGCGGCGGAGTCCGCCTCGGACGACAACATCGACCGGATCATCGCCGCATGGTGGGCCGTCCGATCCGACCGCCAGGATACCGCCCGCGAGCTCCTCACGGGCCCGCTCGCCGGCTACGCCGAGCTCATACGAAGCGAGCTCCTCCGCGGGCTCGGGGAACCGGGCCCACCGCCCACCCATTCGTTGCGCCCGTGCGAGCCGCTGGGACTCTGGCCTGAGCTGTCCGGTCCCGCGTCCGAGTGAGCTATCCTTCGCGTGAGCACCGGCGGCGGCCGGTCGGGGAGGGCGGGATGTGGTGGCTCTTGAACCTTGCCGTAGCTGACCCGCTCCCGCGTCCGGCGGCGGTCGGCTACCTCGACTCCGCGGACGGGCGGATGCGATGCCACTATCAACGGGCAGAAGACCTGCCCCTCTGCGAAGAGGCCCTAGGGTGGCTGGCTGAGGCCTGGACGGCGCAGGTCACCCTCCTCGGCTTCCGCGAGCCGCCTCCCGACCGCGGTATCGGCGGAAACGATGCGCTCGACCTCTATTTCACCCGCGACGCCGGCGGGGCGGGTAGCGCCTGGGTCGACTGTGTGGACGGCGACCCAGGCTGCGTCGACGCTGACCCGGACAATCCGGTGAGCGACGCCGCCTCCTTCATCGTGGTCGATCCCCGAACTCACGCCCTGGATCTGCCTCATTTCATTCATCACGAGTTCAACCACACCCTACAGTACGGCACCGACTACGCGGAGCCCTTCCTCAGCTTGTGGGAGGGAACGGCAGTTTTTGCCGAGCGGGCCACCGACCCGAGCTGGCCCACGCTCAGCGGGGACTTCGCCGACTATCAGGCTACTCCCTGGCTCTCTGCCATCCTGCAGGACGGCTACTATCTTTGGGATCACTACGAAATCTGGTCCAACTACGAGTACGGCGCCGTCGGCTGGGTGTGGTGGATGGATGAGAGGTGGGGCGCCGGGGATGGTCTCCTGGTCGCCCAGATTTGGGAGGCCGTCAGCGCGCCGACCGCGAGCGCCGAGCCTGACGTGCTGGACGCCTGGGAGGCAGTCTCGGGCGGATGGCGCTCCGACATGGTCGCCTTCGCGGCGGATCGAAGCACCTGGGGTACCGCGATGGGTCCCGAGTGGCAGCAGTTTGCAGGCGCGGCGGCCTACGCGGCCCGCGAAGCGAGCGTCACCGGCGACGACGCCGTGACCCTGGAGCCCGCGCACCCACCTTATCCTCTTGGAACAAGCTACTTTGACCTCACGGTGGTCGCGGGTGAACGTTTTGACCTGCACCTCGTGCCCGCGACCGGCGACGCCGACGCGTGGGCGCTGGTGGCCCAGCTCAACGGCTCGGTGGAAGAGCTCAGCCTTCAGCAGCGGTGGTCTGCGGCCGGCGACGGCGTCATGACCCTCGGCGCCGTCTACCTCGGACCGTCGGGCCTCGACGCGGACGATCCACTTTCACCCTCGTCGTTTACGCTGAGCATCACGCCGGTTCGTCACACCGGGACCGACCCGCAGAGCAAGCCCGCTACGGACGCCTGTGGCTGCGCCACGGCCTCATCCTCCGTGTTCTCCGTGTTCTCCGCCCTTCCTTTCGTGCTGTGGCGGGCGCGTCGCCGAAGAGACCAGACGCCGGAGAGGCCTCCGCTCAAACCTCTTCCGCCAGCAGCTCCTGACCGAGCTCAAAGGGCATCGCCACCGTCGCGCCCCGATAGACCCGGATCATCTTCTCCCCCACCTGGAGCATTCGGCGCCGGGCGCCCCAAGCAGCAAAACCGGTAGATAAGCCAGGCACAAGGCGAGATACCCTGCGAGCCAGACTCGCTGCGGTGCGTGTCGCGAGCTGGCGACCCACCCAGGTGCCCGCCTCGCGCGCGGCCGGGAGCTGCGCGCGGATGAGGTCCGGAAGGTCACGCAGACGCACGCTCTCCTGACGCCCCGACGGCAACTCCAGGCCAAATGCGGCGGCCACCGCACGCCACAAGACCACCCGACCCGCATCGGTGTCCGGATCGAAGCCATAGAGCACCGCGAGTCGCTGCCCCAACCGAAGCACAGACACCACGTGCCCGAGCATCTCGGGCGGCACCCCCGCGGCACCCATCACGCCGCTCGCCGCGCCCAGCGCCGTCGCCTGCGTCCGGGCCTGTTTCACGAGCAGCGCCGCCGCAGCGTCGAGCTCCGCGATCTGCGGCTCCAGCCCCGCCTCCGCGTCGAGCCAAGGCAGGCCCGCGACGCGCAGCTCCTCCCGAATCTGCGGCGTGGAGACTGACACTGCCGCATAGATCGCCGGCAACGTCCCCACATCGACCCGGTCGGAGACCAGCGTCATCAGCTCCTGCCACACGGTCGGCATCAGGGCTCCTCGTTTCCGTCCTCATAGAACGCCGGCTCATCATCTGGCATCGGCGGAAGCTCCGGCGGGCCCAGGTCGGCGTTGTCGGGCGCGAGCTCATCGGGATCCTTGTCCATCGGCTCGATGCCGGCCCCATCCGAGCCCTCGACAACCTCTCCGCGGCGTTTGGCCGCTTCTTCCCGGCGCTGACGCAGGCGCTCGCGCCGCTCCTTGATTCGCTCCTCCCGGGCGACGCGCCGCTCCTCGTCGGTCATGTCGTCGCGTCCCGCTACCCCCGCCCCAGAGACGGGCCGGGGCCGGTCGATCCCCTTCGACAGCGGATCCTGATCGTCGAGCGCCGTGCTGCGGCTCCGGGCGCCGCTCCGATTGAGCCGGAAAGCCCACTCGAAGATCGTACCCGAGATCATGGCGGTGTACCTGCCTTCACCGTCTCGCGAACGCTTGAGGTCGGCGGAGAGCTGGGCGAGCCGGTCGAGGTCCTCGGGCAAGGTGAACGCGAGCTCGAGGGAGTTACGACTCCGCGACAGCCGTTTTTGTAGGCTGATAAAGCCAGATATCGTGGCGTTGAGCGTAGGGCTCACGAACTCCCCGTGCGTCACGTTGAGCTTGCCCTCTTCGCACGCCATCTCCAGCCGGGCTTCGCTGAACTCCACGGCTGGGAGAGCAAACCCGCCAACCTCGCTGCCTTCAGCAAGTCCAAAGCCCGAAAAGTTGATCGCGACCGAGCCCGTAGAGCTCTTCACGTCCTCAGTGTTGAGCACCAACTCAACGTCCACGTTCAGCCGGCCTACCAGGCGAAGCACCGCCACCGCAGATTCGTACGGAATCTGGCCGAGATCGATGTCCGCAAGGTGGAGCGACAGTGTCGTCTCACTATCGGAGTCCTCGAAGAAGCCGTGAACGGTGCCATCATGAAAGTCGGCGTTGAAGTTTACACCTTGGCCACCGAGCAGGAAGGCGAGCGGGCGTGCCGAAACCGACAGCGTCTCCAGCTCGATGAAGGGCGTTCGTTCGAGCGGCGGCTTTTCATCCGCCTTGGTGCGTCGCCCCTTCTTGACCCGATAGAGCACCACCTCCTGGGCCGCGACGCCCAGGCCCCAGGGCGCCAGATCCGCGGCCGAGATAGCGAACTCGTCCCGGCTCCGCTCGGCGACCTCGAATGACAGCCGTTCAAGCCCCGCTTCGGACGGAAAGGTCAGGTAGAGGCCCGTCAGGAAGCAGAAGGTGCCCCATACCAGACAGCCGGTCGCCCACGCCAGGATTTTCAATGCCATATTCATGGCGTATCTCCTTCGCTTTCCGGATAGCGATACACTGCAATCTCCAGCGTCACGTTCAGCACCTTGACCCCGGCAGCCGTCACGACCTTGGTCTTCAGATTACGAATCTTGAGCGGGTAACCACCCGTTTCGACGGCGTACAAGAAGTCGCTCAGGTTCTGGAGGGTGATCTTGCTCATCTCCACTCCGTAGAGCTTCTCCAACAGTTCACCCTCAGGGCGCTCTTCTTTGGGTCGCACCTGAAGGCTCTCGGTGATCCCCGCCTGCTGCGCCGCCTGCTCCAGGAACACCGAGAGGTCCTTGCCGCCGTTCTCCTTGAGGGCCCGCTCGATACGCGCGACAGCATCGGCATTCTCGGCGTAGGCCGACGCCGACACCCCGAGGTTCTTCACGACCTGCTCACGCTCCGACACCTCGGCCCGCGCGGCCTCCACCCGACCCGAGGCAA
>CANKTH010000174.1 GCA_947486185.1 Deltaproteobacteria bacterium
CCTGGGCCTGTGGATCAGCGAGAATGAAGGTGCGAAGTTCTGGCTCAGCGTCATTACGGAGCTCAAGAACCGCGGCGTCGAGGACGTGCTCATCGCCTGCGTCGACGGACTGAAGGGGTTCCCGGAGGCCATCGCCGCCGTTTTTCCGAAGACCACGGTCCAGGTATGTATTGTTCACACCATCCGAAATAGCCTGAGCCAGGTGGCGTGGAAGGACCAGAAGGCTGTCGCGAAGGACCTTCGGCCCGTCTGGGAGGCCTCGACCGAAGAGGCCGCGTTGCTGGCTCTGGAGGCCTTCGATCGCCAATGGGGCAAGGCGTACCCGTCGATTGCGCGGTCGTGGCGGTCAAACTGGGAGCGCATCGCTCCCTTCTACAGCTTTACACTTGAGATTCGCCGTGCAATCTACACAACCAACGCCATCGAGTCCCTGAACTTCCAGCTCCGGAAGTCAATCAAGACGCGCGAGCACTTTCCATCCGATGAAGCGGTGTTCAAGCTGTTCTACCTGGCGCTGGACCGGGCGTCCCGGCGGTGGACCATGCCCATCCGCGACTGGAAGCAGGCACTCCAGCAGTTCGCGATCCTCTTCGAGGGGCGCGTTACACTATGACCACGTCGGAGCCCCAGGATCGGGCACACAGAAATTCCGACACGCTCGCGGTGCCGAGCCGCTTCGCCGCGAGCAGAGCCCGCGTGCTAAGACGGCTGGGACGACGAAATCATGTCCGCGGCTGACCCCAACGCGCCCCCACCGCCCCCGGAACCCCCAGCGGGAGGCCCCCGCTTTTCCGTCCTCGGGCCAGCGCTCACGCCCAATGTGCTCCTGCTCGGCGTGGTGAGCCTGGGGAACGATCTCGCGTCCGAGATGATCCTCCCGCTGCTTCCTGCCTTCATCACCTTGACCCTCGGCGCGGGGCCGGCGTTCGTCGGCCTGATCGAAGGGGTGGCCGACGGCGTCTCCGCCCTTCTCAAACTCCACATCGGACGCGTCACTGACCGGAGCGGTAGGCGAAAGCCTTGGGTGATCACGGGCTATCTGCTTTCTTCCCTCGTCAGGCCGCTGATCGGGCTGGCGGGTGTGCCCCTCCACGTGCTCGGCGTCAGGCTCGTTGACCGGGTCGGGAAGGGCCTGAGGACGAGCCCGCGGGACGCGCTCCTGGCCGCGTCGGTATCGGCGGAGCACCGGGCGACGGCCTTTGGCCTTCATCGGGCGATGGACCACGCGGGCGCCGTGCTGGGCGGGCTCCTGGGCGCGGGACTCCTGGCGTCGGGCTGGCCGGTGCGGGACGTGTTCCTCCTCGCGCTGCTTCCGGGCCTCCTGCCAAGCCTGCTGTTGCTCACGTTACGCGAGGTGCCGCCGTCAGCCCCGCAACTCCAACGCCAGGCACCGGCCCCCTCGGGACCATTGGGTACCAGTTTTTCATGGTTGATTGGAGCGAATGCTCTGGCCGCCGTGGGAACTGTCGGGGAGGGGCTGCTGTTGCTTCGGGCACAGTCCTTGGGCGCTGGCCTCGCTTCCTTGCCGTTGCTATGGGCGGCGTTACACGCGGTGAAAAGTGTGGTGAGCGCCCTGGCAGGGCCCCTGGCCGATCGGTTGGGCCGTGCGCGGCTCCTGGCCGCGGGGTGGGTGGCGCAGGCCGCGCTCTACGCGCTCCTGGCGAGGACGGAGAGGCTGGAGCTTTTTGTGGCCCTTTTCCTCGCCTGGGGCTTCCGCGTCGGACTGACCGAAGGCGCGGAGAAGGCGCTCATCGCCGAGTATTCGCCCCCTGAGCGCCGCGGCACCGCCTACGGGTGGTTTCACGGCGTCAACGGGATGGCGATGATGGCGGGGGGCGCGCTCTTGGGCGGCCTCTGGCAAGCGTTGGGCACCCCGGCGGCCCTCACCGCCGCCACGTTGCTGTCGTTGACGGCCCTGGTGCCCCTGTCCCGCGCTGCCGCGCGAGGCGCGCCGGACTGACTCGCCCGTCGGCGCGTCCCAAGCCGCCGTCCCTTCCCGTGTTGAGCTCTCAGCCCAGGCGCCACCATAAGGCGACGTAGGGAAAGGGAATGATCAGCCGCTCGGGGACGGGAATCCACTCCGACTCGAAGTCGTCCGGTAGCTCGATGACGCCGACCGCGCCGCCGAGGCCCAGGCGGTAACTTTCCCAGGACCGGTGGCACGCCGCAGCGGCGATGCCGGACTACGACCCGCGGCTCGCCGTGCCGCTGCCTGCCTTGGGCTTCAAGCGTCCGCGAGTTCAGGTCGCCGCAGTAATCGTGTCCGGTTAGTCGGCCGCCCGCGGTTGACTCTGCCCGCGGCGATCCACTATCTTCGGTGGACCGCAGCGTGCCTGATTCGGCTGACGGCACGGCGAAGGGTGGGCTAAATGCGGGTTATTTGCGACAATTGCGGCGCCTCTTATAAGATCCCGGACGACAAGCTCAACCGCGACGTCAACAAAGCCACATGTAAACGCTGCGGCAACGCCATCTATATTCGGCGCCCGGCCGCGGAGGCCTCGCGATCCTCCGTCTCGCGCCCCATCGACACGGAAGAAAGCACCGCGATCACCAGCGCTGCCGACCTCGAGCGCGCCGCGCGCTCGCGCGCCGGTCAGCCCGAAGAGGTCCCCCGGGAGCTCAACGACGCCACGGTGCCTCGGGAAGATGGCAAACTCCGCCGCCAGACCCGCAATCCGGACAACGTCAGCTCGATCTTCGAGCTTCCGCCTCCCGATCCTGCCCGCAGCGTGATCGGGGCGTTCCCTCGCGGCCCAACCTCGATCGACTCCGAGGCGCCCCCGCCCCGCCAGGCCGCGCGCCACACGCCGATCCCGCCTTCGCCGTCCTCTGTCCCGCCCCCACCGCCCGTGGCCGGAGCGATCTCCCCGGCAGCGTCGCCGCCACCTCCCGCCGTCCGCTCCGTCCCACTGCCTGTGTCTGGCGGTGACGAGAGCCCGACACGCCTCATGCCGACGTTGCCCGAGTTCAGCCCCCGCGACGACATGACCGTCGTGATCATGTGCCTGGTCCTCGCGGGTTTTGGGATCGCGCTGCTCCTGGTCAACACCGCCGTACCGATGCTGCTCATCGCCGGCGCCGGTGCTTTCTTTGCGCTTTTTGGCACGATGGCCGCTGCGCTCATCCTGCTCACCGGTGGGCGTGGCACCCGACCCGCCAGCCGCGCCGGCGCGCTGGGGGGAGGGCTCGTGCTGGCGGGGCTCTTCGCTTCCGTAGCTGTCGGGGCCATCCACCTGCTCCCGAGCCTGCCCGATGCGTTGTCCGGAGTGACGAGCGCCACCGCGGTCAAAGTGGTCGAGCCGACCACCAAGGCACCGACGCCGGCCAAGGCGACGGTACCCGCCACCACCGAGCCCGCCACCACCTCGGCGGCGACGGTGACCAGCGCCGAGCCGGCCAAGGCGACGCCCCCGGCGGAGCCCACCAAGGCCGCTGAGCCCACCAAGGCCGCTGAGCCCGCCAAGGCCCCCGAGCCCGCCAAGGCCGCTGAGCCCGCGAAGGCGACGACAACCAAGGCCGAGCCGCCCAAGGCCGCCGAGCCGACCAAGAGCACCAGCTCCAGCAGCACGACCAAGTCGTCTACGTCGAGCGAGCGTATTCCGCCGACCACCACCTCCTCGTCGAGCGGATCGACCAGCACCACGACGGCCCCCAAGACCACGACCCCATCGAGCAGCTCCTCGTCGAGCAGCTCCTCCGCCAGCGCGCCCGGCCCGCTCCCCGTCACGGTCATCGACACGATGATCAAGAGCAACAAGGGTGTGAAAATCTGCTTCATCAAGGAGCAGAAGGCCGCGGGGGCTATGCCATCGGGCGTGAAGGTCAAGATGACCATCGAGACCTCTGGAAAGGTCTCGGCGGCGACGGTGACCGCGGGCGGGACCGGCGGCGAGTTTGACAGCTGCCTCGCCAGTGCCATCCGCGCGATCGCCTTCCCCGTCTCTTCCGAGGCGGTCAAGATCACCTACCCCTTCGCCCTCTGAGGGTGTCAGAGTGGCGTCGGGCTTTCCGCAGCTTGAACTGTAGCGCCGTGCGCGAAACTGCGCGGACAGCGTCCGGCCCGAGGCGATTCCGACTCCGGTCGTAGCGAGGCGGGCCTCGTACACGAGCGGCAGCGAAGCCGTCGGTCGGTGTGCCGGGGAGTCGCGCGGGGAGCGGCGGGCCGTAGCAGCCGCGGGCAGGCGCAGCCGGGAGGGATGCCGTCCACAGCCCTCCGGGGCCAGGAACGCCATCTGGTGAGGGCTACGCCCGCGCCGACGCCGCGGCGGTCACCCGCGGCCGGGGTAGCCGCACCCGGGTAATTCCGCGCATGGTGCTTGATTTTGTCTGCGCCGTGGGGCATAGGGCCGGCCCGCCAGGGAACGGAGGTTTTTTTGTCCATCCGCAACATCGCGATCATCGCCCACGTCGACCACGGGAAAACGACGTTGGTAGACGGTTTGCTCTCACAAGCCGGCACTTGGCGTTCCAACGAGACCGTCATGGATCGGGTGATGGACTCTATGGATCTGGAGCGTGAACGCGGCATCACCATCATGGCCAAGGTCGCGTCCGTCAACTTTGACGGCCATAAGATCAACATCGTCGATACTCCAGGCCACGCCGACTTCGGCGGCGAGGTCGAGCGGGTGCTGAAGATGGTCGACGGCGCCCTGCTGCTCGTGGATGCGAGCGAAGGCCCCCTTCCGCAGACCCGTTTCGTGCTGCGGAAGGCCCTGGAGGCCGGGCTCACGATACTCGTGTGTATCAACAAGATTGACCGTCCTGACGCCCGCATCGCCGAGGTTGTCAATGAGGTCTACGACCTGTTCATCGATCTCGGCGCCGATGACCGGCAGATCGACTTTCCGATCGTCTACGCCTGTGCGCGGGAGGGCTATTGCTCCCTCGACCCCAACGTCAAAGGGACCGATCTCCGGCCCTTGTTCGAGGCGATCCAGGCCCGCGTGCCGCCCCCTGGCGGCGACGTCGCCGGTGCCACTCAGGCGCTGATCACGCAGCTTGACTACGACCCCTACGTCGGTCGCCTGGCGATCGGACGGGTGTTTTCGGGCATGCTCAAGGAAAAAGTCGACTACGCGCTGGTAGGTGACGGCGGGGTCACCCGCAAGGTACGCCTCACCAACGTCTACAGCTTTGACGGGATGCGCCGCGTTCCAGCTACCCAGATCGTCGCGGGGGATGTGTGTTGTGTCGCGGGTATCGACGCAATCAACATCGGGGACACCATCACCGACCTCGAGAATCCCCGCCCGCTCCCTCGGCTGAAGGTGGACGAGCCGACCATCGGCATGACCTTCCTGGCCAATACCAGCCCCTTCTCGGGTCGGGAAGGGAAGTACGTCACCGCCCGCGTCATCCGGGAGCGCCTCGAGCGGGAGATGCTGACGAACGTCGCGCTCCGGCTGGAAGACACCGGCGCGTCCGAGTCGATGCGCGTGTTTGGTCGGGGTGAGCTCCAGTTGGCGATCCTCATCGAGCAGATGCGCCGCGAGGGCTTCGAGATGTCCGTCTCCAAGCCCGAGGTCGTCATCCGGATGATCGACGGCGAACGTCACGAGCCTTTCGAAATGGCGCTGCTCGACTTCCCCGATGCGTACATGGGCGTTGTCACGCAGAAGATGGCGCTTCGTAAGGGCCGGATGGTGGAGATGAAGAGCGACGGTTCGGGGCGCGTGCGCCTGTCGTTCCGGGTGCCGGCGCGTGGACTTATCGGCTTTCGTGGAGAGTACCTCAACGACACCCGCGGCCTGGGCGTGATCAACACCCTCTTTGACGGCTACGGGCCGCACGCGGGCTTCATCCAGCACCGGCTCAGCGGCAGCCTCGTCAGCGACCGTACCGGAAAAACCACCACGTATGCCCTCTTCCACCTTCAGCCTCGCGGTCGGCTCTTCCTCGTGCCGGGGGTCGAAAACTACGAGGGCATGATCGTCGGCGAAAACGCTCGCGAGAACGACATCAACGTGAACGTCTGCCGTGAAAAGCACCTCACGAACGTGCGCGCCTCGGGCGCCGACGAGAAGCTGATCCTCACCCCGCCGATCCAGATCACGCTGGAACGCGCGCTCGAATACATCTCCGACGACGAGCTCGTTGAGGTCACCCCCGCTTCGATCCGGCTGCGCAAGAGGGTGCTCGCGGGGAACCTCCGCAGCATCGTCCGGACCGAGAGGAAAGAACAGGAGTGATCCTGGTTCATTGAGCGCGGCCAGCGGGAACGTCCACCACGACGTCTCCGCAGCCTCTGCTACACTGCGGCCGCTCCCGAGGCCCCGTGTTGTGGTTCTTGACCTTCGTGGCGTTGGCCGCCCCTGGTGCCGCGGCGGCGCCGTCTGCCGCCCCGGCCTCTCCCGTTCAGCCGGCGCGGCTCGTGATCGACAACGCGACGGTGTTGACGATCTCGGGCCCGGTGATCGTCGATGGCACCGTGATCATCGAGGGGGGGCGCATCCGCGAAGTCGGCTCCGGGCTCCCGCTGCCCGCCGGTTTTCCGGTGGTCGACGCGCGGGGTGGCTACCTGATGCCGGGGATCATCGACGTCCACAGCCATATGGGGGTGTACTCCTGGCCGGGTGGCTCGGGGACCGACGACGGCAACGAGGCCGTGGAGGCCTTCACCCCGCGCGTGTGGGCGGGAGACAGCTTCGACCCCGAGGATCCGGCCTTGGCGCGGGCCCGGGCGGGCGGCGTGACCACAATCCAGGTGCTGCCCGGCTCGGCCAACCTGGTGGGCGGTCTTAGCGCGATCCTCAAGCTTCGCCCTGCCAGGACCATCGAACCGATGCTGTTCGCCGGCGCCCCCCGCGGCATCAAGATGGCGGTGGGAGAGAACCCCAAACGCGTGTACCGCAACGCGCCTGACGATGATCAGCTGCAGACGCGAATGGGCCTGTTTGCCGCGTTGAGAGCCCGCTTTCAGGCAGCGCTCGATTATCGCACGGCGCGAACACGGAAGGAGCCGCCCGCTCGGGACCTCGACGCGGAGACCCTGCTTGACGTGATCGACGGGAAGATCAGGGTCAACCTACATGGTTACCGGGCATACGACGTTGTCGGCTTCTACCGGGTGGCGGATGCGTTCGGCTTCTCCGTCGCGATCTTCCACCACGCGCTCGACGCCTACAAGGTGAGGGACATCCTGGTGGCCCATGGCACCGCGGTGGCGACCTGGCCCGATTGGTGGGGGTTCAAGCTGGAAGCTTTTGATGGAATTCCGTGGAACGCGCAGATGGTCCACGAGGCCGGAGGCACCGCGATCCTCCACTCCGACTCCGCCGATCACGTACAGCGCCTCAACTTTGAGGCGGCAAAGCTGGTTCGTTACGGTATGAGCGAGTCCGAGGCCCTCCGAACCATCACGCTCAACCCGGCGATCGGGCTCGGCCTGGCCGACCGTGTTGGCGCCATCGCGCCTGGGCGGGACGCCGATCTCGTGCTCTACGACCGGCATCCTTTCGACATCTACACACAGGTGCAGCTGACCTGGATCGATGGAGCGCCGGTCTATGACCGTGAGCGCGACGGGGTGCCTGATGGCCAACGTTAAGCCTGGAAAGTACCCGGTCTCCCGTCGGGCCCTGCTCGGGGGCCTCGGAGCGGCGATGCTGGTACCCCGGTGGACCGCCGCCGCGTCCTCGAGCTACTCCTTGAAAAACGCCAGGTTGCTCATCGGGGATGGCACCGAGGTCCGCGGCGGGCTGCGCGTGGAGGCGGGGCTCATCACCGCCGTGGGGCCCGAGGTGACCTCGGGGGAGGACCTCGGCGGGGCGGTGTTGTGGCCGGGAATGTACAACAGCGGCTGTGATCTCGGCCTGGTTGAGGTCGATCAGGAGGGAGGAACCCGCGACGACGCCGACGGCGCCGCGGTCAGCCCGCAGGTGCGGGTCGTGGACGCGTACAACCCGCGGTCGCTGGCGATCGCCGTCTCGCGGTTTGACGGGGTGGTCGGTGCCCTGGTCCTGCCCGGTGATCGGCTGGTGGCAGGGCAGGGCGCCTGGCTCCGCACCCTTGGCGACACGGTGGACGACGCGCTGATTCAGGCTCCCGCGGGCCTCGTGGTACGGCTTGGTCGTGGCGGGCTGTCGGGGACCGACGCGCCGTCGAGCCGGATGGGGGCGGCGGCGAAGCTGCGCGAACTGCTGGAGAACGCGGAGGACGATGACGAGGACGTGGGTCGCGAGGAGGGTTGGAGGAAGAAACGGCGACTCCGTAGCCGCGATGAGGACGAGGACGACGACGAAGACGACGAGGAGGACCGTGACGAGGACGACGACCACGAGGACGACCACGAGGACGACGACGAGGAGGGCGAGGCCGCCGACGTCGGAGCGGGCGAGCTCAGCCCGGGCGACCGGGTCCTTCGGCAGGTGCGCCGGGGGAGGCTCAAGGTCCTCATCGCCGCCGATCGGGCGAGCGATCTCCTCGTCGCGCTCTCGATCATTGACGAGTTCAAGCTCGACGCCATGCTGCTCGGTGCGGCTGAGGGACACCTCGTCGCCGGCGCGATCGCGGAAGCGGGTGTTCCGGTGCTGCTCGGCCCCGTCACCACCCAGCCATCGTCTTTTGATACCCTGAACGCCCGTTATGATAACGCCGCCCTGCTTCATCGAGCCGGCGTGCGCCTGGCGATCCGCGCCCCGGGACACCACAACATTCGCAACCTCAACCTCGACGCGGGGCTCGCGGCCCGGGCCGGTCTGCCGCCGGAGGTGGCGTTGGCGGCGATCACGGGTAATGGCCCTGGATTTTTCGGTCTGAAGGTCGGCCTGCTCCGGCCCGGCTACGAGGGCACCTGTGTGCTTTCGGACGGCGATCCTCTTCAGCCGCGCACGGCGCACCGGCGGGTGTGGGTTCGCGGGGTTGAGGCGCCGATGGTCAGCTACCAGACCGAGCTGCGAGACCGGTTTCGTTCGTTGTGGTAGGCGCGCTCAGAACGGGCGGACCAGCTTTCCTCGGCGATCTTCGGCGACGATCTGGCCGTCCTGCGCGACCAGACGGCCGCCGACGTAAACCTGTTCGGGTTTGGGCATCACCATGCGGCCCACGAAGGGGCTCCACCCGACTCGGGTGAGCAACATCAACGGATGTAGGGGCACAAGCGCGCTCCGTCCCAGCAAGAAGA
>CANKTH010000175.1 GCA_947486185.1 Deltaproteobacteria bacterium
CTCCGCCCCACAACGTCATCGGTAAAGGGCGCGGCATCGCGTCCATCGCGGGGCCGCCGACTTCGCCATCCAGGCCAGAGCCCACAACGGATCCCACTGCGGCGGAGGGCGGCGCGCACCCCGCCAACCCGAGCAGCACGAAGAGATGCATGGACCGACTCATCCTTGCACCGTAGTGCAGCACGTCTGGCGGGGTCAAATCGGGACGAGGAATGGATGGGATCTTTCACCCTGGACCAGCTGCTCGTGCTCGACACCAGCGCGCGCACCGGCTCGTGCGGACGACCTCAAGCTGCGCGCGCACCTCGTCGGTGACGACGAGGCGCTGCCCGCCTTGGCTGCGGTCAACAGCGTGGCCAAGAGACGCCTCGAAGAGCCGGTTGAACGAGGTGGTCTCCTCGATGGAGGGCCGAGACGCCCGCATGTCCCTCGGGAGCTCTCGCGACAAGAACGTAGACGACCCGCGGTACGCGCGTAACCACGGTGATCTGGTCGTCCCTGACGATCCCAGCCTCGCCGCTTTCATCTCCGAGGTCGAAGCTACGGGCGGCGGCGACTTCGCGGAGTCCCTCTACGACGCCGCACTGAGCACCATCACGGCCCTGGACTGGCAGGCCGAGAGCCGCGCCCTGGTCATCATCACCGATGCGCCCCCGCTCACCGGCGCGCTCACCACCGCCACAGAGGCCGACGTGGTGGCCGCCAGCCAGGCGGCTTCGGTCCACGTGATGACCATCCTGGTCGGGTGGTAGCGGAGCGCACGCGCAGCCGCTCGGGGTCCCGGGCGAAGTGCACCACCCTGTGGTAAACCAACCGGAGGTGTCTGAATGTGGGCGGCAATCTGGCTGATGTTGTGGGCGGGCGGCTGTGGCCCGGCAGGACCGGAGGGCGACACGCCCGCGCCCGGGAAGAAACCCGGCGGCGGGAAGGACCCCGCTGAGACCCCCCAGGACCTCCTCCACACCGATCTCGCGCTGAACCTCACTGCGCTCACCGGTCGCGCCACGATCACGGCAGTGCCGTCGTCGCCCTCCGGGAAGGTGCGCCTCGACGTCGCCGGGCTCACCGTCTCGCGGGTGGCCGTCGACGGCCGCGAGGTCGAGCTATCGGTGGCGGCGGGCACGCTCACGGTCAACACCGAGGGCAAGGATGCGACCGCCCCGATCGACATCGTGGTGGACTACGCATTCTCTGTACGTACGCCGTTGACCTTCGACGGTTGGATGCCCGGCCTGGGCGTGAGTTTCGTCTGGCCCTACTACTGCTCCAACCTCTTCCCCTGCGACCCCTCGATGAGCGACGGTCTGGTGTACTCCATGGACGTCAGCGGCGTCGGTGCCGGACTCACCGCCATCTACCCGCGCACCACCACTTCAGACGGCCCGGCCTACATGGCGGGCGTCGCCGTCGGCGACTACGTCGAGATCGCCGTGGGCACCACCCCGGCGGGCACCGAGATCAAGGCCTGGTACCTGGCGAACCCCCGAGGGGATCAGGCTGCTCGCCAGGGCACCGCGCATCTCATGGAGGTGTTCGACTACTACGAGACCCACTACGGGCCCTACGCCTTCGGCCCGGAGTATGGCAGCGTCGAGGTGGATTGGGGCGCTGACTCGTGGGGCGGCATGGAGCACCACCCCTACTCCCACATCGGCACCTTCGACATGAACGACGAAGAGGTGCACGCACACGAGGCGGGGCACGGCTGGTTCGGCGACGGCGTGCGGATCGCGTGCTGGGAGGACTTCGTGTTGTCCGAGGGCACCACGACCTACATCGCCGCGCGCAGCATGGAGCAAGTGGGAGGCGGAGATTTGTGGGCCTACTACGTGGATGATTTCCTCGAACCTATCTGCCAGGGCGCGGGCGTGAACACCGTCATCCTGCCGACCACCTGCAACAAGATCGACTTCGTGAACAACGATCTCTGGTCGCTCGCGACCTACATGAAGGGGGCGTGCTTCTACGAAGATGTCGCGGACCTGATCGGCCCCGCCGAGCTCGACACGGTGATCGGCGACTTCTACCGCGACAATGTCAACACCGCGGCGCGTATGACCGACATGCTGGACGCCATCTACGCCCACACGAGTCCCGCCGACCAGGCCGCGCTCCAGACGCTCGAAGACGAGTGGCTCCGGACCAAGGCGTGCCCCACCGACTACGCTACACGATGCCGATCCCGGCAGCCAAGGTAGAACCTTGATTATCGCCACAAACTCCCCGCGCATCCGTGCCGGCGGCGTCACGCTGCGGCTCGCCCCAAACGTGACGTTTCGGGTAGCACGCGCCCGTGTGCGGTAGTCTGTTGTGATGACCGACGCCCGCCTCGACCCGGCCAATCGCCCCGTCACCGCCGCGCCCCCGATCGGCCGGGCATCGCCGCAGTCCTACCTCCGCACCGAAGCGTCGCATCGGGCGCAGAGCTTCGGGCTCATCATCGCGTTCCTGTGCTTGCTGGTGCTTGGGCTGGTCCCCTGCCTCGGCCAGAGCGCCCCCATGAGCGCGGCCGTCGGCGTAGCCCTCTTCCTTCTTGCGACGGTCTCCCTCGCGGGGTCCTGGTACGCCAGGAAGAAGGCGCACTATCCGGTGGCGCTGTTTCGGGTGCACGGATTCGTCGCGGTGGTCTCGGCGGCGATGATCCAGTACTACCTCGGGGTGTTCTCGCCGACGGCGGTGGCAGTGGCGTTCGGGCTCGCCTTCTTCGGGCAGGGCGAAGACACGCTGACGGCCTGGGCGATCGGCATCGGCGCAGCGGCGAGCTACGCGCTACTCGCGCTGCTGCTCACTTTGGGTTGGGTCGAGGACCGCGGCGTGTTCCACGCCGATCATGTCGGTATAGCCGGCAAGATCTTCATGATGTCGGTCGTGCCGGTGGTCATGCTGCTGACGGTGGCGCAAGCACGCTCCAACCTCCGCGCGTCGCGGGAGCTGGTCGACCGGGTCGCCGAGGCCGCGCGCCGGGCGGAGCGGGACCACGCCCAGCTCCAGGAGGTCGCCCAGGAGCTCGACGTGGTGCGCCGCGCGAGCACCAACACGCCGGGCCACTGGACCGGCCGCAAGATCTCCCGCTTCCAACTTGGCGGCGTGCTGGGTCGGGGCGCGAGCGGCGAGGTCTACGAGGCCCGTGACCCGAATACGGGAGAGCAGCTGGCCGTGAAGCTCCTGCGCGGCGGCATCCGTAATGATCCGGTCAGCCTCCACCGTTTCGAGCGGGAGGGGTATGTGGCCGCTCGGCTCGCGTCCCCACACACGGTGAGGGTGTGGGAGCTCGGGCTCGCGGATGACGGCACACCGTACCTCGTGATGGAGCGGGTAAGCGGCCGTGATCTCGCCGGAGTCGTTCGCGACCGCGGCACGCTCCGTGAGGGCGAGGTCCTGCAGCTTCTGGAGGAGATCTGCGAGGCGCTGGCCGAAGCGCACGGGCTCGGGGTGGTCCACCGCGACGTGAAGCCCGGCAACCTGATCCTCTCCGACGACGGTGTCTGGAAGCTGCTCGACTTCGGCGCCGCGGCCCTCGAGGCGCCGGACAGCGGGCTGACCCTCGCCGGCGAGACCAT
Organism: Deltaproteobacteria bacterium; assembly: GCA_947486185.1. Lineage (GTDB taxonomy): Bacteria > Myxococcota_A > UBA796 > UBA796 > SXON01 > CANKTH01. Next base: position 3,561 of record CANKTH010000175.1, read on the forward strand.
CGGCACCCCTAACTACATGTCCCCGGAGCAGGCGCGCGCAGAGCGCGTCGACGTACGAACGGACGTCTACTCGTTGAGCGCCGTCGCCTATCGCGCCCTCACCGGGCACGTCCCGCATACCGCTCCGTCCGCGGTGGCGACGCTCGTGCGGATCGCCCAAGGTGACCGTCCTCGAGCGCCGCGGGCGCTGGTTCCAACGCTGTCGCCAGAGGTCGACGCCCTCCTGGCGATCGGCCTGGCGCAGGACCTGGAGTACCGCTACCAGAGCGCGGCCGACCTCGCCGCAGCGGTCCGCGCGATCCGCGGCAGACGGGGCGAAGCCCTACACGCCCGTGCACAGTCCGCGCTCTCGGCGGCCCCCTGGGGCGCCTGAGGGCGGCGTTGGTGGCCTACAGAGGCCCATCAGGGTGCCCGGCCTGCGCCTCCAACCACGCGAGGTGCCGATCGATGTCGACGCCATCAGGGTCGAGCACTCCGCGGATGATCATGCCGATGAGCACGCTGAACAGCACCTCATCATCCCCGCCGATCTGGTCGGTGAGCGCGGCGCGGTAGACCCGTAAGGCGTCCCGCGCGGTGTCCCCTCCTTCGATCCGTCGGTGGTCCAACGCGAGGAGGAGCGTCACCCCAAGGCGGTCACGCCGTTCGCAAACAAAGGCGCCGAGGAGGCCGAGCCGCTCTCGACGGCTCGCGCCCGGGGAGATCCGACGTTGGGCCTCCGCGACGTCCGCGAGTCCCACATGCGCCAGGAGCGCGTCGGCGATGCTCCGTTTGTCGGGGAAGTAGTGGTAGAGCTTGCCGGTGCTCACGCCCACCGCGTCGGCCAGCTCCCGCATGCGTACGAGCCCATAGCCCTGGCGGGCGAAGAGCTCGAGGCAACGGTCCAGGATCGCCGTACGTTCCTGCTCGACGTCAACGAGCTTGGGCAAGGTCGCTCTCCGAGCGGGCAAGCCGAGGGTGCATCACCCGGTAGAACAGCGGGGGCACCGTCGCGAGCAGAACCATGCCGGGGTAGCCCGTAGGAAACTGAGGGGCCTCGGGGAAGGAGCGGAGCACCTGGTAGGGGCGCCCGGGGTTGGCGTGGTGGTCGCTGTGGCGGGTGAGCTCGAAGAGAAGCACGCGGCCGACGGGGTGATCGCTGTTCCAGCTGTGAATCGGCGCCACGCGCTCGTAGCGACCGGTCTCGAGCTTGCGCCGCTGAAGGCCGTAGTGCTCCACGTAGTTCACGGTCTCGAGGAGGAGGAAACCCACCGCGCCCGCCGCCAACCAACCGAGGGTGGCCGCCGGGCCGGCCAGCGCGGCGATCAACCCGATGAGGCCGAGCTGTGCGACCTGGAGGCGGATGTGCTCGTTGTCCCAGGTCCAGGGGGAGCGGCCCTTCTTCTGGAGGCGCTCCTCTTCGAGGCGCCATGCCTCAATCCAGGTGCCGGGCACCGCGCGGAGCCAGTGGCGGTACACCGAGGTTCCCCGCGGCGAGTAGACCGGATCTTCCGGCGTGGACACCTTCGAGTGGTGACCGCGGTTGTGCTCGATGAAGAAGTGCACGTACACGCTCGCCATCAGCGCGAGCTTCGCGAAGTGCTGCTGGAAGGTGCCCCGGCGGTGCCCGAGCTCATGGCCCACGTTGATGCCGAAGGTCCCGCAGGCGATGCCCAGCGTGAGCACAGCGCCGACCAGCTCGTGGCCCTTGTAGTCGTCGAAGCGCACCAGGAAGAGCGCCACCAGCCCCCAGAGCAGGGGCACGCAGCTCATCACCAGGAGGTCGAAGCCGCGGCTTTGACGCGCTTCGGACTCGTCGGCGAGGTTCTCCCGGTTGGGGCGGAGCATCAGCTCGGCCGCCGGCACGAAGCCGAAGGTCACGAGCGGGAAGAGCCAAACGGCAGGGCCGCCGTACCAAAGGCCGATCGCGGCGACCAGCGGGAAGAGGAGGACGAGGGCACGTGGGAACATCGAGACTCCTTTTATATCGAACATTCGTTTTATAAACGATCCGTGTCGCCGTCGCAAGGGCTCCGGCGGGTGTCCTCGCGGATTTTCTTGCGGATGGTCACGGCGGCGGCCGGAGCACCGTCGCGGACGGGTCGAACATGGAGTAGATCGCCGTCACTCCTGGGTACCTGATGTGGTGGATCGCCCTCGGCTGTGTATTGGTTGACAACGACAAGCACGTCCCCGGCGACACGCCGCCGGAGTCGGGTGGAACGGACACGGACGAACCGGACACGAGCGGCACCGACAGCGCCACCGAAAACGCCACCGACAGCGCCACCCCGGCCGATGACACGGCCGAAGCCGTCGTGGCGGTCACCCTCCTCGCGGCCGCCTCGTGCACCAACCCCTGCACGTTTTCGGCGACCGTCTCCGGGAACGTCGCCGCGCTCCGTTACGAAGCCGACGAGTGGGCCCTCGGCGAGACGACGCCCGACGCCCCCGAGCTCACCTACACCTTCAGCGAGGTGGGCGACCGCCTCATCCGGGTCGTGGCGCTCGACGAGGCCGGAGAGGCGCTCGATGCGGATGAAAAGACCGTCCGGGTCGAGGAGCCCGCGGCGATCGACCGGCTCGGAGTGTGGCTCTGGTACATCGAGGGCACGGGAATGGACCACGACGCGCTGGCCGCGCGCCTGGCATCGCTCGGGGTGGGGCGCATCTACGTGAAGGTGGCCGACGGGGACGCGAGCTGCAGCTCGTGGCCGGAGCTCTGCGACCGCTCCGTGCCCGCGGCCTACCAGGCAGCGGGGCTCGAGGCCTGGGCGTGGGCCTACGTATATCCGGGGTCCGCGGCCGCTCAGGCAGAGGCGCTCACCCAGGCCGCCCGCACCGGCTACGACGGCTACGTCCTCGACATCGAGACGGAGTTCGACTACGCGGCGACCTCGCTCGAGCAGTCGGTGAGCGCCTTCGCCGACGCCCGCGACGACGCGATCGCCGACGGCACCATCGCGACGGGCTGGGAGCTCCGGGCGACCACCTGGGGCAACCCCGCCGACCACGGGATGCGCGTGGACATCATCGACCGCTACGTGGACGCCCACATGCCCCAGACCTACCTTGAGGCCTGGGGCTCCACCTACATGGCCGACGCCTCCGGCTGGGTGCAGGCCGGGACCTGCGAGTACCGCGACCTCGGCGCAACCGGCCCGATCCACCACATCGTCTCCACCGAGTACGGCGACATCACGCCCGCACAGATCGATACGTTCATCGCCGCGTCCGGCTCGGGGACCTCGATCTGGCGGGTGCCGGGCGAAGGGACGCCGATGAGCATCTGGGATGATTGGGAGGCAGTGAACTGGGGCGCCCGGTCCTTCGATGATCCGGACTGCCCGTGATGGACCGCAGACGTTTCCTGGCGTCTTTCGCCTCGACCTGCGCCTTCGCCCCCTTCGCCGCCTCAGCGCTCTCGCCCACCCCGGCCGCCCCCGCGCGATCCCTCGCCATCACGCTGGACGACCCCGAAGCCGAGGCCAGCTACCCGCTCCTCTCGGCTGACGCTCGGAACGCCGCCATCCTCAGCGCCCTCGATGCCGCCGGAGGCCTCCGCGCCGCGCTCTTCGTCTGCGGAAAACGGGTGGACTCCGCGGCGGGTCGGCGCCACCTGCGTGCCTGGGCCGACGCGGGACACCTGTTGGGAAACCACAGCTGGTCCCACCGCTTCTACCCACGCACCCCCTTCGAAGAGTTCTCCGCCGACGTCAGCCGCTGCGACGCCCTGCTCGCGGAGTACGCCCCTCCGGAGAAACGTTTTCGTTTCCCCTACCTCAAGGAGGGCGACACGGTCGCCCAGCGCGACGCGATGCGGAGCTTCCTCGACGCCCAGGGTTACCGCTCCGGCGCCGTCACCATCGACGCGTCGGACTGGGCGATCGACAGCCGGCTCCGCCGCCGGCTGGCCAAGGACCCCAAAGCGAACCTCACGCCCTACCGTGCCTTCTTCCTCGAACATATCGCCGCGCGCGCCGACTACTACGCCTCCCTCGCGAACCTCGCGGTCGGGCGCGCGATCCCCCACACCCTGCTCCTCCACCACAACCTGCTCAACGCCCTCTTTCTCGGCGATCTCCTTGCCCATCTCCGCGGCCTGGGCTGGCAACTCGTAGATGCCCGCGCCGCCTTCGCGGACCCCTTCTTCGATAGCCGCCCTGACGTCGTGCCCGTCGGCGAGAGCCTCGTGTGGGCCACCGCTCGCGCCGACACCAGGTTCGAAGGCGAGCTTCGTTATCCCGCCGAAGACGAACGGTACGAGGCGCCCCGAATGGACATCCTGGGGCTCTGACGCCCGGAGCTGGACCCCCCCCGCCTGCCGCCCCCTCGGCAGTTTACGCCCGTCGCAGTTGGCGGATGCCGCGCCCTGGCATTAGCCTGGGCTTCGAAGAGGTGTATCGCGTGGTATTCGCGCTCGTCGTGCTGGGATGCGCGCCCCGCCCCTCTCTGGACCTTTGGTACCAGGAGGGCAACGATCCGCAGCAGACCCTCGACATCTACCCGGTAGCCGGAGCGGAGCTCGCGCCCACTGTGGTGTGGGTCCACGGTGGGGCGTGGTCGGAGGGCGACAAGTCCGAAGACGTGTCGGACAAGGTCCGCCTGTTCCGGAGCCTCGGCTGGGTGATGGTGTCGGTGAACTACCGTCTTTCGCCGCTGCCTCATGAGCTCGACAACCCGAACCGGCTCCAGCATCCCGCGCATGTAGACGACGTCCGCGCCGCGCTCACGTGGCTCTCCGAGCGGCTCCCTGACTACGGAGGGGACCCCGACCGTGTCGCGCTGCTCGGGAGCTCAGCCGGCGCCCACCTCGTCACCTTGGTGACCGCCGACGACCAGAGGCGCCCGGCGGCGGGCGACTGTGTCGTGGCGCTCGAGGGGATCGGCTACGATATATCAGCTTCAATACAGGATAATCCGTCTGATGATCCGATGCTCCTCAACGCTTTCGGCCCCGACGTGTCGTCCTGGTTGGACGCCTCCCCGAGCGTTCAGGCCGATGCCGGTGCACCACCCACCTTGATCTCAGTCCGCGAGGGCCGCCCGACAGCGGCCTATGCACTCGCGTATAGCGAGCGTCTGGTGGAGCTGGGGGTGCCGGTAGAGCTCCTGATGCTTCAGGACTGGAAGCATCAGGAGGTCGCGCTTCGTTTGGGTGAACCGGGCGAAGCTGTGGTGACGCCAGCAGTGGTGGCGTTTCTGGAGCGCTGTTTTCAGGGCGGATGAGGGTCGGAAGGCAGGGGCTGCCGCCCCCGCTACGCCCCCGCCCGGGGGAGGGCCCCCGGGACCCCCGCGTTAACTGCGGTCACGCGCGGGGACTGTCAGATCACGGGAAGATGCGCGGACCGCTCGCCGAGGTTAGGACCCGTTACGGAATAACTTACCCCTAATCGACGAGGCGACGGTTGCCATTGACGAGTCAACGTGTAACCCGAGGGCATGAGCGATGTCCAGGCGATTCGGCGGCGGTATGAGCTGATGGACCCCCATCTCAACGAGAAGAC
>CANKTH010000176.1 GCA_947486185.1 Deltaproteobacteria bacterium
CGCCAGGGAGAAGACCCAAGCGCCAGGGAGAAGACCCGCTTTGGGTCTCCTGTTTTCAGGCTACCGCGGTCCGCGACGATCGTCTACTCGGCGCTCCACTTTTTCAGCAGCACCGGCCGCCGGCACCGAACGTTGAGTAGCCGACACCTCCGGGCGGGCCGCACACTCCCCGACCGAGCGAGGCTGCGACACCGTCGCCACCGCCTCAGTCGGTGACACCCTCGCCGGAGACCGGAGTGCCCGCGTCGTACCCCCCTCACGGCCTGACCGGCTCCCGCTTCACACCCTCGCCGTGATCACCCCCCGCCCTCCGGCAGCTCCCACACCCACGCCGTTCCCAACCGAGACGGCTCACCAAGCAGCGGGTTGATCGTCTCGAAGTACCGCGATTCCGGCAGTGTGAGCAATTCCGGATGTAACACCACCCAGCCGTAACCTTCGGCTGCGAGCGCCTGTACGGCCTCCCCCAGGTCAGCCGACGGGTCGACCGAACCCGGGCTGCCCGGCGCCAGAGGCATCCGCAACGACAGGCCGGTCCAGGTGCGTAACGCAGGGTTGAAGTTTGGGATTCCTCGGCCGCTCACCTTGAGCACATAGGGGATTGGCCGCTGATGTATCGCCTGCCAGTAGAGGTAACGTTGGGTGTGGGCGGTGTCGTGATGGTCGGCGGGGAGGTCGATCAATGCCCGTGTATCCTCGGGCCTGGCCTCACGAATCGCCCGGTATACCGCCGGTACCTGGAGCGAACAGGTGGCGTAGGGCCACCGGTTGGGCGCCACCAAGAGCGCCTCAGCCGCGATCAGGAGCGCTACCGCCGGCGCGGCGCGACCGGCCCCCAGCGCGGCGAGCCCCGCGAGCCCGGTGATCGACATCCCCAGCAGGCGCAGCGGATGATCCAGGTTGACCGGGAGGTACGGCCAGAGGTATCGGAGCGGCAGCGCTACCCTGTCCCCTGAGGCCGTCCGATAAAAGTCTCCGTTCCACCAGAGATAGGGCCCGAGCGCGAAGACCATTCCCAGGCCCGCCACGACGAGCACGCCCGCCTCACGCGGGCGCCGCACCAGGCCCAGGAGCGAAACCGCGATAAGTATCATACCAAGGTAAGGTGTACGGGAGAAATTTGGAGCGCGACCATCCGTCAGGTCCACGCTCCATGTATCGCCCGGCCGGACGAAGTTCTGCGGATCCACCGCGTTGACCCGTAGCGTCAGCTCCTGCATGCCTCGCGGCTTCTGCTCCAGGGCGTTCTCACCGCCAAAACTCTGTCCCAGGAGCACCAGCGGGCCGCCGCCCAGGAGCGCGCCGAGCAGCACCGTGCGGAGCAACAGCCGGAACTGAGCTGCACGAAGCAGGTGATACCCGGCGAGCAGCGACGCGGAGAGGCCGTGATAGGGCGTAGCCAGGGTCGCGAGCCCGATCCAGGCGCCCGTCCACCGCGAACCCCGGAGCGCCGCGGTCGCCGTCAGCGGCACAAAGCCAATCCAGGCGGCTTCGAGGATTCCATTGTGGTATTCGGCAAGGATCATCGGAGCGGCCGCCACCGCCGCCGCCCCGACCAGACCGCTGCCGCCCAGCTGCCGTCCGTAGTACCAGCCCCCCACCGCGGCGAGCAGCACCTGGACCCAGATCTCAAGGTGGTACCCGAGCCCGGTGCCGCCAAGCACCACCGCGGGTAACGCTACCAGCGCGCCGACCGGATCGACGTACCACAGCGGCCCGCCCCGCGGAAATGCGAGTCCACGCGCGTCGTATGGCAGCTCCCCGTCTAGCAGACTGTTGGCGAACCAACGTAGGCCAAAAGCGTGAGACCAACAGTCGGCGCTGGGGTCCCCCGGTACGAGCTCACGGGGCGAGAGCCACGCGGGGTAGAACAGGATCGACGCAAAAACCACGCCAAATCCCAGCGGCGCGGCGAGCGCGCGGAGGAGCGTCAGGGAGGGGCGCGACCAGGAAGCCATCGGCGTGGAGCGGGTGGCTTATCCGACTCGGGGCCGACCGATCGCGCGCCGGAGCGGATCACGAGACGAGCCCGGAGACTACAACGCACACCCGGGATCGGCCTCGTCGCTGCCACGCAGGATGCGGTCGGCAAAAATCCGCTCCCGATGCCAGAAACACAGGACATCTGCCTGGTGGAGGTAGCCGTAGTCGTAGATCGTGGGGTTGTCGACCGGGGAGATCAGCGTGGTGGGGTCGGGATCGTGCAGGTTGGCGTGGCGGCGCGCCACCACCGTCTGCGCCGCGCTCAGGGTCTCCGCAGCGCGGTCGAGCACCGCCACCGCCTCCGGGTCGCCGTCGGCAAAGAGCAGGAGCGCGTCGAGGGTGTCGGCGATGTAGCGCGTCCGCAAGCTGTCGATCTCCACCCCGTCCACCACCTCGTCCTGCCATCGGTCCCCGGTAGGTAGCCCAGGCAGCACCTCGGCGTAGACCGCCGCGTGTGCCCGGAGCGGCTCCAGCACCTCGGCACGCAGGGCCGCCCGATCTTCCGCCGACATCGCGACGATCTCCTCGAAGCTCGGCCGGTCGGGCTGCGCCACGATGTTGAGGTTGCGGCCCAGATCCATGATCGCATCCCGGCCCGCCAACCACGGCGCCAGCCGCTCGCCGATCAGGCTCGTGTGTTGGGCCTCGCTCACCTCTATCAGCGCGTCCGCGATACGCGAATCGCCATAAGGTGCGTACATCCATGTGAAGTGCTCTCGCCAGTCCGCGGGCAGGGTGTAGCCCGACCGCAGCGTAGCTACGTCATTCTGCCAGTAGCCCCACTCCCAACCCGACGAGAAGAGGATGTGTTGGGTGAGCGGCGTGCCCGCCTGACGGAGCTGATCCATGTCGAACCAGCGGCTCTGGACATAGAGCGGCAGGTAGACCGGCACCGGGGTGTCAAACGCGACCCAGTAGGCGCTCTCCGGGAAGTAGACCACCGGCTCGTCGGCACGCAGGCGCTCCTGGAGATAATCGCGGTGGTCCGAGAAGTCTTCGTGGCCATACGCCAGGCCCGCGTCCTCGAACAGGTTGTAATACATGACCGTGTGCACGTAGGGCACGAGGCTCGGGTCTGCGTACTTCACCAAGAAGTAATAGATCATCTCCTCGCCCTGGTACTCCACCCGGGTGTCTTCCATCTCGCCTACGTGCACCACCGCGCTCACCTCCAGCCCGGGATCGTGGTGATGCGCCCGCGCGATGACCTGGTCCAGGCTGCTGATGAACGCCTCAGGGGTCTCGCCCGAAAACTCGCCGAACGACACGTTGAGGACGTCAAAGGGCAGGCCGTCGAGCACCAGCCCAAGCTGCTGGTCAATCTGCGCCTCCTGTTCGGCGGCAGCGGCGGGAACCTCCAACAGATCGTACGCGTGTTGAAGGTTGGCGCCACCAAACAGTTGGACACCGAGCCCGACCCGGACACCCCGGTTGTGGGCGTAGCTCAGGATTGCGGCAGTGTGGCTCTTCCAGGCGGCGTGATCGGCGCCGGTGATGTTGTCGAGCCCCGGCCACTGGAGGTGGTTGCCGCGGTTCTTGACCAGCCAGTCGATCATGCGACGACTGCCCTCCAGGTTGGCCTCTCCCGGGATCCAGAGATCCCACAGCGCTTCGGTAGGGTGGATGGTGTGCGGGTGCAGGCCGCGGATCTCCTGCTCGGGGGCGAGCGCCTCGGTCAGGCCGGCTTCGTCGAGGAGCGACACCGTGTCGGGACGGAGGGTCTGCCAGGGGTGAAAGAACCGGTAACCGTGGCGCTCCAGCACGTCGGCTACGCCGTACTGGATGCCGAGGGGCGTGCCGCCCTTCACCACAAAACCGTCTTCGTTCTGGGTGATCTGGTAGCAGTCGGCGCAGGAGCCGTCCGCCAGCACGGCGATGTCCAGCGGGTCCTCGTCGGGAAGGCGGCCGAGCTCGTCGAGCGGATCCTCCTCGATGAGCAGGCTGACGCGCGGGTCGTCCAGATACTGGACGGCGTCGTCCAGGAGGGGCGCGAGCGCCGGGGTGGTGACCAGATGGACGCCCGGTTCGAGCCGGTTGCACCCGAGGAGGAAGAGCAGCATCGGCGAACCATAGCGCGTGTACCTCGGGCGCGTCGAGGGCCCGCGTCCTTCCTTCCGTGCCCGAACTCGGCTAAGCTCCCGGGGTATCGGAGCCAACGATGAGCGGCATATCCGGCGCTACCGGACCGGCGGTCTCGGGTATGAGACACGCGGCCAACATGCTCCAGGCATCGGCCTCCAACGTAGCCAACCTGATGTCGGACGGGTATCAGGCGCGGCGGGTCACCGGCGAGACCGCGCCCGGCGGCGGCGTACGGAGCGTGGTGTCGGTGTCTACTCAGGCCGGGGCCGCGTGGTACGACAGCGCCACCGGGGAGCTCCTGCAGCGATCCAACACCGAGCTCGAGACCGAGCTGGTCACCCAGAGCGCCGCAGCCTTCATGTACGCCGCCAACGCCGCGGTGATCCGGGCGGAAGACGAGATGTACGCGACCCTGCTCGACCGGCAGATCTGAGCCGCGCGGCAGAGCGGTTCAGCCCGCCGATGGCTTCCTGACCGAGAACACACACCAGCGCCAGTGATCGAGGATGGCGCCCGATGGCGAGACCTGGAAAGGGTGCGCGGCGCGGACTTCGGCAGGAGCATGGTGGTACAAGCTCCGGATCTGGTGGCGCTGAAGGTTGGGCGTCTCGTGGGTGTCGATCCAGAGATCGATGTCTTCGGTCTGGATGTACTCGACCATCTTCAGGTCATCAAACCCCGCGCCCAGGAGGAGCTCCGCGAAATCTTCGACCAGGAAGTTGTTGAAAAAGAGCGGCTGCTTCTTCTTGAGGATCCGGAACATCCACGGCGCGTCCACCGCGCTGTAGGGTACCAGTTGGCCCACCACGAGCTGGCCACCAGGCTTGAGCACCCGAAAGAACTCCGCCACCGGCCGCTGCGGCTGCGGCAACAGGTGCAGCACCTCACGGTTACAGACCAGGTCGAAGCTGGCATCCGGGAATGGCGCCGCGTAGACGTCGCCGAGCACGACCTCATCGAGCCGGGTCGCGGCGAGCTTCGCCATCTCCGGGGTGATGTCGAGGCCGGTGATGTGTCCGACCCGCCCGCGAAAGGAATTGCCGACCACACCGCTGCCGCAGCAGGCGTCGAGCACCCGCGCGTCGGGCGAGACCTCACACAAGGCCGCGTGGGCGCCCAAGAGGCCCTGGTCCGTGATCCACCGGGCCGAGTCGTGCCAGTTCTTGGAGCGGATGCCGAACTGGCGCCGGTAGATGTCTTTGGAGATACCTTCGTCCACCCGCTGATATCGCGCCCGCTCGCTCGCACGGCGCGCCGCCGCACGCGCGCGGTACGCCTCGAGCGCCTTGCCGATGATCGCCGCCGCGGCCGCTGGGTGGCCGCCAAGCCAGCTCGTGAGCGCGCCCGTCACGACGTGATCCACCGCTCCGGTCGCCACACGCGAGGTCAACGAGGTCTTGGTCTGCCCGTCGAACGCCGGCTCCGCCATGGTGATCGTGAGCACCGCCACCAGGCCCTCCCGGACGTCGTATCCGGCAAAAGGTTCGCCCTGACTCAGGCCGTGGACCTGCGCGTAACGTTCCAGGCAGCGCGTGAGCGCGGCGGAGAGGCCATCCACGTGGGTGCCGCCCTGGGGCGTAGGTACGTGGTTGACAAATGCGCGTACTTCTTCCCGATACGCCGTGGTCCATCGCATCGCGAGCTGGATCCGGACCCCGTCGCGCTCCCCCTCGATCCGCACCGCCTCGGGGTGCACCGGTGGGCGGTCCTGGCACAGGTGGTCGAGATAGCCGAGGATCCCCGTATCATAACGCCACGCGCTCACCCGGCCGTCGGCCCGAAGCGTCAGGCTGAGGCCAGGGCACAAGAAGGCCTGCTCTTCCAGGTGCCGAGCAATCCTGCCTGCGTCGAGGCGTGTATCACCAAAGATCAGGGGATCCGGATGAAATTGTACGGTGGTCCCGCTGACGCCGCTGTCACCGAGCCGAAGCAGCGGCCCCCGCGCCTCCCCTGCGGCAAACTCCTGCTCCCAGTCGCCGCCGTCCCGCGCGATGCGAAGCCGAAGCTGGTCAGAGAGGGCGTTGACACAGGAGATCCCCACCCCGTGGAGGCCACCAGCCACCGCGTAGTGCCCGGGCCTGAACTTGGCCCCGGCATGCAGGGTCGTGAGCACCACCTCACACGCAGGGCGACCATCGGAGGCGTGGGCGTCCACCGGGATGCCGCGGCCGTCGTCTTCGACCGAGAGCGAGCCGTCGGCGGCCAGGCGCACGTCAATGTTGCGGCAGTAGCCGGCGAGCGCCTCGTCCACGGCGTTCTGCACCACCTCCCAGGCCAGATGGTGCAGGCCATCTTCGTCGGTGGAGCCGATGTACATGCCGGGGCGCTGACGCACGGCGGCGAGGCCCGGGAGTACAGTGATACTGGAGGCGTCGTAGGTCGGGAGCATCGCGGGCCGACGTAACCGGAAAGCGGGCCCGGGCGCGCGGCGTCGGGAGGCCCGGCGCAACGCTTTCAGCATCTCAGGGGTTGCTGGTCCCGGGCGAGCCCCCCGCGACCGTCACCCAGTTGGCGGAGCCGTCGGGGGAACGTGCGAGGGCGTGATCGGTCTCCAGGTCCTTCCAGGTCACCTCGTCAAGCGTGGTGCCGGCGAGCTGGAGGGAGAGAGTGTCACTCGCCGAGCTCACGGTAAAATCCGCGTGTAAGGTGCCTTGATCCGGCTGGGCATCCAACCAGACCACCAGGAACTCGCCGGGTGCGAGCGAGGTGCCCGCCGAGAACACGTACGGGTCCCCCGTGGCCCGCGTGAGCGTAGCGCCGTCCAGGTCGGCCGATGAGCCGCCCGCGTTGTAGATCTCGACCCAGTCGTCGAACTCGCCGTTTTCATCGGCGGCGGCGGAGTCGTTGCTGGCCATGACCTCGTTGATCAGGAGCAGCGCCGGCTCGGGCGGGGGCTCGGTGTCAGTGTCCGAATCGGCGTCCGAATCGGCGTCCGAATCGGCGTCCGAGTCGGCGTCCGAATCGGTGTCCGAGTCGGTGTCCGAATCGGTGTCCGAGTCGGTGTCCGAATCGGCGTCCGAATCGGTTGGGGCCACATCCCCCGTCGGCACAGTCGCGTCGGGGAGGCACAGCTTGGCCTCCAGGTGCGTACCGGGGCCGCACTGTATCCCATCACCACAGCCGATCCCCACCCATAAGAGCAGCATGTTCTCCTCCGCTGGCCCCCTTATTGCTTCCGCGGCGCGCGCGCTTCGTGTTGACATCGGAGCGCGCCTCGGGCAAGGTCTGCCAGAACTTTGAGGTGCGCTTGTCCCCACGTGTGTACTCGTCCCTGCTCATCGCCGCCCTCGCGGGCGCCCTCTCTGGCTGTCTTCTGCCAAGCCTGGACGATGAGGACAAAGACGACGAAGAGTCCACCACGGAAGGCGACAGCGACTCCGACAGCGACTCCGACAGCGACTCCGACAGTGACTCCGACAGCGACTCCGACACCGACACCGATGCTGACGCGGACGCTGACGCGGACGCTGACGCCGACGCCGACTCCGACGCCGACTCCGACGTCGATCCCCGCACGGTGGACAACGACGGGGACGGCCTCTCGGAGGTCGATGGAGACTGCGACGACACCGACGGCGATGTCCGCCCTGGCTTCCCGGAATTCTGCGACAACGCTCAGGACGACGACTGTGACGGCCGGGTGGACGAAGACTGCGGCGGCACCACGGCGGGGGACACGGGGGTCGCCCTCATGACGTGGCACGTGACGGCCGAAGCCGACCGCTCCGGCAACCTCAGCTCCGGAAGCTGGGGTTGGCAGTACCTGGAGCTCGAGCAGCCCTTCATCTCGCCGGTGTACGGCGCCTCGTTGTGTGAGAAGAGCCACGACTTGCGTGATGACGGCGACATTTCGGGCTGTCCCGGCTGCGATTTCAGCTTTGGGATCGAGTTTGCTTCGTCCTCGGAGTCAGGCGCCTACTGCGACCAGTTCCCCGTCCTCGACTACTTCGACTACAGCGGCAGTGCCTACACCGGCTGGGGGCTCGGCTTCACGGAGTACGTCGCCTACGACTACGGGGGCACGATATACCCCTTGTACGGGGTAGTGCAGCTCTACATCCCAAGCTATGACTGGTTCTACTTCATTCTCGGCGACTACTACGTCACCACCACCGCCAGCGGCTTCGACGCGTTCCGTCTGATCACGGACTCGGACGGATACCCCTTCTACTCCTACTACTTCTACAGGTAGACGGGGCGGCCAGGCCCTCGCCCTGCCGGCCGCCAACAACGTGTTGCGGACGGTCACCCCTCTCCAGGGTGCCTGGGCTCAGCCGCGCTATTCGCCATCTACTGGAGCGGTCATGGACACGCTCGGTCCGCAGGTCCCCCTGGTCACAACTCCCCGTGCGCTCCGCCCCCTCGATACGCAGGTCGGGGCGCTTCGCCTCCGCCTGCCCGAGCCCGATCGCGACGCCGCCCCGTTGTTCGCGGGTTTTGTCGGCGCCGATGCGATGTGGAACTGGATGGCTTATGGTCCCTTCCCCGACCTGGGCGCCTTCTCGTCCTGGATGGAGGGTACCCTCACCTCGACGGATCCTCGATGGTTCTTGGTTGAGCAGGACGGCGAGGCTGTGGGCATGGCCGCGCTGATGAACTACGAGCCGGGGCACCGCCGGTTGGAGCTGGGCAATATCTGGTACATCCCCCGCGCCCAACGCAGCACGGTGAACACCGAGGTGACCTACCTCGCGGCGTGTGAGGCCTTCGAGCATTATCGTGCCCGGCGCTTCGAGTGGAAGTGTGACTCACTCAATGTTCCGTCGCGTATCGCAGCGTTACGGCTTGGTTTTACCTTCGAGGGCATCTTCCGTAACCACTTCATCGTCAAGGGGCGGAGCCGGGACACCGCGTGGTTCTCGATCACCGACACCGAGTGGCCAGCGGTTCGGAGC